>JBAYTA010000087.1:0-7336 GCA_041675865.1 Bacilli bacterium | reverse complement strand
GTTTAAAACTTTTTGATAAATAATCAAAAAATATGTATAAGTTTTCCACATGTAGAAATGTGTAAAAAATAAAGAGGAGAAAAATTCAAATAATATTGGAAAATAGAGAATTTTGTGATAGAATAGGTATTAGCAAAAACTAGAAGGGAGGAAAAGCTATAAATAGCTTCCTAATATGAATAATAAAAGTAAAAAAGTAAAACAACAACAAAACAATCTAGAAAAAATTGTATACTTTCCTAACAAACTAAATATCCTATCAATATTTTTAATTTTTATATTGTACGGAACAGTTTTATTTGTATCTGTAAGTGCTGTTTTTCCCGATAGAAGTTATCAAGATATTCCTGATTATAGTTTAAGTACACATAATGATGAAATCAATCCTTATGCATTACTTATTGGTAGTTCAGTTAAAGAAAGCGAAGATTCTAATAAGTATATAACAAATACAAAACTATATTCCTATGTAAGACCAATGTATGGATCAAAGGTAAGAATTATCAAATTTGCTTATAGTGGGCTTGATAGTAATGGTTTAGTAAGATATTATATTGAAAATGCAAGAAGAAACGATAACAAACTCTATACTTCAAATACTTATTATACAGATATAAGTGGACACACATATTCTAAGGAAGTTTCATTAAAGAACTCATCGCTTGATAAGTTATTTATGAAAGTGAGATATAGAATAACTGTAGATGAAGTTGAAGAAATAAAGACACTAAAATTAAGTGAAAACACACTAAAACTTACTAAAGACGAATTATCTAAGTATGGTTTTGGAAGTTATAATGATTTAGTTATTGTAAACTTAAAGATTGAAAATAGTACATCAGATAATACTGAACATAAATCTGAGTTATCAATTACTGTTAATGACAAAACTAAACCTTATCATATTAATTATCAATCATGGATAGTAACAGATGATAATCAGATCCTCCCATATATTGGTTTATATAACTTCCGTCACAGTTCAAACTTTGAACAAAAAAACATTCACACTAAAAAAGTAGCAAATGCTAGTTGGGTATATTCTAGATTAGTTTATACAGATGGAGAAACTGGAGAAGTTAGTGAATTGTTTTTTAAAACAGAAATTGAAAAATAAATGAAAATAAGGAGTTTTAATATAACTCCTTTTATTGAAAATAATAAAGAAAAGAGAAAACTATGTATAAAAAACTATATTATATATTAATAATAACTGTACTACTTCTCTTTATATCAAGTTGTATTGATGAAGAAAAAAACAAAGAACATATTATTAATAATGAAGAATTATCAGCATATTTAGTAATCCAACCTAGTACAAATTTAATTTATAATTTTGAAGATGAATTGGAAGAAACAACAAGATTTAATATGTTTATTCATCTTTTGAGTAAAACTAATAACCTACAAGAAGTAAATTATACTTTAGATATAGTTAATTTACTAGGCGAAGAGACTACCTATAAATCAAAGCATCCTGTTAGTATTCCTCAAGTTGATCAACTTATATTTAATACAAATATAGGAGGGAATGGTTTTAGCGAGTTTTTTATAGAGCTTGAAGGTGAACAAAACCATAATTTTTATGAGAAGTTTATAAATATATCTGCAAAAGATGTAACTAAATATAAAGATGAATTTATAAGTGATTTAATTGAACTTAAGATAAATTATACTGAAGATGAGGAAAAATATAATTTAGAGTTTGAAATAAATGCAAATGAAGATTTACATTTGGACTTTCAAACATATCTTATTTCAAGTGAAGTAAGAATTTATCCTTTCTTAGGTGTTTATGGTTATAATAAGAACGAATTCCCATTATCTATTAATAACAATTATATATATAAGGAAATGGATATGCTTTATCTTTATTTAAATTTTGCTATATATAATAACGATGGAGAAAAAGTTGAAATTAAAGCAAGAATACTACTAAGTGATTTATTTATCTAAAATGTTTAAAAAATATCTAAATAATTTTCTTGACTTAAATTGTCATTTATAATATAATAGTAAAGCATAGTTTTATATATTAATAGGAGGAGCGAATATGTCTAAAAGAACATTCCAACCTAATAAGCGTAAACGTAGTAAGACTCACGGTTTCAGAGCAAGAATGGCTACTGTTGGTGGAAGAAACGTCTTAGCTCGAAGACGCCGTAAGGGTAGAAAAGTATTAACTGCATAAATAAAATCGAAATTCTAGGACCACTTGTAAGTCAAAAAAATTTTTTTGTTTTGTGGTCTTTTTGTTTTGTTTATTAGGTGAAATAAAATGAATAGAAAATACAGCCTTAAAAAAACATATGAAATAGAGAAGTTATTGAAAAAGAAACTTAGTGTAGGTAATAAATACTATGCAATTTATTATCAAATAACTAACGAAGAGCTACCTAAGATTGCAATCTCCGTTTCTAAAAAATTTAAAACAGCTGTGAAGAAAAATTATGAAAAAAGAACTATTAAAGAAATAGTTAGGAATCATTTAGAAAGTTTAGGAAACATAAAAATGTTAATAGTAGCAAAAATAAGTGTAGGTGATTTAACATTTTCCGAAAAGGAAGTACAATTAGCGTACTTGATTAAAAGGATATTAAGGAGTAAAAATGAAAAAACAAACTAGAAAATACTTAGTTGTTGTCGTTGTTTTAGTTCTTCTACTTGTTCTATCAGGATGTGGCAGATCTCGTGAGGATATGACCCCAATTCAAGGATGGACAGGCTTATTGGATATATTAGTTTGGCCAATGGCTGCATTAATGTATGCTACTGGTAAGTTTATTGGTTTTGGATATTATGGAATAGCAATTATTATATCTACATTAATTGTAAGAACACTTGCTTGGCCAATTTATGCAAAAACAAATGACTTAAGTTTAAAAATGCAATTAATGGGTCCAGAACAAGCAAAACTAGAAGCTAAATATGCTGGTAAAACAGATCAAGAATCAATGCAAAGAAAACAAATGGAAATGATGCAACTATATAAGAAACATGGTGTTGGTTTTGGTGGATGTCTACTACCATTAGTTCAATTTCCGATTTTTATTGCATTCTATGAAACTCTACAAAGAATACCTCTAACGGTAAGCGAAGAATTCACATTTAATTTTGGTGAATTTAGTACTAGATTCTTAGGAATAGATTTATTTTTAGGACGTACAGAAGCTGGAACTTATCAAACATGGGGTGTTATCATTCTTGCAGCAGTTGTTGGTATAACACAAATTATAAGCCAATTTTTAATGCAACAAAGACAAAAGAAAGCAAAAGCTGAACAACAATCAAATGTTCCAGCATATCGTCAACCACAACCAACAGATGTACAAAAACAAACTGAAATGACTATGAAATTTATGATGTATGGTATGAGTATCATGATGATGGTTTTTGTTTACAATAGTACAGCGGCTTTAGGTCTATATTGGTTAGTTGGTAACCTTTATACTACTTTACAAGGTTATATTGGACACAAACGCAGTAAATCGCGTATGGAAAAACTAAAGGCAAAGATGTAAGGAGAAATATATGCGTAGAAAATTATATGAAGTTAAGACTTTAGAAGAAGCTAAAAAATTAGCTGTTGAAGATTTTAAAGTAAACGAATCTGAACTTACTTTCACAATAGTTAATGAGAAAAAAGGATTCTTAGGTATTGGTGGTAAAATATCTGTAGAAGCTGTTATAGATGCTGATGGTATTACTAGAGGAAAAGAATATATTCAAATGATTCTAGATAATAATAATATTCAAGGATTCATCGAGAAAAAAGTTCGAGGAAATAATGTAGAATTCAACGTAGAAGCTGGTGATTTAAATGGTTATCTAATTGGTAAAAACGCTAGAAGTTTACTTGCTCTTCAAACTTTAGTTAATATTGTAGTGAATAATCACTACGAAGGTGAAGAATTAAAAACTGTTTTTGTTGATGTTGGCGGATATAAGAGACGTCGCGAAAAAAATCTAGAAACAATGGCTATTAATTTCGCAAAACAAGTATCTAGAACAAAACAAAAGATTCAACTTGATCACTTAAACTCTTACGAAAGAAAAATTATTCATAATAAGCTATCATCTTGGAAAAATATTAAAACTTATTCTGTAGGTGAAGCACCAAATAGATTTTTAATTATTGAACCAAATTTTTCAAATAGTAATAAAGAATAATAAAAATCCCTGATAAAATTCAGGGATTTTCTTTAAATGCTAAGTGCATCTTTCTCTAGTTTTGTTATATACTCTTTAAAGCATTCAATATTTTTATTAACTTTAAATTCCTCGATGCAATTAAAGTAATGTTCTTTTTCATTAAATGGAAATACAACTGGTGCAAGACCATTATATAATAAATGATAATTTAAAACCATGCGTGCAAGTTTACCATTTCCATCTAAAAAAGGATGGATTTTATCTAATTGTAATAAACTAAATGCTGCTTTTGCTAAAACATCATCATTGTATTCTTCGACTTTATCGAAGTATTTTTTCATACGGTCATAAACTTTCAAGTGTCCTGGTGGAGTATGGTTTGAACCTTTAATGGAAATATCTACATTACGATACAACCCACCTATATTGACTTCATTCATAAGCATTTCATGAATGTCTTTTAACGTATTTTCATCAAGTTCCTTTTTATTCTTTGCTAAATCAACTATAAACATAAATGCGTTCTTATAGTTTTTAATTTTAAGTACCTTCTTCTCTTCTAGATCAACCTGTTCATCTTGAACTACTTTTGAAACCTCTTCTAGAGTAAGGTTTTGTGTTTCAAAAGAAAGCGAATTGTAAATGAATTCTGAAACAAATTCAATAGGGAATTCATGCAAATTAATTTTTTTTGATGCAAGCGCTTGCATCTCTACTAACGGCAAGTCATTCATATTTTTGAACCTCCTAAACTGATTAATTAAATTATACCATAGTTTGGAAATATAATAAAGATATAATTATTTTTTAATTTCTAAAAAGTTGAAAAAAAAGACAAATCCTTGTATAATATACATAAGTAAACTGGAGAAATAATATGATAAATAAAAAAGTATTAAAAATTTTTGTAAATACTCTATTAATAATAATCGGTTTAGCAATTATTTTTATTACAAATGGGTATTATGAAAAAGCAATAATAATTAACCAAATTGAAGACTTTAAAGAAAGAGCGATTTATGTTGGAGAGGATCCTATTCAAAAGAATGTTCATTATTATAAAGTAAGTAAAGAATATGAATATGAAGATGTATCAAGGTATACTTTTGATATTAATTCAAAAAGGAATATTGGCTCTAAAACAGATGTTATTATTACAAATAGAAATCCAATGCGAGGGACTCCTGTTTTAGATCCATTAGTAGGTTTCTTAGCAAGTAATTTTTATGTGGGACACTCCTCGATGAATTCTGTTGATGATGGCTCAAGAATGTATGAGGTTGTTGGGAATTCTGGAACTCCAGGGAAGAATGTAGTTATAGAAGGAACAAATGATTGGTATAGATATATAGAAGATATTGAAACTCCAGTAATTGTAGGTGTAAGAATTAAAGATACTACCGAAGAACAAAGAGATAAAATGGTAGAGTATGCAGACCAACAATTGGGGAAAGGCTATAATTACAGTTTTATTTTTAATAGAGCAAATACATATTACTGTACAGATTTAGTTAGTAGATCAGCTAAATATGCTGGTTTAAATATAAATTATGATCATTTCGCAACCACAGGCAATGATATGATTATTAGTAAAAATACTTATATATTTTTCTTAAGAGATATAGTATATGAAGACGGTGAACCCGTATTTAATATCTATTTCTTAGAAAATGAAGAATAGGAGAAACGAATGTTAGATACAATTGCTGCTATTTCTACAGCTTTTGGAAAAGGAGCACTATCTATTGTAAGAATGAGCGGTAATGAAGCAATAGAAATTGCCAATAAATTATTTAAAGGTAAAAATTTAAATAAAGTAAAATCCCATACAGTCCACTATGGTCATATAGTAGATGAAGGCGAAATTATAGATGAGGTACTATTAACAGTCTTTAGAGCACCGAAAACTTTTACTAGAGAAGATGTTGTGGAAATAAGTTGTCATGGTGGGATTTTTGTCACGAATAAAATACTAGAACTTCTTCTTTTAAATGGAGCTCGCTTAGCAGAACCTGGTGAGTTTACAAAAAGAGCATATATGAATGGAAGAATTGATTTAACCCAAGCAGAAGCTGTAAGTGATATAATTGATGCAAGAACTAAAAGTAGTTTAAAACTTGCTAATATTGGCTTAAGGGGAGATATTAAAAAACTAATTGAAGGGTTTAGATCAGAAGTCCTAACTTGTATTGCAAGAATTGAGGTTAATATTGATTATCCTGAATATGAAGATGAAGAACAAATAACAACAGAGATAATAATTCCTGTTATTAGTGACTTATTAGTTAAAGTAAATAATATAATTGAAAAGAGTGAAGCTTCACAAGTAATTAAAGAAGGAATCAAAACAGCTATAATTGGTAAACCAAATGTTGGAAAATCATCGCTTCTTAACTCATTATTAAGAGAAGATAAAGCTATAGTAACAGATATCGCTGGAACAACAAGAGATGTTGTGGAAGGAATTTTTAGTGTAGGTGGAGTTATCTTAAACTTAATTGATACTGCAGGAATTAGAGAAACAAGTGATGTTGTAGAAAAGATTGGGGTAGAAAAAACAAAAGCAGTTATTAATGATGCTGAATTGATAATCTTAGTCTTTGATTATAGCAATGAATTAGATCAACAAGACTTAGAAATTTTAGAAAAGACAAAGAATAAATCAAGAATTATTGTTGTAAACAAGCAAGATTTGGATCAAAAAATAGATCTTTCTATATTAGATAATTATCTATTGATTTCCACATTTAACCAAAACGATATTGATAGATTAGAATCCAAAATAAAAGAAGTAACAAATATATCAAATATAACTAATATAGATTCAACTTATTTAGGAAACGCAAGACAAATAGCGAAACTAAAAGAAGCAAGAAATAATTTAGAACATGCGCTTATTTCTTCAAAGGAAAATCAAGTTATTGATATGATAAATATAGACCTTACTCTAGCTTGGAAAGCACTTGGTGAAATTATTGGAGAAGATAATCCAGATGCATTGCTAGATGAACTTTTTTCAAAATTCTGTTTAGGTAAATAAAAAAGTGGTGAATTTTTCACCACTCAGGTTGTTGACAAAGTCAGCAGCCTTTTTTGTTTCTATCATGGAATTATATTAACTATTGACTTTTTATAACATTTATAGTATAATTTAACTATATAATATTGTTTTGTGAGGTTTCTT
>JBAYTA010000086.1:0-7341 GCA_041675865.1 Bacilli bacterium | reverse complement strand
TTTTCCATTGCCTTACCGGTTCTATTTTTTCTTGCATTACTGTCAAGACCTACTTCAACACCCTTAACATAATCTAAAAGATCAGAAATAATATGATTTGATAGTAAATCAAAAAGACCAGTCTTATCCATGAAATACACATACTCATCAATAGTATAGTTTAACTTATTAAAATTAAAGTTTTTATCTTTACCTTTATCTACTATCCTAACTTCGCTTCCTCTTTTAGCTATCAAGATAGGAACAGCTTTTAATACTTCAGGATATTTGGTAACTAAGTTTCTAAAATCATTCTCAATATCTTTTGAATTAATCAAACTATTTAATAAATTTAATTCTACCTTAATGGCATCAACATTATTATATACCTTGGGAAAGTCAGTATAATATCGCCAGTCAGCTACATTGTCAATAAACTTATTTAACCATTCATTAAAATTTCTTTTCATTCTATTTTACTCCTTTAGGTATTGGTAGCCCAAATTTTTTGAAAGGAATATAATTTATATAAAAAGAGCAACCTACCGAATTAATATAATCACGAGTATCTTTATATTTATCTTTGGTAAACCAATCATTCAAAAGATAAACGTATTCAACATCTATGTTTAATAAAGAAAATATTCTTTTATATTGCTTATATTTAAAATCGGCTGTTTGTAATTTTTCATCAACTGAACCTTCAGTTTCTTGATATTTTTTTTCTATTATATAAACCTTATTGTCCGTTAAAACAAAAATAGCATCATCAGGATAAAGCTTTTTTGACCAGTAGTCTTCCCAGTTTATATTTTCTTGCTCAAAAAAATAATATAAACCATATTGTTGAAATATATGTCCAACAAATTTTTTTTCATAGAAAATATTATAAAAAGCACTTTTACCTCTCATATTTTTATTTTTTTTCAATTCATAACCGTCTAATGAATTTAAAAAAGTAACAAAGTCTGTTTTCGTTTCAAACTCTAACCCAGTTAAGGTGTTAGCTCCACCAACTCCACCTTTTCTCATTTTATCACCTAATCCTTTATTATATTATAGCGTGTTTTTGTAAGTTCTAAATATTCTTTTTCTAAATCAACACCAATATATCTTCTATTTAGACTATAAGCAGCAATACCGGTTGTTCCACTTCCATTAAAAGGATCAAGGATTAAGTCCCCCTCTTTAGTCGAAGATAAGATAATTCTCTCAAGTAAGGCAAGAGGTTTTTGTGTCGGAAACTTACCTGCTTGTTTTTCTCTTTTAGGTGTTAATGAAAACTGCCATACATCCTTCATCTGTTTGCCGCCATTAATTTCTTTCATATCTTGATAGTTAAATAAATGTTTGCCTTTTTTCTTGGGTGTTAATTGTTTCCTAGCCCAAAGAATAGTCTCAGTTGAGTGTGTAAACGCCCTTGTGGAGATGTTTGGTGGCGGATTAGTCTTTTGCCAAGTTACATTGTTTATAATGCTAAATCCCTCTAATTCTAAAGCTACACCAACATAATATATGTTATGCATTGTGCCGCTAATCCAAATAGTCCCATCATCTTTTAAGACTCTTTTGCATTCTTTTATCCAACTACGGTTATATTCAAGTTTATCCTCTGTTTTCATGCCCATATCCCAAGTAGCTTTATTGACTGAAACCATTTTACCTGATTGAACAGAAATACCTCCATTAGATAAAAAATAAGGTGGATCGGCAAAAATCATACCAATTGATTTTTCCGGTATCTTTTTAAGCAAAGAAAAAGAGTCTCCTAATAGTAATTGGAAACTATTCTCTTTAAAGAATAAATTTTTCTTTGGTATATTCAAATCCATTAGACACCTCTTAATAGTTAGTTATAATTACCTCTTCAACTGTACCTCGACCGCTACCTTTTGAATTTATATTTCTTCTCGCATGAACGACTTCTATATTAAATTCCCCGTATAACTCATTAATAAAATCGGTATTGTGGTTGCTTAACATTATATAAACACCTTTTTTATCTAATCGTTTAAATACATTAGATAATCTCATTTGTTCTTCTTTGCCAAAACTATCCTTTGTATATGTTGTGAAGTTGTTTTGTTCATCAAAAGTATCATATGGTGGATCGAAATAAACAAAATCTCCTTTTTTAGCTGTTTCTACTGCTTTCTCAAAATCACCACTTAAGATAGTAATATTTGAGTTGCTTAAATATTCATGTAAATCATCAAACAGTTCAGGTTGATAGGCTTTAACAACTTCTTTCTTTCCTGAAGGAACATTAAAGTACCCTTTTGAGTTAACTCTATATAGACCATTAAAACAAGCCTTGTTTAAATAAATTAATCTTGCAGCTTTTATTGGATTGGGAAGTTTACTATAGTTTTCATCTCTATCCATTTCTCTAACTTCATAATAGTAATCTTCATTATGATTCTCTTCATGTTTAATCAATTCGGCTATCATTGTTTGATAATCATTACTATTTTTAAATGACGAAAAAGCTGATGTTAATTCGTTGTTATAGTCTGCAACAACAGCTTTATTAGGAGTTAGATTTAAAAATAAAGCACCACCGCCTAAAAATGGCTCATAATATGTCCCATACTCTTTAGGCATTAATTCCTTTATTTTATCTAGTAACTGAGTCTTACCACCGGCCCATTTAACAAAAGGCTTAATCTTGTATTGTTTAAAGACAATATTATCGTCAATAGAAAAATCGAACAAATCCGATAATGGCGTTTCCAAAGCTGTACTTAGCTTATAAACAGTTTCTAAAGTTGGATTGATTTGTCCATTTTCGATTCTTGAAATTTGGTCCCTCATTACTCCTGTTAATTCAGATAGTTTAAGTTGAGATATTCCTATATTTTCTCTAATCGTTCTAAGTCTATTTCCAAAAGATTCTAATAACATGTTAATCACCCAAAAACATTATAGCATAATGTGTATTAAAATACACAGCAAATAATATTTTAATTTTAAAGTGAAAATTTTTATACTTATTTAGCCAAAATGATAATGCTAGGTTTTTATACGCTTGATACACTAGTTTAAATGATAAGTAAAAACGGAAGAAAGTTAGTATTCTTTATATACAAAAAAGGTTCAACACTATGATGTCAAACCTAAATTATATATTTTTAAAATTAACGTACCATTAATAATTAAACAAGTCTATCATCAACTGAGCTAACGAAGGCTTTAATGAAAGATAAAATAACTTTATTTTTTTCTTCATCATTTTCAATGTCATCATAATATTCACCATAAAACAATGCAAATAAAACTATTGGTTTTATAATTCTATTTTTAATTTTTGAAATTGAATCTGACGAAGCTGAATATCCATAAACTTCACTTCTAAGCTGATCTGAATCTAAACACAATTTAATGTCTATTTTTTTATTTACTTGGTCTCTAGCAACATCACAAATCAATGTGGCTTCATCAACAATAATTATATTTAAGTCTAATGTTTTAGTTGGATTGTTATCTGTTTTCTCTGGAGTCTTACTTGTAGTTACCTCAAATACAACTTTTTCAGACTTTAATGAAAAAGAATCATTTTTAAAGTATATAAATTCTATATCATATACTCCAGGCTTTAAAGCTCCTGCATTTATCGAATATTGGATTCTACCATTCATAAAATTTCTTTGTAGATTTGTATAACTATTCCCATTTATAAATGCATTAATTATTGCCGATTCATTAATATGTTTCTGTGCTTTAGTTGTAACAATAAATATCACATTTTCGTCCTTATAAAATTCTCTTTTTGTGGATGTGATATCTAAAGAAACAATATGATCTTCAAATATCTCTTCTGGTTGCGGACTGTAATGTCGACCAGGTCTACCTGGAAGCAATACTCCAGTTTTTAGAAATTTACTGTATTCATTTTTTACTTGTTTTGAAACTTCGTCTAATAAACTCTGATCTATTGACGATGATACTGATTTCTCTCCTATAATTCCATTTATTTCAACAAGCTTTTCTGTTGTAGCTAGAGCTTTTATGACTTTGTCTAAGAATCCTCGAGTTAAATCACTATTAACAATTCTTGACCTATCTGTAGTGAAAAATCGATATTTTTCTGTTTCTAAAATATCTAAATCAATAACAACCAAGAGCCTATATCTTAAAAAATTTAGGCCTGCATTATTTAATCTGGTATATCTTTCAGTAGTAATGGTCTGCCCATTAACAGTATAAATAATAGGATCATAGTAAACGTTAAACTGCTCGAATACTTTTCTGCATTCTGAGTCACTTCCCCATTTGTCTTCGTCATTAGGTAACAATACATAATAATCAACATTATATCCGCGATTGTTATGTTCAATGTTAATAGTTCCAGAATAATCTTTTTTCAAGTATCTTCTTGATGTTTTTAATTTTAATTGTGAGCCATAAATAGATCTGTTTTGTAAATGGACATTCCCTTTATAACTTTCTCTGTTTTCTATTACTTTAACGGGGAGTCCTACATTAAATAGCTCTGTATTAAGATAATCGCCCAACATTCCTGGTTTCGTAACTTCATTGTCTCTAAATCTTTTTGAAATTTCTGATTCAACCATTCTAACAATTGTTCCCGAATCAGAGTTGTTTATAAAATCGTTTAAGTATTTATCTTCGGATTCAAAGTTACTAAAGTCTACTTCTGGGATTAAATCATTAATTGTCATATAAACATAAACAATATTTTTAAAGTCTATTAATTCAACACTTTTTATAATTGTGAAAGAAATTTGATTATCTTTCTTTGACATTATTATTGTGGCATATGTGAAAGGAAGTGAAGTTGATCCCCCCTGGCCAAATGCACCAATTAAGTATGATTTATCTCTTGATAATTTGTTTCCATGATTAATTGATAAAATTGTCTTATCAAATTCAGAACCCAACAAACCAGTGCCTTTATCTATGATATCTATAGTTGGTTTGTTAGATCTTGAACCATCATTAACCACCAAAATTACTTGATCTTCCGCATCTTTAGCAATTGAACGATTAGCACTATCATTCATTACATCTTGCATATTATTATAGTAGCTTGGGAATGCTCTTCTAATTACAGAATTTGCTGTTCTAGGAGATACAATTCCGTTAACCTGTTTTTGTTTTTCAATAACTGCATCTATAGCATTAGTTATCCTTTCAACAAGACCTTTTTCACCATTTGTCAACTGTCCTGTGTTTGAGCCGTTAGACTCATTCCCACCTAAAAATTTATAGTGATTTTTTATTTTATCATATGATAGACTTTTTTCATTTAAATCAAAACCTGTATATTTTTTTAGTAACTCGTCAATTTGTGACTCTTTGTAAATAGATAAAACTTCGTTAATATCGATCATTTAGTTGTTCCTCCTATTCACATTGGTGTCATTGTTTTCATTTTAACTTGCATGAACAATGTTTGCCACAAGTTACTATTTTTCCCTGTTGCGTTTGGGTTGTTCCCCAAATCACGCGACATTTGAATTGTGCTTGCCACTAAGTCACTCCCTAATTCATTCAAAACAGAAATCGGTTCAGTTATCCATTCATATTTGCCATTATTTTCCCTAACTAAAGCCCTAAAAGCTCCTAAAATGGGATATATAAAACCATTAGGTGTACTATAATCCATATCGTGTTCATAGAATTTAGATTTATACTTTGGTTTTTTAGGCTTAACCATACTTACACCGGTAACTGCTCCATATTTTTTGACTCCTGAGGCATCCCCTTTATAATATATTGGCATGTTTTTTTCTAATTCATCATATAATTTGGCGATAGTTGGCATAATACCCATCATTTTGTAATAAGGGTTTAGTGTTTGGTCATCTGAATACTTTTTATGTTCTTCTATATAATGATCACTACATGACTTTTTGCTTGAATATGAGTTTATTGGTAACGGTGATAATTTATCGGTTGGATATTTATCTATATTGAATAAATTTAAAATGGCTAAAATATCACCAACATCAACTCTTTTAATATCATTTTGTTTATAGCTAATATCACTATAAAATCTTTCGTTTCTAAATGCATCTTTAATCAATTCAAACCTGTTCTCTAATTCAGCTATTGTTTGATCTGTAACTTGAACTGATGTATTTCTTGCTGCTGCTAACTGTTCAAACATATCTTCAATGCCAGTTAGAACTTCAATTTTTACGTATTGTTCTCCTTCTTCTAGCTGCTCTCTAAAGTTTTTAATAATAGTATAGGTGTGTCCACCGTCGACATTACCATGAACAGTTGAGTCCTCAAATAATACCGATACAACGTTATCCGCATTATTATACGTTACTGATTTTGCTGATAATAGCATCCCTCTATTAAGTAAATAAAAGTTTCTTTCGGTGTGATTTGTTAGTGATGACTGTATTTTTTTTGCTACTTTTGTCTTTTCATTTTGCATTCTAGGATTTGTGTCCATTGGGATATCAGAAGGCAAATCTTTAACATCACAAATCAGCACATACATTTCTGGTTTGGTTTCACCTGTATTATCCGATCTTATGTACGGATTAGGAATTTTTCTAAAGCTGGAAACCTTAAACTTTAGTTCCATTTTGTTTTTCATAACATTTCTCCATTCTCTGCTTCATTTTATTAGCCAAGCAGTGGCTTTATTTGCATACAGGATTCCCTCATGCACCTTAATTATATCTGCTTTTTATTATCATCGCAACGTGATATATAGCGTTAATGAAAAAAACATGATAAAATTATATTGGTGATGGTTATGGAGAAAAAAATTAATAAAAATCTCGAATACAGATATAGACTAGGACAAAATATAGCAAGAATAAGAAAGCAAGAGACTGGTTATACTCAATCGGAAATGGAAGATTATGCTGGTATTTCTCGCGCATATTATGGAAGAATAGAACTTGGCACTCATGCTGCAACTATTGATGTATTAATAAAAATAGCTGACGCTTTAAATATCCCCTTATATAGACTTTTTTTAGATGCAAACGACAATCCAATTTAATAACTGATATCATCCTTTTTTGAAATAACTATTAAAATTACCCTATGGTTCACCAATTTCCGCCATGAAGGGATTTCAACCAGTCACTATAAATTCTAAAAAGTAATCGTTAAATCGTAGTTAATCGTTAAATTGTAACCACCAAAACTATCAGAATCATATAAAATGATACTTTTGACACTTCTTTATACTCAAATTAAAATGTCGCAGAAATGGAATAAAGGGAAATATTCCTTATCTGCCAAATAAAAAAAGTTTGACGCTTTTGCATCAAACTAATTAATTCTCATGGGTTGTGTAACCTATTTTAATACAATTGCGCACCCCTAGCGAGAATTTACGCACCCTTGACCTATTTTTACGCACCCCTG
>JBAYTA010000085.1:0-7577 GCA_041675865.1 Bacilli bacterium | reverse complement strand
TTCATATCTACCTGCAATAATTAAAGAAAAATCACCAACCATATAAGAATTTAAAGTTTGAATTAAATCAAATCTATAAGCAATAAATGTTGTTATAGAATCAATTACAGTTCCAAGAATTATTCCTATTAAGGGAATAAGCAACATATTTTTAGCTTTTATTTTTGAAGTAAACCTCATAAATAAAAAAGTCCCAACCATTGAAACTATAAATGCAACTATAAGTCTAGTAAATATTGAAGAACTTACAAACAAAATCATTGCAATTAATACCCCTAATTTTGCAGAATCTAAAGTTGCCGCAGTTGAAGGTGATACAAATTTATTTCGTGATAATTGTTGCATTATAAGTCCACTAATACTCATACCGACTCCTGCAAAAATGATACTTATAGTTCTAGGAAATCTACTTTTAAAAAGTAAAGTTAATGCTTCTGCTTCTAATCTAATAATATCAATTAACCCAAAGGACCTTACTCCAATGAATAAAGATAATAGCACCAATATTCCAAATACAGTCCAAAGTAATGCCCTCTTCAGAAGTCTCACCTCATTTTCTAATCGTATATAATTATAACAAAAATAAGTATTGTTTGCAACATTATTTATAATTTTTCTAAATAAGAAAATAACCATAAAACAAAAAGCCTGCTTATCTTGTATGATAAGCAGACTTTGTTTTTAAATCTTTTTGAACTTTTCTACATCTACAATAAAGATAGTAGCTCCACCAACAGTAACCTCTAGTGGTGTTGAAGGAATGATACCAATATCACTTATTACAGAACTAGGCACTAATTCATTTCTAGTCTTCGAAAACTTAGTAATTATATCTACTACTTTATCGACATCATCATCCCTAGAACCTATCATTAGAGTAGTATTACCCTTTCTTAATAAGCCCCCACTAGATGCTAATTTTGTAACTGAAAATTTCTCTTTAACTAGTTCCTTCATTAATACCGATGCATCATCATTAGAAACTATAGCTAGTATTAATTTCATTAAACATTCCTCCTTTTCTACTACTATTATATTATAAAGTAGAACATTTGTAAAGTTGTCTTTATCTAATTTTCCAACTCTATGGTCTATGGTATCATTTTTATCATATTGATTCCATCAATTACATCTTGTTTAGTTTCAATACTATATTGACCAGGTTCACTACCAAATCTGAATCCAAATGGAGGATTTTCAGGTACAGAAGCTTCATCTAGTACTTTATTAAGCATTGTTTCAATCGAACCATTTAATACTCTTGAATGATCCCATAGAGCAGATGCAAGTTCTTCTGAAGATGATGAATTTTTAATAGTATTTAGATTAATAGTATTAAAGTTAACTCCAGCATCATCCATTGCTTGAATCGCAATTAAGAATCCTTCTAAGTCTGATTTTTGAATATTTCCTTCTTCTATTTGGTAAGTACCATTTCTAACAGGGTTCACACTTGTTTGATGGTAGAACCATTGATATCCACCATGTGATGCAGGTTCTAAGATGAATCCATCTAATACTCCACCAACACCAACAAGTTCACTAATAGTATCTGCAATAGTAGCTTCTAATACTCTAGATTTTAGAACTTCTTCAAAATTAGTTTCTAACATGTTATCCATAGTAAATGTATAACTTGCGAAATCATTAGGTCCAATTAACTCACTAATACCTGTTAAGAATCTTCTTAATTCACCTTCATCAGTCACTGTTTCACCACTAAATGATCTTTCCCAAACAATTGGTCCATCAGTTAAGTAGTAATAAGTTGATGAATCAGTAGGTGTATTAATCTTAGGTTCATCAACAATATGTTTAATTACACTTGCTTCTACTACTCTAGAATCAAGGATAACTTCTTGGTCTTCTCCTAATATTGTATCTACATCAAATGTAGCAGTTGATAAATCATTAGGTCCAATTATCTTTTCAATTGAAGCTAAGAATTTAACTAATTCACCGTTTTCACCATACCAGTCTTCATCAGTAAATCCTGCAGGTTTAACTAATTTATCATGTAAGCTTCCGCCTACTTCCATTTCAATTTCAATAGTATTTACAACTGATGCTTCTACTACTCTACTTGCTAATAGTGTTTCTTGATCTGGACCAAAGAATTTATTAACATCAAATGTTGCGTTTTCGAAATCATCACCATCAAGGATAATTTCGATAGCACTTAAGAATTTAACTAATTCTCCGTCTTCACCATACCAATCTTCAGTACCAAAACCATCAGGTGTTACAAGTTTATTTTCTAAACTTCCACCAGTTGCCATTTCTGTTTCAATCGTATTAACAACAGATGCTTCAACTACTCTACTTGCTAGTAATGTTTCTTGATCTGGGCCAAAGAATTTAGTTACATCAAAGTCTGCATTTTCAAAGTCGTCTCCACCAAGGATAATTTCAATAGCATTTAAGAATTTAACTAATTCTCCGTCTTCACCATACCAATCTTCAGTACCAAAACCATCAGGTGTTACAAGTTTATTTTCTAAACTTCCACCTGCTGCCATTTCTGTTTCAATAGTATTTACAACAGAAGCTTCAACTACTCTACTTGCTAATAATGTTTCTTGATCTGGGCCAAAGAATTTATTTACATCAAAGTCTGCATTTTCAAAGTCTTCTCCACCTAAGATAACTTCAATAGCATTTAAGAAATTAACAAGTTCTCCGTCTTCACCATACCAATCTTCATCAGCAAATCCATCAGGTTTCACAAGTTTACCTTCTAAGCTTCCACCTGCTGCCATTTCTGTTTCAATAGTATTTACAACAGATGCTTCAACTACTCTACTTGCTAATAATGTTGGTTGATCTGGACCAAAGAATTTGTTTACATCAAAGTCAGCATTTTCAAAGTCTTCTCCACCTAAGATAACTTCAATAGCATTTAAGAATTTAACTAATTCTCCGTCTTCACCATACCAATCTTCTTCAACAAAACCACCCGGTTTTACAAGTTTACCTTCTAAACTTCCGCCAACTTCCATCTCTGCTTCAATCTTATTTACAACAGATGCTTCTACAACCATACTTGCTAGAAGTGTTGGTTGGTCTGGTCCAAAGAATTTGGTTACATCAAAGTCAGCATTTTCAAAGTCATCACCATCAAGGATAACTTCAATAGCATTAATTAATTTTCTAAGTTCACCTTTATCAACAACATCTTCTCCTAGATATGTTACTTCCCAAACTACATCATCTGGAATTATTAACACATCTACTAAAGCACCTGTTGTTGCTTCGGTTTCAATTTTATTTATAATTGTATATTCAATAACTCTACTTGCAAGAATAACTTCATCTTCTGGATTTCCTCTTGCTTCGTCATAAACAACATCTAAGCTTATATCAGCTTCAAAATCGCTTATTCCAAGTCCTCTTAAAGCTTTTAGAGCTTTAACTAATTCACCATCTTCACCATACCATAAATCATTATCATAATTAGCGTGTTCAGGATTTAAATCATCTGGTAAGCTAATTAATGAGTCTTCATTACTTGCTTCATCTTCGATATACGAAACAATTGTATGAGAAAGAATTCTTGATGCTGTAACTGTATCAATTTCTTGATCTGTTATATTAAGTAATAAATTAGTATCAAATTCAATATCATCGATATTTCCATCTTCGCCTAAGAATACTAGAATACCATCTATTAATAATGGTAATTCAGTTTCCCATGTTTCTTCTACATAAGAAGGACTACTTCTATCAAAATCAGGATGAAGTTCGATTAAATCACTATCTTCACTTATATTTTCAATATTACTAATAATAGTTTCAATTAAGATTTCTGAATCTAATATAGTAGCTTGATTTTCTCCAGAAATACTTGTAAGTGAAATTGTTGATAAACTTTCAAATCCTTCATCAGGGCCAGTATTTTCACTTATAACTATTTGTGCTGCGAGGATGAATTTTTTAAGTTCTCCATCAATTCCAAAATAGCCATTTTCATTTTTAATAACACTTGGTAAGAATAATACTCCATTTAAACTTCCTGCAGGTGTATCATCTTCGTCTTTTGTGAAGTCTTCTAACATATTTACTGCAGTATTAACTATTAATCTAGAACTAACAATAATATCTATTTCAGCTTCAGTTAATTCTAAGATAGTATCTATATCAAAACCATCTCCATAACCAAGTAAGATTTTAGCTGATCTAAATAATGCATTTAGTTCTTCATATGTCCAATCATCTGGATCTTCAAATAAGTCGATTTCAAAATCACCAGGTAAGAATCCTGATATAATTGGTGTTAAGTTTCTCTTTATAATTGTTGATTCACTCATAGCAGTAGCTAAATCGTGAATAATATTATCTTCTGGGTCAATAGTTCCATCAGATAAATTAGCAAAATCAGGATCATCTATTAAACCAGAATCCAGGATAACAGATATAGCGGTTAGTAATGCTTTAAATTCCGCTTTTCCTTCTTCGCTGTCCCAATCAAATTCTAATGTTTCAGGATCAATTTCATCTGCAACTGCTGTTGAATCTAAAATGAATGAAATTAAACTGCTCATATTATGCATTATAATTCTTGATTCAACAACTGTATCTGCTAATTCATCAATACTATCACCAGAAAAATCAAAGCCATTTTCATTATCCATCATAGGAACAATCTTACTTGCAGTTGTAAATAATGCAACTAATTCTGCCTTACCTTCTGCACCTTTCCATGTAAGATCATCAGGTAATTCTATTTCAATAGGTAAATCCATTCCTGATAATAACATCTCTAATAAACCAGCTACATTTTCACTTAGTAAATCAGATTTAGATATATAATCAGCAATCTTTTCAATATTTTCTTCAGTTAATAAATCAATCGGATCAAAATCATCACCAAGCATACCACTATTAGCCATAACTACACCAAGTGATAAGATACTAATAAAATCTTGTCTATTGAAGTTATTAATAGTTATAACATCTTGGTATTCTTCTGGTAATGCTTTAAATAAGAATGCTGCTAATAATGTAGTATTATTTGAGAAGAATGTAGATGAATAAATTGCATCTGCAATTTCATTAACATTATCATCTGTTACAGCACTTAAATCAAGTGATGCGAAATCTAAGGAATTAAATCCTGCATTATGTAAAGCTCGATATATATTACTTATACTCTTTAGTTCGTTATTAATTGTAACTCCATCTAAATTAATATCATCAGCTTCCATTCCATTTTCTACAAGGAAATCATTAATACCTTCGCTATTAATCAAATATGTCATAGCTACATCACTTAAGATTCTTAAAATTTCTGATTCACTTAATTGATCAGTTACTGCTTCTACCTTATCAGGATCTAATCCTAAATAGTTAGGTTCTTCTCCATCTTCTGTTTCTAAATCTTGCATTAAAACAAGAGCAGCAACTAATGCTTTTCCTAAATAACTAATTTCTTCTTCATAGTCAACTTCTTTTAGTTCTTCTAATAAATCTTCTAAATCTATTAAAGCACTTATTTCTCCAAGTTGTTCATCTAATATATCACTGTTAACTGCAACTTCTAAACCAACAGGAATTGCAATATGAATTAGTTTTAGTTTAGAAATATCATCTATTACTTCGTCTAATACCTCAGTATCAATTTTAATAATATTATCTATACTAAACTCTTCATCACCTAGTTCTTCAGTAATCCTTGAGTAAACATTTACTGCAGTTTGCAGTTCAGCTCGAATTTTAATCTTAGTCTCAGCTACTTTAATCGAGAATATTTCATCAAAGATAGCTTCATCAAAATAACTATCTCCCAGTTTCACAAACCCACTTATTTTCCCAGCTAAAGTATCACGGTAATTTTCCATGAATAAAACAGCGTCACCCAATAAATCATCACCATTAGCTAGTAATACACCATTATTAGTATAAACAACAGTATATCCAAGTTCTTCAGTGTCTGCAGTTTCCATAGGAGCTAAAGTTGAGATTGATGCTCCAATAGATGCAAATCCTGCAAGCGGAATACTAATTAAAAGAACAGTTATTAGGGCATGAACTAAACTAACTCCCATACCTCCAAGACGAGATGTAAGAGTTTTTTTCTTTTTCTTGCCATCAACGATTTTCTTAGGTTTAATAATTAAATATATAATCCAGAATATAAACTTAAATACAGTTGCCATTAATATCAACCATACGATTATGAAGACAATTCTAACAACCATTACCATGAATGAATTAACTAATTCATAGAAAAGAGTTCCTTCAACCATAGCCCCTTCAAGACCTTCAACGCTTCCACCTGCAAAGTTTAAAACGAATTCACCTAAACTAGTTAGTGTAACTCCTCCAAACTCCAGATTGAAACTTGAGAGGTCATAGTTTATAATCATATTTGAAAACACTGGGCTTAAAAACCAGCCAATCAAAAGTAATACAACAAAAACAATTAAATTATATACAGATTTAAAAGTACCCTTAAAGAATCCAAATATAACTCCAAGTACTAAAATAGCAATTATCGAGTAATTAAAATAACTCATCAATGCTTCATAATCTAAATTCATATTTCCAATCTCCTTAATCAATTTCTTCCTACTAAATATATCACTATTATATCACGCTTTTTTATTAATGTGTAGTAAGATAATTATAATTTTATTTCATTATATTATATTTTATTAGTTAGTTAAGGTGATTATTTAATAATTTTAACCACCATTTAAAAAGAAAAAGACATAATCCCCCCCAGAGATTATGCCTTTTCAAAAGTTTATTGCGTACTTATCCCTAAATACATTTATATTATATGCTAATGGGTTTGTAGAAATGTGGGGATTTTTGCATAAACTATAATTTTTTTTATTATATTGGGGATCATTTATTTTATAATGACATACTTATTTACTTTCTTTAGCACATTCAACACATCTTACATAGGTTGAAGTGTTTTCTTGCCTAAATTCAAAATCAGGAAACTTCTTAAAGAATGATAAAGTCTTCAGATTATCTCCATAGTTTCTTGGATGAAATCCAGGAAACTTCCTTTGTAATATTTGAGCAATATTGCCCCAGTAACTCCAACCATTATCTTCAGCATTATCTCTAATGATTATTTTCACATCCCTTAATACTTCTTCTATTGGAGTAATAGAACTTTCAATCTTTTTAGGAGCTTTTGTCTTTTTCTTTGTAGACTTAGCTTCTTCTTGTTTCTTTTCTTTTTTCTCTTCTTCAGAATTAACAACTAACATCTTATCAAGATAAGAAAATCTCTCACAAGAATTAACTAAAGATATTGGAGTTTTACTTTCTCCCATACCGAAGACAAACATATTATCTTCTTTTAATCTTGTAACTAGTTTAGTAAAGTCAGAGTCACTCGAAACTATACAAAAACTATCTACTTTCCCTTTGTATAAGATATCCATAGCATCAATTATTAGAGTAAAGTCTGAAGAGTTTTTACCAGATGCATAAGAGTATTGTTGGACTGGTGTCAGTCCATATTTAACACATTCGTCTTTCCAAGGACTTATAACTCTTTTTGTCCAATCTCCATAAACTCTTTTATAATTGATTCTCCCATACTTGTTTGCTTCATC
>JBAYTA010000084.1:0-7654 GCA_041675865.1 Bacilli bacterium | reverse complement strand
ATTTTTGTGCCCTCACTTTCCATCAGGGACGTATCATTCAATCTCGTTCCAAAGAATCAATTATTCAAGAAGCTACTGAAATAACCAAAATTGCAGATTTTAAAGGATACATTCACGATGTTGGAGGTCCCACTGCAAACTTTTATCAACCTGCTTGTTCAAAGCAAGAAGAACACGGAGCATGTGTTAATAAAGAATGTATAGGCTTTGATCCTTGTAAAAATCTTGAGGTCAGTCATGATGAATATTTAGATATTTTAAGAACCGTTCGGAAATTACCTGGTATAAAAAAAGTGTTTGTTAGAAGCGGTCTAAGATATGATTACATTATGTATGATAAGAATAAAGAATTTTTTGAAGAATTGGTTCAACATCATATTTCGGGGCAGTTAAAAGTAGCCCCTGAACATATTGATGATCGAGTGCTTGTAAGAATGGGAAAACCATCGCGAAAACTATATGATCAATTTGTTAATGAGTATAAACAATTAAATGATAAGTTTAACAAAAATCAATTTTTAGTGCCTTATCTTATGTCAAGCCACCCGGGATCAACATTAGACTCAGCGATAAACCTAGCTCTGTATTTAAAAAGAACTGGATTTCGACCAGAACAAGTTCAAGACTTTTATCCAACTCCAGGAACAGCTTCAACTTGTATGTATTATACTGGTATTGACCCATTTACAATGGATGCAGTATATGTACCTAAGGGTAGACATGAAAAAACATTGCAACGTGCACTGCTACAATTCTTTCTACCTCAAAACCAGCATCTCGTTGCAGAAGCTTTATTCAAAGCAAATCGAAAAGATTTGATTGGATATGGATTCAATTGTTTGATAAAACCTATGGAAGTAAATAATAAACCATATACTCGAATGCATAATAGAAAACATTAATATTTACAACTACCAACTTATTTAGCAAAGATAGTTGGCTCTTAATAATAATAGACAGGTAGTATATGAAAATAGAATATTGAAAAATAAAAAACAGATAAGTAACAATACGTAGAGGTTATTTATCTGTTTTTTAATTAATTACAGTTATTTTTAGTATGTAATTCGCTATCATCTGTTAAAAATTGATAGTATAGTGTTATCATCTAGACAGTATTTTATAGTATTTAAAAGATGGGTAAAAGTAACAAAAAAGCAGTTATTTATACCTTTTTTTACTGTTTTTTATGCTTTTTTAGATGTCAACGTTTATGTAATATGTTTTGTCGTTATTTTAAATGAGACATATAATCTCTCTTTTTTTTATATTACCATATAAATTTAAATTATCAAGTAATAATTCTAACATAAAAATGCAGATTTTAACAAAATATATCTTAATTTTATAAAAATACCTATTTTTTCCAAATGCTTTATGATAAAATTATTATATGTATAATAAATAGGAGCAGATATTATGTTTGATTTTACACAATTTAACGATAAATCATGGGAACAATTCATAGACAATTGTTATAGATTAAGATATCAATCCAATAATTATCAAAAAGTACCAGCTAGATACATGGGAGATTGTGGTATTGAGGGTTATACAAATAATGGTATTGCATATCAATGCTATTATCCAGATGATTGCCATGATGATGAATACTATGAAAAGCTACGCGATAAGATGACTACTGACTTAAAAAAGCTTATCAATAATGGTGATAAACTTAAAAAAATAGGAATTATAAAAATTACGCAATGGCATTTTGTTATTCCAGAATATAGAGATAAAAGAATTTTAGAACATAAAACAAAAAAATTAGATGAGATAAAATTACTAATATCTTCTAATGTGGATATGTATAATTATATGGATGAAAATTTAGAAATAGTAATAAAAGAATATCTGGATTTTAAAGATGTTCAATTCATAGCGGAATTATTATCAGATAAAAAATATTGTGAAAAAGATTTTATCAGTAATATTAAAGAAATAGATTATTATGATTTAGATGATACTAAAGTAAATAACGTAAAAAGAAAGTGTTTAGATTTAAATAATAATTTCTCCAAAAAAGAATTTATAAATGCTTATAGAAAAGTTGTAAATCTTTATATGAATTATTATTCAAAAGGGATTTGTATAATAAATAGTACTAAAGACAAATACCCATTTTTATATGAAAAAATAAGTGAGAGTAATGAACATTATAGAGAAAAAGCTATTTTAAAAGCATCATTGAATGTTGGGAATAACTTAAATAAAGAGTTATTAGACGAAATAATAACAGATTTTAAAAATGAATTAAAAGATAAATTTAACACAATTTTTAACAATGAATTAATAGATAATTTAGCAACATATTTGGTCTCATCATGGATCGCTGATTGTTCATTATCTTTTAGTTAGGTGAATTATGGAAAAATTTTTAATTAGTGATAATTACTTAATTGTAGATAGAAAATCTTCATTACCTATTATTTTCAGGTTAGAATATAGAATTGTAGAGTTATTGTTGATCGTTAAATTATGTTCTAAACGTAAAAGTATTAGTTTAGACCGATTGTATAAGATAAATAATAGCATTATTTATAGATATTCTGCAAATGGTGATGTTTTTATAATGGATTTATTAAAATATTCTTTTGCTGATAAATTAATAATATTATTAAAAAATGGAAGTGTTAAATTAACACCAAAGGGTATGAATGTTGCTAATGAGATAATTAAAAATAACTTATTTAATCAGCTTATAGAACAAATTAATAAAGTGAGGATTTAACAAAATGTTAAAAATTAATAGATTAAAAATAAATATATATACTAAAGATGATTTAATATTTTGTTTCGATGAGACATTTAACAAGAAAATAAATATAATTGGTAGTATAGAAAACACTAAAGGAAAGAGCTCAAGTTTGCAAGGATTATATTATTGTTTAGGTATTGAAGAATTATTGGGCGGAAAGAAAGAAAAACCACTATCTCCTTTATTTAAAGATGAAATAAAAGATGAGAATAATGAAAAGCATCCTGTTGATTACGCTTCATTCTATTTAGAAATTATGAATAACAATAAAGAAATATTGACTATCAATAGAAGTTCTAATAATAAATTTAAAGATTCAAATTTAATTAGTGTGTCATATTCAAATCTTGATGACTTTGAAAAAAATAAAGCGAAGAAAATAGACTTGTTTCTTCACAGAAAAGGTTCTGCTAGCACTAAAAACGGGTTTCATTATTTCTTAGAAGAATTTCTTTCAATTAATTTACCTAATGTACCAAATTATAATGCTGAAGAAACTAAATTATATTTGCAATTATATTTTTCTGCTTTTTTCATAGAACAAAAATTAGGATGGGGAGGTTACTTTCAAAATATACCTTATTACGGTATTGTAGATCCGAAGAGAAGAATAATTGAATATATTTTAAATTTAACAAATGCTGATAATACACGTAAAAAAGAAGATTTAAAAATAGTTCTGAAAGATTTAAAAAAAGAAATTAATTTTGTTCTTTTAAAAATAAATGAGTTATTAATAGATTATGAATATGAGATAGTAGGGTTAAACGAACTAATAGAGAAGCCATATTCTAAAGAATGGAAAAACAACGTTTATATTAATATAATTTATAATAATTCAAAAATGAATTTAGAGGAATATTATAATTATTTAAAAAATACTCTAAAAAATTATGAAGTTAAGAGAATATATATTAAAGATCATTTACCCAAAATTCAACAAGATATTATTAATAATCAAAATATGGAAATTGAGAACAGAAAAAAAATAATAGAATTAAATGAAAAAATTTCTTTAACTGAATCTGAAATAAATGCAATGACACAAACAATTGATTCATTATTGAATGAAGTTAATGATTTAAAGGATATATTAGCTTTAAAAAAACTTGGATCAACAATTGATATTAATTCATTAAGCAATACATGCCCCACATGTAAACAAAATATATCAAGTAGTTTAATACTTAGTTCCGATAAAAATGAATGGATGAGTATAGAAGAAAATTTAACACATTTAAATTCACAAATTAAAATTTTAAACTATTCAAATGAAATAAGAAAAAGAGAATTGCAAGAATATAATAAATCTTTATTAATATTTAAAAATAATCTTATATCAACTCAAAAATTATTAAAATCCCAAATCGATGATATTTATCGTCCTAGTGATGAAGTCTCTTTTTCGTTTATAAGAGAAAAATTTGAATTAGAAAAGAATATTGACACTGTTCAAAATATAATAACTTCTAAAATTCCTAATTATTATGATAATTTAGATATATTATATAAGAAATATAGTGATATAAATGAAGAGATTATTTCTTTGCAAAAGTGTATAGATACAGAAAATGATAATATAAAAATTAGCTCATTTACAAAAACATATAGAGAAATACTTAAAGAACTAAATTTCAGTAGTGTTAGTTTAGAATCTATAAGTATTGATAATAATTCCTTATTTCCAAGTAGTTCTAATTATGATTTAAGATTTGATTGTTCGGCTAGTGATAACATTAGATCAATATGGGCATATTATTATTCATTAATGGCTGTTTCTAAAAAATACTGTAAAGAAGCACACCATTTATTTATTAATGTTTTTGATGAACCTATTCAACAAGGAATTGATAGAAAAGATTTTTATATTCTCTTAAAGAATTATTTAAAAAATATTAATGATATGCAATTAATATTGGGAATGACATTTTCAACTAAAGAATTAGAGAGTGAAAATAATACCTTTAAAGAACTAGATATTAAAGTTATTATTAATGAAAATCTACTTTTCAAAAAAGTAGAATAGTATGTTAAAGGAGAAAGCGTATTGTGGACTATAATAAAATTAAACTGATATTAGCACAAAATTCAGTATTTGATTCATTTCAATTTATTGAAAGTATGTACTATTTTTTAGAACTAGCATCTTTTTCAAAAAAAATTATTGAAGATTTATCTAAGTATATTTTAGATAAAAAAGACGAAGAAGAGAAAAAAGTTTATGATAATTTACAAAAACATAAAAGTGCAGAAATATCTGCTTATGACACAAATGTATTATTAATAAACAACAAGATAGATTCATATTTTTTAATAGAAAAAAACATGATAGATTTCTTTCAGTATTTAAGATCTGCATATGAAGCTGTATATCAATTTATAAACAGTTCCTTATTTTCAGATGATGCTTTTAATGTTGGAGATGTTAGTTATCATTCAATTAAGTCTAAGATTAAGAATTTTCCCATCTTTAATTCTTTAGAATTACTTTTAAACAATATTACTAGTGACTCTATATATCAATATATAACTGATTTTAATAATCATGTAAAACATATTAAAAATATAAGTTTATCAGTAAAAATAAGCTTTTTAATAGGATCTAATAAAAATATAGACATAAGTGAATTTCAGAAAAAAGAAAATAAATACGATAAGAAAGACTTGTTAGATTTTAGTAATGATTGTTTAAAAAAGGTCATTAAAGACACTGATGATTTAATTGATGAGATAATTAAATTAGTTCCTAATACTCTAAACACTACTAATAGAGTTCATGATATTAAAATGAAAATAATATATGATAAAGATCAGAATGTCAATAGTTTTGGTTACTATATAGATGTTTTGGATAATATAAGCGAACTACCTTCATCAATAAGTATACTTCCTTTAATAATACATAATAATGAAGTTGATTTTATAAACTTAGAAGTTGATACAGTATTTATTCGAGATAAAAATGATAAAATTATAGGAAAAGCAGTTGCTGAAATCCCTTACTTTCGAAATTTATTTCTAAAGTATAGAAAATTTAATGTATCTAGTGCTTCAACTATTGATTACTTTGACTATTATAATAAATTAAAAAAGAACGGGTATAATATAAAATCTAATTATGCAGCTATTAAAACAACAAGTGTATTTTTAAAATAATCTTACTTCCGATAATACGTGTGACTTCCCTCAATTTAATACTTGTTAAAACATAGAAAAATAACATAGCAAAGTCATTCCAAAATCAACAACTGTTTGATAGCAATGTAATAACTAAGACACATTGATTAGATATAACTATGCTACCAGCGTTAGATGTACGTTGATAGCATTTTATTTTAATCTTGCACATTATATAAAAATAATATTTGGTAGAATATGTATAAAACTACTTATTGTGTGGTTTAAAATTCAAATTTTGTCTTAGATAACCACAAGCTGGAGATGTAAAAATTTAACAATATATTTACTTAATACTTTTTCAGATAAACTCTCAACTGATGTAGTGCGAATTATAATTTAACTTAGACTCATCGATTTGAGATAACTATGCTACCAGTGAGGAAGTTCGCTGGTGGCATTTTAATTTACTTAAGTTTTATAAAAGTAATAAAAAAATTTTTAAAATACTTAAGCAAAACTAAAGTATTAATATACATAATAAATTAAAAATCGTGAATATTAATAGTATTAAATAATTATAATTGTAAACTGGAGGATATAATGGAAAAACAAAAATTACAAATTGGAATTATATTAGGTAGTACACGCCAAAATCGTGTTAGCCCACAAGTTGGTGAATGGGTTAAAGATCTTGCTGATAAACATGGTGATGCTAATTACGAAATTGTCGATATAGCTGAATATAAATTACCATTATTAGGTGAAACAAGCGAGACTGAACAAATTAATAACTGGTCAAAGAAACTATCAAGTCTTGATGGCTTTGTATTTATTGTTGCTGAATATAATCATAGTATTACAGGAGCATTAAAAAATGCCTTAGACTTAGCAAGAGAAGAATGGAATAATAAGGCTGCTGGTATTGTAAGATATGGTTCAACAGGTGGAGCTCGTGCTGCTGAACATTTAAGAGGAATCTGTGGTGAATTATTAATTGCAGATGTTAGAGTTCATCCAACTTTAAGTTTATTTACTGATTTTGAAAATTTTTCTGTATTTAAACCTGCAAAATTACATGTAGATAATATTAATCAAATGTTGGATCAAGTTGTTAGTTGGAGTTCTGCATTAAAAGTTTTAAGAAAATAAAAAAATCTCCTAAGTGGAGATTTTTTTCATCATTTAAGAAACTATTGATTTAAGATCTGCAAGGAATATATTTACAGTTTCTTTTTTTGTAGCCCATGATGTTACAAGGCGGATTATAGTTTTATCTTTTTTTCTTTCCCATATTTCAAACTCATATTTTTTTGCCAACTCTTGTTCAACTTTTTTATCTAAAATGAGGAATTGTTGATTAGTAGGAGAATCAAAAGCGAGTTTAACTCCAAGGTATTTTAGACCTTTTTTTAATAGACTCGCGGTTTCATTTGCATTCTTTGCTAAATCAAAGAAAAGTTTGTTTGAGAATAGTGCTTCAAATTGAACTCCTATCACAAATCCTTTTGCTAACATACCACCGTTTAATTTAATTGAATGGCGAAACGACTCCTTTAAGTTTTGATTTACTATTACAAATGCTTCACCAAGCATTGCTCCATTTTTGGTACCACCTATATAAAACATATCTGTTAAGTTAGTTATATCTTCAAGTGTTAAGTCATTTTCTTCACAAGTTAAGGCAACACCTAGTCTAGCCCCATCAAGATATAAATAAAGATTTAGCTCCTTGCAAATTGTATAAAGTTCTTCAAGTTCCTTCTTACTATAGAT
>JBAYTA010000083.1:0-7835 GCA_041675865.1 Bacilli bacterium | reverse complement strand
TATGATTATATATTAACTATTAATGATATTCCATTTGCAATTCAAATTGAAACAGTTAATAATGATAATCCTTATTTAATGATAAATAGTAACTATTACTTTAATAAAGCACTAGATATTATTGTAAGATTTGATAATTTAGGTTCAACAATTCAAAATATTTCAGGAGATGAACTAACTTCAAATGATTATACTTTAGATGATAATGAGTTAATTATCAATAAAGAATTTATTGAAAAATATTTTACAGAACATAATGAATATGATGTGTATATTCTAACAATTCAGTTTAAAAAGGATAATCAAACTTTTCTAGCAAGAGTTTGGATACATAATAATAAATAATAAAAAAGGTTTATGATTTCTCTTTCATAAACCTTTTAAACTATTTAAATGATCATTTCTCTAAATTAAACTTATAAAATCATAATTTAATTGAAATAAGATTTATTATTCTCACTATAAAACATTTAAGTAATTTAAGTATGACTACAAGCACAAATGGTAAAAACAATCCACAAATACATAATATTAATGATAATTGAAAAATATTATGTTTTCTTGTTATAATTTTAGAAATAACAATATTTTGATCTGCTAAACTACAAGAATTATCACATTTTTTAATTATATCAATAAAAGCATTTGAATTTTCTATTTTCTCTATATTTCCATAAAAATAAATATTAAATTTATTGTCTTTTGTTCCTCTAATTGGATAAAATGAAATTAAAGAGCAAAGTATAGAAAAAAACAAGAATAATATCATAGAACCCAATAAAATTATTAACCATGTCATATTCATAATGCTTTTTTTTAATATTAAATTAGTTAATCCAAAAATCGCTGCACTAGAAAAGCCAATAAGTATTGCATGCTTTGTTTCGGCATATACCAACTGTTCATACAATCTATCATTTATTTTTTTTAGAATTTCTAATACATCATTACTATTGTTATGACTATTCATATCTTACCTCAGAAATATACTTTCTTTTGTTTTTATCATACTCATACTCTCCTTTTTGTCCGTGTGAATATGCTATTAATTCTACTGTATTGGAATCTCCACATAAAAATTTCTCATATGCTATATAAATATTATCCAATGTTTTAATATTTTCTAAAATAACATTTGATAATTTAGAGAAAGATTTAGGTACACCTAAGCAAAATAAATAATCATCATTTTTAGTAGAGTTGATAAAATGAATATCTTCTATTGGTATTTTATTTGGATCTATCCAACTACCTCCGTATATATAACATCCGTTGTATTTATAATCTATTGGTATTATTACATTAGATTTTTTTGAATAGGCATCCAAAAAATCATTTTCATTTGCACCAGTTTCTTTTATCAACTTTATATTAATTACAGTAATTTCTAGTCCTATTAGTGTAGGTTTTGATGTAGGAATAATTATTATCTTAAAAAAAGGATAAGATTCTTTTAGCTCAGTTAGGTCTTTAAATACACTTCTATAATAATAACTACCAGGATATTTATCTAAAAGTTCCTTTATATAGTCAAATTTCATTTACCCCATGCTCCATTATAATTTGACTTTTTGTTGTTTTCATCTAAATATGAGTATTGAGAATTTTTTAAATAACTTTTATAACCATAATATGTGACATAATAATCATCTCTTTTCTCAAAAATTCTTGCTAAATTTTTCTCATGTTTTAATAATTGATCATATAATGATAATGAAATAACTAACTCATTTTCATTAGCACATAAATCTTCTAAATAATCTGCTTCGCTTACTGTATTCCCGAGAAGAATATTATCTTTATATCCTCTTGCACCAATTTTAGTTGCAAATAATTTTCCATATGACTCACCAATTCCGATACTTATAGAAGAATTTTCTATTTTATCTAGTAATTTTAAACCTGCTGTCACAGCTTGCAAGTAGCAATTGTACTCTCCATAATCATGAAATAATGCAACTTCTCTGTCACCTTGAAACTGAATATGTACTCCATTGTTACTCTTAATAATTTTATACATTTCAAAAAGTATATTTTGCGTTTGAATTTTCATTTCTTCTAAATTAGAATCATCTTTGTGAAACATTTTTGTGAATCCTCTAATATCTGCATATAAAGGAATTCCATATAATTTTTTGCAAACTGAAACAGACAAATTATCAAAGGATATTAATTTATTTGCTGTAGTAAATTCTATATCTCCTAAATTGAGATTATTTGCATAATCTATTGCATCCGTAAATCTTTCTTCATTAAAATGCTTATTACTCTCTCTTAGTAAAATTTCATAATAGCAATTCTGTGAATACTTTTTTAATGTTGGACTATAAACTTTTTGCATTTGCTTTTTTACATTAACACTTTTAATAGCATCATACAAATTTTCAGAAACTGATAGATGGTTTTCTTTAGTCAATGATTGTAGTTTTGCAGCAAAGTTTGCTGCATAACCAATAGATGTTAATTCTTCATAACCATTATCCTTAAATATAAATTCGCAAAATGAACCATAGCAAGCTCCTATTTGAACCCTGAATTTGTTCAATGTTTTATATTTTCCAACTTGCTCACTTAATAATTTTGCTAATGATACTGAATATTTTGAAATATTCCATGTACTCTCTAAAACGTCTTCTAATTCATCAACAATATATAAATGTAATCTTGATCCAGTAATTTTTTCTATTTCTAATTTATGATTAGTAGATTTTGCATATCTTTCTATCATTGTAAAAAAAGTATCTAATTCATGAATAGAATGCTGTACTGATCCTGTTTCTTCTTCTTCTTTTTCAATAATATCATAATAATTGATAATGTTTATATAAAAATGTAGTCCTTCTTTTTTTATCATATTAACTCCCCTTTCCGATACTAAATTAAAAATTTTTACATTTTCTTCTATATTTTAACACAATGTATTAAAATATAAAATATATTTTTGATAAATTTATTACTTTTAATATTTTTTCAACATTTATAAAAATAGTATTGAATTTATTTTATATGTTTGATTTTTCTAATTGAAGTAAAAATGTAAATCTTAAAAATTATAATCATTTATTAAAAAAACACTTCAATTTTGAATTGAAGTGTTTTTTCGTATTTTTGAATAATATTTAATCATTCAAAAAAATAGTAATCTGTTTTTTTATTTAATTATTTCTTTTGTTACATCTTCTACTATTTGTTTTAATTCATCATAACTAGTTTCAATTTCTTGAACTAACTTAAATTGATTCTTACAAACATCTAAATTTTCTGTGTTAAACAAATGGTTGTAACTCTTACCATCTTTTAAATACTCTGTTAAATGGCGAATTCCATATTCTAAAGCCATTACTTTTATAGAATCAACTAGATAACTTAGTTCTACTTTAGTTATGGCATCTTTAACTTCAGATAAATAACCTCTTAATCCATTTTTAAATTTATCACTTTTAAAGAATACAATATCAATATCTTGTTCATATTCTTTTGTGGAGTTAAATGCATATCTTGCCATTTCCCCAAAGTCTCTTAAAAGCGAGCCTGGCATTACTGCATCCATTCCGATTAAGTACAAAGCTTTATATTCGTCTTTATCAAAGATGATATTAGCTTTTCTAACATTGTTATGAACAACTCTCCTTGGAACTTTTCCTTCTTCTAAAAGATTATTAATTAAACTAAATGAGTGCTCTCTTTCTGTTACAAATTTATATTCATTATATGTATATAATGTTTTATCAGTCTTACATTCATCAACAGCTTTTAAATACTCTTTATAATAGTTTAATGGGTTTTGATAATTAGGAATTGTAATATGAAGTTTATCTACTGGAAAGTCAGCCGTTAAGCGGTGAAAATTCCCTAAGATTCTACCTATTTCATAGTACATTTTATCATTTTCAAAACTTTGGAATATAATTTCATTATCTCTTAGTTTATAACATCTCCAATATGAATCCCTTACAAGTACATGCTGTGAATCATCTTCACTATATAATGTATAAACATCGTATTGTCTTTTAACTCTTCTTAGATACTTTGAGACTCTTTCCACATTATCAATAACCCAATGTACTTTTTTAAATACATTAAAATCAATTAACTGTAAGGCGTATCTGTTACTACCTTCATTAACAATATAGGTCCTATTAACTGTACCTTTACCTCTTTTATCTACAGTATCTACAGTGTCTAAGAGACCAAAACTTTTAAGTGCTTGAAACATTATCATAGATTATATCTCCTTTGTCCTCATTAAAATTTCTCTTGATAAAATTGTTTGCTTTACTTAGTTTAAATAAATATATTTACTTATCTTTAAATGTTCATTTTCGAGAATATCTCGAATAACCTCATTTTCAATTTCTAAAATTAAGTCCCTTATTTCTGTAAACCCTTGTTCGTAGTCTAAATCTACTGCAATTTCTAGAATGTTTATTAAATCTATTAAGTCATCTAATTCTTCATCCGGATTATCTATTCTAAATGAATAATAGTTTGTTACTTTGTCCCTTAAATCATTTATATACGCATAAAAAACTGTATCAATATTGGATCTCGGTAAAACTATATAAGCTCTACTCATATAAGCATAAGAATCTTTTAATAAACCATTAAAAATTGTTCTACTTGAGAATTTAGATGATCCTTCTATTCCTAAATCTTCTAAAATTGCTATTTGAGAAGCATTCATAGAATTAGCTCCATTACTGCCTTCTGGGAATATACCTGCTACTATTGTAGCATAATCTCCGACAACATTCTTCATATTTGTAATAGAATTTTTCAAATGATTATTATCAGCTGTATAAATCATTGGTTCTAAAACATCAACATAACCATTTTTAATCCATGTTTCCCAGTCTTGAAGATATGCTTGTTTAGCTCCACTTATGCTTGGCATAACTGCAGCAGATATCTTTATTTTTTCATTATTATCTCTAATTGCATTAGATAATTCTTCTACTCTAGATGTTAATAAATTCATTTTAAAGTTTGTAAAGTTATTTCTAATAGTTTGATTAGTCCTAATTAGTTCTTTAATATCACCAGTTAAACTGTATTCTATTGCAAACTTACTCAAGAAACTATCAGTATAACCCCAATCTATAAAGTTAGCCGTATTTTCTATAGCTCCAGTATAGTTATGTGCATTTCCATTAGGAAATCTAATAAAATCATATTCAATTCCATCTAGGTTATATTTGGATGATAATTCACTAAATACATCTATTAAAAATGCAAATGCATCATCATTACTAATATCAATGAAGTACATTCCACCATGATTATTCTCACCATTAAATCCTCTTAATAACCAACCCTTTGAAGAGTAGAATGTGTTATCGCTACCATCTCCTGCTATTAATGTATTTGTCCATGCATATACTTCAATATTTCTTAGATGAGCTTCTTCAATAAAGCATTCTAAGTAATCATCATATTCGCCATAATTATTAGATCCAGTTAATGAAGTAATTAAGTATTCTGATTTATAAATAGCTCTACCATTAAAATTAGTATTTAAATATATTCTATTTATTCCCATTAATTTTACTTCATCTAAGAATTCTTCAACTTGTTCTTGATTACTTTCTTTATAAGTACCTGCTCTTGTAGGATAATGCCAGATAGCTCTTACAGTTACACTAGTTGGTTCAACAAGCATAAAACTTATATTTAGAAGTAACTGTCTTACATTATTATAATCAGTAGAATTATAATTAGTTACTAATTTATTATAAATATCAATCGAATCATTTAATGTTTTATGAATTTCTACATAATCCAGTGCTTTAAAATTATCATTTGCATTAACAGTATTCTCTTTTAATCTATTAATTTCTACACCAATTGAAATAGTATTTGAGATAGTATTTTTTCTATAAACTAAAACTTCTCCTTGTTCTTTTTTATAGATAAGAATATCACCAACTAAAGCAGCTTCTAGTTTATTAATACTTGTTCCATGAGCTGAAAGTACAAAACCATCTATTGGCATACTAACTTTAGTTGCTCTATCAATAACTATACCATCTTTATCTACTGCAATTTCAAAACCATAAATATTGGTATTAAAACTAAGAGTATTATCATAATAAACTAATTCATTAGTACCTCTAGTTCCACCATGTTTAATACTACTTAAGGTAAGTGTTGGAGTTTCTGTTTCTACTGAATCAACCAATTGTGAATAATCTATCATTGATTTAAATGATAAATCTTCTACATATGAACTACCATATTCAGGATATTTCTCCCATTTTGCAGTTATCGTTTTATCTTCAGTTATATTAGTTAAACTTCCTTCCCAACCTTTAAAGAAATAACCAGTTCTAGTTATACTAGGAGGTGTTGCATTTTCATTATACTTAACAGATTCTACTTTTACTATTTCACCTTCACTCATAAAAGTTACTGTATAGTAAATTGGTTCGTAGATTGCATGAATCTCTAAATTTGCTAATACTTTATCAAATTCCTCATCCCAACCCACAAACTCATAACCTTCAACATTAGGTACACTTGGTGCACTTACTCCATCACCTTTTATCACTGTAACTTGGTCTAGTTTTCTACCATCAAAACCATAAAAAGTTACAGTATAGTAAACTTCTTCTTCAATTATTGGATCATCTTCAATACATCCAACAAAAGTAATTAAAGATAAGCTAAGCATTATTAAAATAAATATTGTCCTCATTAAAAATCTCCACTTTCTTTAATAATAAAACAAATAGCTTTTAGTTTTTTTTGGAAATCAAAAACTCGCCTCCATTATACCATAAATAAGCAAAATAATATAATCATATTTTAGAAAAAACTGACAATTTTGTCAGTTTCTAATTCACTTTTTAACATATGATATCATCTTCTTCTTTATAGTAATTAGGTGATAATTTATAACAATTATAACAATCCTTATGAAGAACAATTAATACACCATGTTTAGCAAGATCATTTAAATCTTCTGTGATTAACTTGATTGTATAAATATCATTTTTAATCTCATTAGGATCTTTAGTAAGTTTTATAGCTATTAAATCTTGATGAGTTACTCTATTATGAATAACTAAGTCTAGATATTCAATGTCTTTATCTTTAAAGTTAAAATCAACATAATAGTCTTTATAAACTATATCTCTTTTAAGTAAGCTGTTTAAATTTAGTCCAACTCTAAATACAACTGAATTTAGAGATTGATCATTAATGATATCCATATCTTCTTTATAGACTTCTTTTATTGCTTTATCTAGATATACAAAAATTCTATTCATAATATTTACCCCTGTTTTCAAATATTAATTTAATACCAAATCTTTTTCCCCATATTCTTCTGTCCTTAATTCTTCTACTTTTTTAACTGTTAATGATGCAAGAATATTTGTAACTATATTTTGTAGTTTGCTATAATTCTTTTCAATTTCTTCCACAAGTTTAAATTGTGTTCTAGCTCTAATTAAATTATGTTCTGGGTACTTCACTTTAAAATATATATCATTTTCTAAATAATCTGTTAAAAATCTCATACCGCATTCTAAAGTTATTATTCTTGCACTTTCAACTAAATATTCTTTTTCTTTTTGATTTAAAAACGTATGTGTTTTCTCAAGAAAACCTCTTGTAAATTGCTCAAAAAGATTAATATCTAAATTTACTTTACTTAAATCCTTTTCATCTTCTACTGCTGTAGATGCACCAATTCTAATCGCATCTCCAAAATCAAATAATACACTTCCTGGCATAACAGTGTCTAAATCTATAACACATATAGCTTTTTGAGTTTCTTCATCAATCATTACATTATCTAACTTAGTATCATTATGTGTTACCCTTAATGGTAT
>JBAYTA010000082.1:0-7987 GCA_041675865.1 Bacilli bacterium | reverse complement strand
TCGTTGTATGCATCAAGACGCATATTGATTCCACTACCATGTTCATCAACTAAAGCTAAAGTATCATTGTATCTAACTTCTTCAGTAACATCTCCAAATATAATCTTGTTAGGAGTTGTTGGTTCTGCAGGAGGAACTACTTCATATAGACGCCATGATTTGTCAACTTTATTGTTATCAGGGTCTACTACAGTATATTCAACCATGAAACGACGAACAGGGTCACCCGGTTCCATTTCACTTAAATCAATTTCATCAAGTGGGTCTTCAGTAAAGTAAACATTACCATTCTTAATATCTCTATCAATTCCAGGTACAGTAACAACTAAATCTGTCATTGATGAGTATGGATAAATTTTATAAGTAATTGTATCTGTAATATCAGCACCAGCTGCACTCTTAGCAGTAACACCTTCTAAAACATCGTATTCATCACCAGGACTTAATACTATTTTAGTTTCTGTATGTGCAGTTGATTTATCCATTTCTACATTTTCATAAGGTACAAAAATAATAGGCCATGTATCATTTTCATCAAAATCAGTATTAATAGTAGTTATATCAATAACTTTACCTAATCCATTATCGTTAATGTTTACAACATGATCTTCAAAGAATTTCTTAGGAGTTCCTTCTCCATTATCGTGACCATTAACACCAACTAAAACATGTCCGCCATCAGGGATAAATCTTAAAATATCACCTAGCATACCACCTGTTGTAATTGGACGATATTTATATAGTTTAGGATCAGAGCTTGCATGATCTGGGTAGTTAACCCATGTTAGAGTATCGTTTGTAAAAGTAACTTGTACTCCTTCTTCATCTAAGCCTACATTATTCCATAAATAACGAGAATGTACTACTTTTCCATCAGCATCAATAACAACTACTGCGCCCCATAAAGTAGCAAAGCGTTCTGGATAATTTTCCATTATCCATTCAACATATTCTTTTGAGAAAATTTGAACTTTTGTTAAATCAAAGCCAAAACTTGCTCCAACATATTGTGGGATTAGTTGAGGGTTAACTACAAAATTAGTTGTATAAGCGTCACCAACTTTTACAGCTGATGTAACATTTACAACTACAACAGTTCTTGTAGCTGAAGATTTATTACCAGCTTTATCCTCAACAGTATAAGTAAATGTATATGTTCCTGGAGTATCTGGGTCAAAATTCCCTTTATCTACATTAACACTTGATGTGATTGTTCCATCAACATCATCACGAGCAGTAACGCCTGTCATAGGATCATAATCTCTTGCAGCATCACCAGAGAATAATTCGATCGATTCAGGTTTTACTTCCAACAACGGAGCTATTTTATCTTCAGTTTTGTCGCCTTCATCTGGATCTTTACAGCTTGTTAGTGCAAAAACGAAACCGAATGCGATAATGAATAAGCCCATTTTAACTAAAAATTTACGCATCTTTTAAACCTCTTTTTTTCCTTTCTTGTTTTTTTCATTTTACTATACATTATGTTGTATAGTCAAGAGATATTTGTAAAAACTTGTCTTTACAAGTTGCTATTTGGAAACGTTTCCAAACGTGGTTTAAATTTAAGAGAAATTTCCTTTTTTTATAACTTTGGATCTATTTCTCATCTTTCCTTTTGAACATTAATATTTCTTACCAATCACCATAAATGGCGTAAACTCCATCTAAAACATTGCCTATATTTTATCTTTTCCTTTAGAAATCTAAAAATCTGCACCTCCAAATGTATCTAGTATATGCTTACTTATACTCTGGAATTTTATCTAATGCATTTGAAGTAAAATAGTCAACCCCAAGATTGATTAATTCAATCATCTTATCAGGATTATCAACAGTCCACGCAGCAACATTTAATCCTGCATTATGAAATCTATCAATCATCTCTATTGTAAAGAATGTTGGGTGAGTAAAAGCAACTGAAACAGAAATCTTTTTCTCAATACAAGTATTTAATTGGGTTTCAACATGTGATGTTCCAATCAACAATTGTAGTGGCACATCACTATGTCGGTTTCTAATATATTGAAGATACGGAAGATCAAAGCTAATGAATACTACTTTATCCATCATATTTTCTTCTTCTACCATGTCTAATACTAATTGTATTTGTTCATAAGTAAATGGAGCTTTTAGTTCAATAACCGGTGTTACACCTGATTCCTTAGCTAGCATTAAATAATCATGAAAACTAGCATATTTATAAGTTTTACCAGGAAACTTAGCTACACTAAACTCTAATTCCATAACTTCATCAAAAGTCATTTTTGAGATACTACCAGTTTTACCAGTTGCTGGATATATAGCATCATCATGAGCTAGGACTAATTTATTATCAGCTGTAACTCGTACATCTGTTTCCATACCCCAAAATTTTGCTTCAACTGCTTTTTGATATGCATCGATTGTATTATCATACTCTTTAGCTGAAAAACCTCTATGAGCAATCAAATTAACATTTTCTCTATCTAAAACCCTAATAGTTCTCTTTACAATCTCTGCATTATTCCCTGCATAATCTGCTAGAAAATAATGAATTTCATAACTACCTTTTTTATTTACATCAAAACCATCATCAATAACTGTAATTTTATCAGTTAAATCGCCTTGTAAATTATCTTCACCTTTAATGCCCAAGAAAATGTCGACTTCTTCTCCTGCATCAAATGTAAGTAATTCATATCCTTCTTCAATAGTAATCACAGGTGGAACTTTATCGTTTAGTAAAGCTTCACGTTCTTCTTTTGTTAGTCCATCGGTATTATTATCACAACCAACCATAAATAAAGCAAATAGTATTATTATCAAAAATAAATTTGCTTTTTTAAAGATCATAGCATCCTTTCCTTTCATTATATCAATTTAAGTATTTAGCTTTTAAATCAACTTCATATAGTCGCATCCAAGGTAATCCAAGATATTCAATCCTATAGTGCCCTAGTAACTTTGGCATAAATTCTCTTACAAATTTATCAATTTCTTCTTTTACTAAATTACTGATAAATCCTACTTGTTCTTTTGTATCATAATAGGAATATTCATGAAGATTTGGAAGTTTTTCATACCAAATTATTTGTCTTACATAGCCACCGAAAGCAATATCTTCCAAATATCTCGTTACAAGTAGATCTAAGTGTTTATCGGTCTTTCCAAAATTCAGGTATCCCATTCCCATAGCAACTGCAGATCCAATTGTATTTGATGATGTATTCCACCCAGCATAAGCAGCCAAGTCAAACACCATATCTTTTAAAGATAATTTAGTAAAACACTCTATATTGCTTCCGTTATCATATGTAACATCAGCTATTATAATCGGTTTCTTCAAAAATTTATTTACATATTCTAAGAACTCAAAAGCTTCAACAGTATTTAAAAGAACACTTACACCTCTTGTTGGTGGGGTAGGCACCAAACTAGTTAATGGCTTATCTGCTGCAGCATGAACATACAGTACAGCATCAGCTTCAGTTAAACTAGTAACAACTAAACCATTGGCAGCCAAGATTTGATATCTTACAGTAACATCTAAAAATCTATCTTCAATTAATGGTGTAATAAATTTACATGTTGGTCCAGGATACTTTATATAGATCTTTGGACGAAGATTATTTAGCTTGTTTATCATTCTTGCTAACAAAATAGAACCAACTTCATCAGCTCCTGGATACAAATACACCTTATTTGATAAGTTTTTACCAAGTAATTTTTTCCTAATTTCTTCTTGATCTAATGCTGTAAAACCATACTCCCCAGAGTCATCTTGAGGTATAACTAGAAAATCAATTACCCCTTTTTGTACATAATTAATTATCTCTAAATTAACTTCTAGATTTATTTTTCTTCTATCAACAAAATCATCTAAATAAGTTTTAGGAATATTTAAACTATTTAATAATTTACTCTCAGTTTCGCTAATAATTCCCAAATCTTTTTTATGGCTTAAACAACCATAGTCATAAATATTTCTTCCATAGGTAGCATAGTAATCATGTTCTTCATCGCTTGAACTATAGCTTGGAGCACGCATTATTGTACTAAAACCAAAGATAATTAATCTAGGATTCTTATCTTTTACTTCTTTTAAAACACTTAAAACTTTAATCAATTCCTCAGTTTTCTTGTAATGTAATCTGGAAGGAATTAATCCCCCATATATTAACATATCAAGACTTATCACTAAACCATCTACATTATTAGAGTTTTCTCTTACAAATTCAAGAACCTTATTTACATCAGTTCCATTTTTTTTATAACCTTTTAATTCATCAGGTAAAGGGATTATTGATATATTTCCATTATTAAATACCTCTCTTGGAAACGTCCAATTACATGGACGTTCATCCAAAGGTAAATATAATATTTTATACATTTCGCTTACGATATAGAATAAATCCAGCTAAAGCAGTTAAACCAACCCCAACAGAAATAAGTCCAGCTTTAGTAGAAAACTTAAAGCAACCTTTCTTTTCAATTGGATCTGGATCACTAGGTTTATCTACTTTTTCAAATTCTCTAAATTGTTTTGTACTTATATCTGGTCTAGGTCCTTTTCCATTCCAGTAACCATTATTTATTAATTCACGGTTTATTTTTAAATCTAATAAATTCATTAAATAGTTAATATCATCAGCAATTCTAGCTCTAATTGTTTTATTTGGAGTCATAGAGTTGTAACCACTTAATAGTTCTAATGCATCCATAACAGCTGCATAATCACTAGGTGAATTAATCTCAACTTTTTTCACAGTTTCAATGATATTTTTTAAAGTATCTATATTAGTAAAATTACCAGCAGGTTTATAAATTCTATCCATTTTATCTAATAAATAATCCATGCTTTCATGTAAGATTATTTGGAAATGATCATAAGGCGAAACTTTTTCATACCTATTTGTATGTAATTTCATTGCTTTATGAGATTCTTGAATTGCTTTTGATGGACTACCTTTAGCAAATATTTGTTGGGAAGCAAATATTGATGATCCAATAGCTAAGTTTTCAACTGAAACCTCCATTTGTAATTGGTTAACTATTGCTGGATAGTTCTCATAAGCAGAACCAAGTCCCATTTCTAATTGCGATAGATTGTTTGCTCTCTTTACATAATCAATAGCATATTTTTCAATTTGATCAACACTTCCAATATAAGCCATCGGACGATATGTATCAATCCAGCCATCTTGAACCCACTTCATCCAGTCTTGCATGTAGTAGTAAGTTGCCCCTCTATCATCTGCTGCTACTGCCATAGAAATATCTAGATCTGGATTTAATTCTCTAATCATAGTTGATAATTCTAAGACAACATTAGTAACTTTCGATGTTCTATATTCTGACCATTGTGTACGAATTTGTTTATTTGTTCTAATTAGTTCACGTAAATTAGATCCAGTTTTTCCAATAGATTTTAGGAAATCATTCATAGCATATTCAGTATAACCACCATCGATTAAATTTGATGTATTACCACCGTTTAAAAAGTCATTAACAGTAGAATAAGGATAACGAATATAATCTAACTCTATTCCATCCCAATCATATTTAGTTACCATTTCAGTATAGATATCTTTTAAATGTTCAACAACTTCAGGATTAGTTGGGTCTAAATACATCATAGGTCCATCAAATGTGATTCCACCTTGATAGTTTCTTTGAATCCATTCTGGTTTTAAATGAGCAGGTACATCACTTATAGAATCGCTATTAGAAGTTCCACCGCGCATTGTTTGACTCCAAGCATGAACTTCAATTCCTCTTTTATGAGCTTCTGTAATTAAACATAATAAATAGTCATTACCATATTCAGGACCAAAAACATCAACACCAGTAATTTTCATTAAAGGTTGTACTTCTGCAATTTCAGATTCATAAATTGGATAACTATTCCATAATGCTTCTACTAATAAAACATTAACCCCTGCTTCTTTAATTGTATCTAAGAAAGTAATAGTTCCTTCATAAGTTAAATTAGCTACAGTAGGACGATGCCATAAGCCAACTGATTCAACTTTTCTAAAAGGTAAAGTACGATATTGAACCTCATTACTTAAGTCTAAAATCACACTTTTATTAGTAGTCAACTTAACTTTATCCATAACACTTAGTTTTTCATTTGTATCTAAAGCAGCCATTTCATTTATTCTACTGCTTATATCTTTAATAATGTCTTCTGTTGCTTTCACATCAAAATCATAAAGATTAGTTTTCGCGTTTTCAAATAATTCTAATGCATTATTATAGCTAAAAGTTGCAAATGCAAGTGGCGAATATACATCATGACGATATACTTCTACTTTTGCTTGTTCTTCTGAATATTTAACTATATCTCCAAGTTCTAACTTTTGCATACTTGCTGCAGAAGTTCCATGTCCAGAAACAATAAATCCTCCAGCAGGCATTTTCACATTCGTATTCATCTCAATTATAAACCCTTGTGAGTTTACTGCAATTTCATAACCGTAAACATTCGTATTCGATCCATTGGGATAACTCTTTGAACCAAAATAAACTGTTTGATTTGTTCCTCTAGCGCCTTGATGCACTACACTTGAAAAAGTTTGTATTAACGATATATTTATATCATTTTTATCAAATTGATAATCTAATTCATAAGCCTTCACTCTTGACCCTCCAACAAAAAACATGCTTAATACTAAAACTAGGACTAAAGCTAGCATTTTATATAAACAACTAAATACTTTATTTACTTTTATCACGTATTTTTTCCTCCTCTAGAACCTTATATTCAACTTCAAGTCCCACTTCAAACATTCTTGCCCATGGCATATAACAACGATGTATAATGTAGTGATCATTTAAGCGTGACAAATAATAAGACGCTTTTTCAATTATTTTGTTTTGTACAATCTTACTTACAACTCCATCGGTTTCTTTGGCATTAAAATAATTTAAGCCTAGGCCTGGCAAGTCATTTTCTGTAACATCAGCCCTAACAATACTACAATACATCGCATCTTCTAAATAGCGAAGCGTCATAAAATCATAGTATGATTTTGTTTTTCCATATAAACTTGTAACAATACCATGAGGGATTGTAGTACCAAGAGTATTTGCTGCTGTATTCCAACCAGCATAAGATGCTATTTTAAATAACAAATCTTTTTTGTTAAGCATCGATATTAACTCTAAATCTGCACCATTTAAATAACTAATATCAGCTACCATTACTGGTTTATTTAAGACATCAATACAATATTCTAAAAACTCTATTCCTTCAATTAAGTTTCTTAATACCTTAATTCCCCTACCAGGGTTATTATATTTATTTGGTCCAGTCTCCATTTTATCTCCGCTACTTGCAACTAATAAAACAATATCAGCTTCACTTACAGATGTAATCGGTAGAGCTCCACTTGCTAAAATTTGATATCTAACACTAACATCTAAATAGCGGTCTTCAAGACAAGGTATTTGCATACTAGCAACAGGAGATATATAGTGAATATATACTAAAGGACGTATTTGTTTTACTTGAAGCAACATTCTTGATAATAAAACATTTGTAACTCCATCAGCATCTGGATACATATATACTTTAAATGCTAAGTTTTTTTCTTCAATTTGCTTTCTAATTACTTGTTGATCTTTAGCAGTATAACCAAACTCACTAGCATCATCTTGAGGAAAAATCAGAAAATCAATTACCCCTTCTTCTACAAGCCCTAAACTTTCTAAATTTAACTTTAAATTTATGTTTCTTCTTGCTAAGAAATCATCTAAGAATTCTGGTTTAATCTTACCTTTAACACCTTCAAGTAAAGTTTCATCTTCTAATGTATTAATTCCCAATTCAATTTTATTTTCTAAGTAACCAGTTAAAAATATTTCTCTTCCGCATATTGCATAGTAGTCTGGTTCTTCATCATCAGAGCTATATTGCGGGCATCTCATTATTAAATCAAATGCAAATATTTTAATCTTGGGATTATTCTTTTTTATTTCCCTTAAAATCTGAATCCTATTT
>JBAYTA010000081.1:0-8001 GCA_041675865.1 Bacilli bacterium | reverse complement strand
TTTTTTGTTTTAATAGTTATTTAAAATATACTCTCTACCGGTTTTTAATGCAACTTTATTGATTGCAAGTAAATGTTGTTTTTCTTCCCCAAATAGTTTTCCTAAAACTTTTAAAACTATTTCATCATCAAATAATTTTGTTATTTGTAAGTAAGCTCCTAAAACAATCATATTTGCAACTTTAGGATTTTCTAATGTTTGTGCTAATTCATTAGCAGGAACTTTATAAACACTTGCTTTCGTTACTAACTCTTTATCTTTTATTAATGATGAGTTATAAATAATGTTACCATCATCTAATACCTTAGAAGAAAACTTATCTAAAGAAGGTAGATTCATAGCTATTAATGTATTTGCCTTTGAAAACACAGGTGAATTTATTTGCTCATCTGAAATAGTAACTGCACAGTTTGCGGTACCTCCCCTTGTTTCAGGTCCATATGAAGGAAACCATAATGTATTTTTCTTTTCTTCATTACCAGCATAAGCTAAAAGTTGCCCGATAAGCATTACACCTTGGCCCCCAAATCCCGCGATTGTAATCCTTTCTAAAGTCTTTTTAGTCATTATTTTCACCTACATCTTTGAATACTTTTACAGGATAATAATTCATCATCATATCCTTCACATATTCCATAGACTTAATCGGAGTCATACCCCAGTTAACAGGGCATGTGGATAAGAATTCAATAAAAGTGAATCCTTTTTTATCCATTTGATATTGAAAAGCTTTTAATAATGATTTTTTTGCTTTTCTTAAAAATTGTGGATTATGTACTGATACCCTTTCAATATAAGCAGCACCTTCTACTTGGGCAAGGATTTCAGATACTCTAATTGGGAATCCATGTTCTTTAACATCTCTTCCCTCAGGTGATGTTGTTGTTTTCGCACCAAGCAAAGTTGTTGGTGCCATTTGTCCTCCAGTCATTCCAAATATACCATTATTTATAAAAATAACAGTTATATTTTCGCCTCTATTAGCGGCGTGAATTGTTTCATTTAATCCCATACTTGCAAGGTCACCATCTCCTTGATAAGTAAAGACTATATTATCTTCTCTCACTCTTTTAATACCTGTTGCAACAGCGCAGCCTCTCCCGTGAGCTGCTTGTTGCATATCACAATTAAAGAAAAAATACGACATAACAGAACAACCTACTGAAGCTATTCCTATAGATTTTTCAATAATCCCTAATTCTTCTAAAGTTTCTGCAACTAGTTTATGGATGATTCCATGTGTACAACCAGGGCAGTAAGATAATTCATTATCAGTCAATCCTTTTGATTTTTGATAAACGATATTTTCCATCATTCTACCCCCTTTATTAAATTCTTAATAGCAAATACAATGTCCTCAGGTTCAGGTAGCATTCCCCCAGTTCTACCAAAGAATGAAATAGGTAATCTACCTGCTACAGCTATTTTTACATCATCAATCATTTGCCCTAAACTAAGTTCACAAACTAAAAATTCTTTTAATGTTTTTGGCAGATTTCTAAAAGCTTTTTCTGGAAAAGGCCATAAAGTAATAGGTCTTATCATACCAACATTAATTCCTTCTTGTTTCAATATTTCAATTGCACTTCTACAAATTCTTGCCATTGTTCCATAAGCAACTATTACATATTCCGCATTTTCGCAATTGATAGTCTCAAACATTTGTTCGTTCTTTTCAATAATTTGATATTTTCTATATAAGTTTAAATTATGTTCTTCTAATTTTTTCGGATCTAAATATAAAGAGGTAATTACTCTTCTATTCGTTCCTGTATGTCCACCACTTGCAGCCCAATCTTTTGGACCAAGTTTTCTTCTTTTAACTTCTTTTGATAAATCAACTGGTTCCATCATTTGGCCAATCAAGCCATCAACAGCGATCATTACAGGATTTCGATAAAAGTCTGCTGTATCAAATGCTGTTTTTATAATATCAACAGTTTCTTGTAAATTTTCTGGAGCATAACTTATTACATGATAATCTCCGTTTCCTCCACCTCTTGTAATTTGATTATAGTCTGATTGAGCAGGTTGAATTCCTCCAAGACCAGGACCACCACGCATTACATTTACTAATACACATGGAAGTTCAGCACCAGCTATATAAGTTATCCCTTCTTGCATTAAAGCTATTCCTGGGCTTGATGAAGAAGTCATTACTCTTGCACCAGCACCAGCTGCACCATAAACCATATTAATTGATGCAACTTCTGATTCTGCTTGCACAAAAACTCTTCCTTCTTTTTTCATATGTTTACTTAAAAACTCTGGAATTTCATTTTGTGGAGTAATTGGATATCCAAAAAACGCTTCACACCCTCCTAAAATCGCGGCTACTGCTATTGCTTCATTTCCCTTCATTAATACTTTACTCATGATGCCACCTTAAATACAGTAATGACTGAATCAGGACACATTAGAGCACAGAAACCACAAGCAATACATTTCTCTTGGTCTATAACATTTACTACATTATAACCCTTTTTATTTATATTGTTTGCATCCAGTTCTAATATTTTTGTTGGACAATAATGAACACAAAGCTCACAAGCTTTGCATTTGTCATGATCAAAAATTAATCTTCCTTTTGCCATTAATTTACCCTTTCACTTGAATTTACAACCATTTCTTGCGAAGATATAATTTTAATGGAATAACTTCGCCAACTAATGGTCCGCAAGAATCAATAATATTTTCATATACACCAGTATAGATAATATCTAGATTCTTTATTTTTGAAACTTCTTTAATAATAGACTCAGCTTCAACTAAATCATTATAAACAGTATCTCTAATAAAATTACTATTATTAATCAAACCATTTATCCTTATTCCGCCACTACTTTCAATATCAGTAATCATTTTAAGGATTTTATCTACTGTCGATGTTTGTTCTCTATATACATTAATACAAAGTAACAAATCTACTTCTTCTAAATCAAGTGAATCTACAAACTGCCTTAAAATCTTTGCTCCAACAGGATCTCCTCCAAGATCATAAATTACAGTTTCTTCACCTTTAATTAAAGTATATGCTTCCTTTGAAATATAAGGTAGATCACTCCCTAAAGAATTATCTACAGTAGATGAAATTAGTTTAATTTTATTTTCACTAAATATAGAGTCTAATTCTCTACTTCTAAAGTAGGGATTTACGATGTCTAAATCTACGATATTCTTAATCCCTTTTTGAATGGCTAGATTAACTGAAAACTCAGATTTTCCACTACCATAATGACCAGTAATAAAAGTAACTCTTTTCATATTTATCTTGGAATATAATTCGATCTTACTTTTGCAACAGATGCGATTCTATTTTCCGCAAATACTTTTGCAGCTGATAGAGTAGATACATTTTGCTCATCAGAGATCTTAAAGATTTCAATTAAGCGATCATAAATTAACTCAACATCTTTCATAACTCTGTTCTTGTCATAACCAATAATTTCATGATAAACATTTATAACACCACCAGCATTAATAACAAAGTCAGGTGCATATAAGATACCTCTATCTTTAATCATTTGACCATGTTTTTCTTCATCAGCAAGAACATTATTTGCAGTACCTGCAATAATTTTTGCTTTGATAGTTGGGATAGTATTATCATTAAGGACAGCACCAAGTGCACATGGTGCGATTACATCAACTTCTGCTTTAAAGAAATCTTCAGGTTTAATATATTCTACTTCAGGATGTTCTTTATTCATCCTATCTATGTGTTTTTGGTTTATTTCTGAAAAATAAACTTTTTTAGCTTTGTGTTCTAATAAATATTTAACTAAGTAATATCCAGTTTGACCAGCACCTTGAACCGCGAAAGTTCTACCTTCAATTTCATCAGAGCCTAACTTATATTTAAGCGCTGCTCTAATTCCATGAAATGCACCAAGTGCAGTATATGGAGATGGATTTCCAGATTTTCCTTCTAATCCAACAACATGATTAGTTTCCATATGAATATGGTTCATGTCTTTTGTAGATGTATTAACATCTTCTGCTGTAATATATCTTCCATTTAAACTTTGAACATAACGTCCAAACGCTCTAAAATATGCTTCTGACTTGCAAGTTGAAGCATCACCAATTAATACAGTCTTCCCCCCACCTAATGGTAAGCCTGCACACGCATTTTTATAAGTCATTCCTCTGGCCAATCTCAAGCAATCAATTGCAGCATCATCTTCGCATTCATAGTTCCAAATTCTTGTTCCACCTAGAGCAGGTCCAAGTGTAGTGTCGTGAATAACAGTAATGCCTTTTAGGCCAGTGTGTTTGTCATGGAAATATACCATTTGTTCATAGCCGTACTTTTCCATGTAATCAAATTTGTTCATGTATATGACTCTCCTTTTCTTGCTTTTTCCCGAAACGGGAAAACGTTTACAAGTAATTATACCATAAGCATTTTAAAAAATAAAGACCCAATCTAATCTAATTTAACCATTGCTTTACAATTAAACTTATGATAAGGACAATAAAAAAAGCACTAATCAAAACCTTATATTAAGATTTTAAGTAGTGCAAATTTACTACATATACCAATATAAATTATCTACCACAACATTTCTTCGTTTTACATAATATTAGATAATTTTCTATAGATTATTATTATATATATTTCCTTTTACAACCCTTAATTTAATTTCTGGTGAAATCAAATCAGTCCTTTGGTTAGGTAAATCATTACCATTAGCATCTACTTCAACAGCTCTACTAATTACTATTACAATAGGAATTACAGGTAAGCTATTTGAATTTCTAGGTTTTCTAGCATTGAAACTAAATAACATTTCTACCATTCCACCATCGTTTCTTCCTGATAAAGTCATACCAGCAACTTTTGTAGGTTCATTTTCAGTATAGAATTGTTGTCTAGAACCACTCCACTGTCCACCTGTTGTAGGTGAATTAAAATACATATTTGGACCAATTGGAAATCTTCTCCATTCGCCTGTAATTGAAGGAGCATTATATTCATGTTTAAATCTTAAAAACTGATTTTGAGTCACATTAAACGCTCTATTTATATAACTAATTGTTCCAATTGCAGGTAGATTAGAAGTTTGGTTACTGCCTATATCAGTTTGAATTATTGTCTTATAATGATCTCTATTGGGATCATTTACTTTAAAATCATAAGCAAATGGTGTTGTTACTGTAAATGGATTTAAGTCAAATAAAATTTCAACTGAAAAGTCTGTAATGTCAATGCCAGGATCTGCACTTAATTGTAATTGGAATGTAATAGGAGTCCACCATGGATCTGTTGCAAACTCTGCTGTTTGAATAACTTGCTTGATATATTGAACATCACCTGGAGAAAAGTTAGCAACACTAGTTACTTCAACTGGTTCTACAATTATATCTTTAAATACAATTTCGCCATTTTCTGTTTCTAAAAATGACTCCGTAAATTCATTAATTAATTCGATTATTTCAATTATTTCACTCATAGTATAATCTTCATACACTTCATCAATTACAAATTCGCCATCTTCATAATCTCCAAGTATATCTAGTATATATTCTGCCATATCTTCATCTTCAGGAAACTTTATATTCTCTACATAATCTACTACATCATTAGGAGTAGGTTGATTATTATGCCAATCCCCAATATTTATTGTAGAGGACTTGCTACCTGATAGCGAATCAAAATAACCATATGAAAATTGTAAGACTGTTACTAAACTTAAAATCATAATTAAAGTTAATATAAATGGTCTATAAATGATTTTTTTCATTTTGTCCTCTCTTTTAAAAATAAAAACCATTAACAAGTTAAGACTTATCAATGGCAACTGGCTGCCTCTTTTAAGAGGCCCTATAGCTTTCCGTCACTAAATCACTTTAGTTTTGGCTTAGTTTTTATAAAATCTATAAATATTATATATTATTTCCGAAAACTTGTCAATTTATTTGGATATTTCCTATTTTCTATAAAAACAAAAAGAGTATTCTAATCAAGAATACTCAAATTTTTTATTTTCCAATTCCACTAAATAATAACCAAGTTAAAATATAACCAGTTGTAACAGCAGCTAATGTGAAAGGAACAGAATATTTCATAAATGTTTTTGCTTTTACTTCATATCCTTCTTTTCTTAAGATACCAATTGTTGTTATATTTGCACTTGCTCCAATAGGAGTTAAGTTACCACCTAATGTAGCACCAACTAATAAACCAAAGTATAGTACATATGCACCTTGTTCTGGGAAGCCAAAGCTAATTCCTAAAGCACTAACAACTGGAAGCATTGTCATAACATATGGAATATTATCAATAAATGCAGATAATAAGACCGATATCCAAACAATAATTGTATAAGCTAAGAATAAGCTATCACCTGATGCTTTTGCTATCAACTCACTAATTCTTGTAATTACACCAGCTTTTTCTAGACCACCAATTATTATAAATAATCCTAGTAATAATCCTAAAGTAAAGAAATCTATTTCCTTTAAAATATTCGCAGTTCCCTTAAAGTCTTTAGTTTTAATATGACGATATACTAAACCTACTAATAATAAGAACATTACAATAAGTCCATTTATATTTTCGCTTACAAATCCCTCAGGAATATTGATTAGAGACGCTAAAATTAATAATACAATCATACCTAAAAGTAAAATAGTAGGAACATAATCTTTAACTTCAGTTCTTTCCTTAAAATCTATCGGCATTTTATCTTTTCTAAAGATAAATAATAGCACTAAAGTACTAGCAATCATTCCAGCTTGATTAATAAAAAATAATCCAGGTCTACCATGATACCAAAAGAAATCAATAAAACTCATATCAAGGTCTCCACCTAATAAGATTGATGTTGTATCTCCAACTAAAGTAGCAGCACCTTGTAAGTTTGATGCAATTGATATACAAATTAAACTAGGAACTGGGGAAACTTCTAATTTTTTCGCAATTGTTAATGCGACAGGCGCAATCATTAATACTGTTGCAACATTATCTACAAAAGCAGAAATTACTCCTGCAAAGATTGATAGTAAGATAGTTGCCCATTTCATAGTAGGAACCTTACTAATAATAATGTCTGCTAAGAGAGCAGGCATTTTTGATTCTATGAATAAGGCTACAATTCCCATTGTACCAGCAATCATCATTAATACATTAAAGTTAATCTTTCCTAAAATATCTCCAAATGGTAAGATTCCAAGAATTATAAAGACAAGCGCAGATAGTAAAGCAACATATACTCTATATTTTGGTAAAGTTAATAAGCATACATAAGTAGCTAAGAAAATACATAGAGCAACAATCCATAATGCACTATCTGAGATCAACGCTAAAACCATTTTTATACCTTCTTTCAAAATTAAACATGTATAAATTATATCAAAATTCGACCTTTTTCGCAACCAATTTTTATTTTTATTTTTAGCATTAATTCTTCCTACAAAACGCATAAATAAAAAAGTACCCAGTAAAGCAACAACGAATGATACAGTCATTCTCACAAAGATACTTGAACCAACAAACAATAACATGGATATTAAAACCCCAAATTTTGCAGAATCAAGTGTTGCAGCTGTGCTTGGTGACACAAATTTATTTCTTGAGAGTTGTTGCATTATAATTCCACTAACACTCATTCCAATCCCTGCAAAGATGATACTTACAGTTCTTGGAATTCTACTTTTAAATAGCAATAATAAAGCAGTCTCATCTAAATTAATTAAACCCTTTAAACTAAGACTTCCAACACCTATAAACAATGATACTATTACTAATAAAACGAGAACAACCCAAAGCACCCATCACTTCAGTTATCTTCACCTCATTTCAACTTCTTCTTTTAACTTATAATAGTATACCAATTTTGGAACTTTATTTCAACTTTATTTATAATTTTTCTAAATAAGAATGTAGATTATTTATAATACTTATAAATAATCATATAAAAAACTCTAACAAATTAAAACAATTCAAAATGTTAGAGTAATGTTTAGTTTAATGTTTAATTTAAATTCTTATTTCCA
>JBAYTA010000080.1:0-8200 GCA_041675865.1 Bacilli bacterium | reverse complement strand
TTATTTACCATTAAAAAATTTCGTCCGCTTCTAATACTAAGGGGGACACATTCCCCCTTAAACCCCTTTGTTTTCTTCTTCTTTTTTTAATTATTTGGTCTCATATCATTTACAATCATACAAAAATTTATGTCATAAAATGATAAATAAAGTTGACTATTGTTTTACAATATGCTAAAATAATTAATGTTTGATAACCGAACAATTTTGAGGTAATTTTATGAAAGATAATCAGTTTTTTAAACAAACACCATTATATAAGGAATTTTTATTGCTTGATATAATTGAAGGAAATTCAAAAATCACTCAAAGAGAATTGAGTAAAGATATCGATTCATCAGTATCTATGATAAACACCTATATAGAAGATTATGAGAAAAAGGGATATCTAGAAAGGAAATATCTAAGTAATAAAAATTTAGAATATATCATAACTAAAAAAGGTATTGAAAGAAAGAGATTACTTAGTATTGAATATTTAAAAGCAAGTCATAACATATATGATTCTGCTAGAGAAAATATATTAAACTTTGCAATGCAAATAATTCAAAGAGGATTCAAAAATATATTATTATATGGTGCTGGGGAAGTAGCTGAATTATTGCTTCAAGTATTAAATTCTGCATCAAATATACCTCTAAATGTTCTAGCTGTAATAGATGATGATTTAAATAAACAAGATAAGAGAATAATTAATTATCCAATTATATCTATAGATTATATAAGTGATATAGTACATGATGGGATATTAATCTCAAATTATTCTCATAGGTTGAAGATATTTGATAAGTTATTAGCTTTTGGTTATAAAAAAGATAATATATTAACTTTTTTTGATATTTGATGGGGAGAAATATGGTTTATAGATTTATAAAATACACACTAGATATAATTTTGTCTTACATTGGATTTATATTATTATTACCTTTAATAATTATTATTTCTATTTTAATTAAAATAACATCAAAAGGACCCGTGTTCTTTAAACAAAAAAGAGTAGGTAAAAACAAAAAACTATTCACAATTTATAAATTTAGGACAATGAGAGTTGATACTCCAAGTGATAGCCCAACACATTTACTAAGAAATCCTGATAAATATATAACTAAAGTTGGTAAATTTTTGAGAAAAACTTCATTGGATGAAATTCCACAAATAATTAATATAATGTTTGGACAAATGAGTATTATAGGACCACGCCCTGCTTTATGGAATCAATATGATTTAATTGATGAAAGAGAAAAATATGGTGTTAATAATCTAAAACCAGGATTAACTGGATGGGCTCAAATTAATGGACGTGATGAACTAGAAATACCTGATAAGGCTGCACTAGATGGTGAATATGTAAAAAGGCAAAGTCTTTTTTTTGATATAAGAATATTTTTTGGTACATTTATAAGTATATTAAAATCCGATGGGGTTGTAGAAGGTGGAACAGGAAATAAAAAAGATAATACTGATGAGAAGTTAAGTAATTTGGAGAACAATAATGAATATAGTTAGTATAGTTGTACCAACATACAGAAGAAATAGGGAATTAGTAAGTAGAGCTATTGATTCACTTTTGAATCAATCTTATCAATATATTGAGATTGTTTTGGTAGATGATAACGCAACTGTTGAAAATTTTAATTTTAGAAATGAAATTGATGAATTAGTTAAATCTTATAATAAGGAAAGCATTAAATATATAGTAAACCAAGAAAATTTGGGAGGAGCATTATCAAGAAATGTTGGCATCTCTAATGCTTCAGGTCAATATATTACTTTTCTAGATGACGATGATGAATATGAGCCATTAAAGATCGAAAAACAGCTAGATTATATGATTAAAAATGATTTAGATGTTTGTTTCTCGGATTATTCCATTTATAATGAAAAAGGAAATTTAGTAGACTATAGACAACATACGAGTATTAAATCATTTGATAAAGACTATCTTTTTAAGTATCACTTAGTTAAACAAATAACTGGCACACCAACTTTTATGTATAAAAAAAGTGTACTAGATGAGATAAATGGTTTTGAAAATGTAAATATGGGTCAGGAATATTATTTGATGTCTAAAACAATTTTAAATGGTTATAAAATTGGGTATTTTAATCAATCAAATATTAAAGTTTACAGAACTAACATGGAAGCAATTTCTACTGGTCCGAATAAAATTATTGGAGAAAAAAAATTATATAAATATAAGAAAAGTTATTTTAAAAAATTAAAATTTAATGAAAGAAATTATGTAAGATTTAGACATTATGTCGTAATGGGCTTTGCATATAAAAGAAATAGAAAGTACTTTAAAGCAATAATTAACATACTATTTGCTATTGTTGTTAGTCCTATTTATACAATAAAAGAATTAATAAGTATATATAAAAGAAGAACGGAGAACAAAGATGTTATTTGAAAAATTAGTTGAAAGAAAAGAAAAAATTTCACTTGTAGGTTTAGGTTATGTAGGTATGCCTATTGCAGTTGCATTTGCAAAAAAGGTAGATGTTATCGGTTTTGATATTAATAAAGAAAAAATCGAACTATATAAAAGCGGGATTGACCCAACTAAGGAAGTAGGAGACGATGAAATTAAAAAAACAACTGTTGATTTTACTTGTGATCCTACACGATTAAGAGAAGCAAAATTTCACATTGTTGCTGTTCCTACACCTGTTCGAGAAGATAAAGTTCCAGACTTATATCCAGTTGAAGCAGCAAGTAGAACATTAGGTAGAAATTTAACAAAAGGATCAATAGTTGTATATGAATCAACTGTATATCCTGGAGTTACAGAAGATATATGTATTCCAATTCTTGAAAAAGAATCAGGATTAAAATGTGGTGTTGATTTTAAAGTAGGTTATTCACCAGAAAGAATTAATCCTGGTGATAAAGTTCATAGATTAGAAACAATTGTAAAAGTAGTATCTGGGATGGATGAAGAATCTCTAGATACTATAGCAAAAGTATATGAATTAGTAGTAGAAGCAGGAGTTTATAGAGCTGAGTCAATTAAGGTTGCTGAAGCAGCTAAAGTTATTGAAAACTCACAAAGAGATATTAATATTGCTTTTGTTAATGAATTATCAATAATTTTTAATAAGATGAATATTGATACTTTAAGTGTATTAAAAGCCGCAGGAACAAAATGGAATTTTTTAAACTTTAGACCTGGATTAGTTGGTGGACATTGTATAGGAATTGATCCATATTATTTAACATATAAAGCAGAACAAATCGGATATCATTCTCAAGTTATTTTAGCTGGTAGAAGAATTAATGATGATATGGGTAAATATGTTGCTGAAAATGTTGTTAAACAACTAATTAAAGCAGAAGTAAATATTAAAACTGCTAAAGTAGGTATTTTAGGCTTTACATTTAAAGAAGATTGTCCAGATACAAGAAACACAAGAGTCATAGATATAGTTCATGAATTAAATGAGTATGGTATCAATCCTATAATAGCTGATCCAGTTGCTGATGCAGAAGAAGCGATGCATGAATATGGAATCAAATTTAATGACATAAATGAGTTAAAAGATTTAGATACATTGATTATTGCAGTTGCACACGATGAATTTAAAGAGTTATCTTTATCAGATTATAATACAATGTTTAAGAATACTGATAATAGAAAAAAAGTAATTATTGATGTAAAAGGTATTTTAAATAGACAAGATGTAGAAAGAGAAAATTACTTATACTGGAGATTGTAATACTTACAATTATTATTCAAAATTAAAATAAATATATTGAAAACGGTGTGAATAATGAGTGATTTAACTATATACTATGGTATGAAATTTAAAAAAAGTGCAAATGGATATTATTGCAATGGTGCATTTGGTAGATATATTGATTTTATTTCTACAAAATACAATAAAGTTTATTTAGTTGTTCCTGTAGATGACATAGGTGAGCATGAAAATATTAATGAATATAGATTAAAATCATCAAATATAATAGTTCAAGAACTTACTAGTTATAATGGATACATATCAGCTTTAAAAAAAGCGAGAATCTTGAAAAAAGAGATAAAAGACTATTCAAAATTATGGGATGGTTCAGTCTATATTAGATGGCCTGTTCCATTATTTAAATATGTATATAAACTTTCAATCAAGAAGAAACTCCCTGTTGTTTTTCATTTAGTAGGTGATTCTAAATCAGTTATTTCTGAAGGTTCAAAATATAAAGGAATTATTAAATGGATTGCATTATCGTATTCTAATTACTTAAGTATATTAATATCAAAGTATATAAAAAAAACCCCAACACTGGTTAACGGAAGTGGATTAAGAAGATTATATAAAAAAGATAATACTAAGGTTAAAGAAATTCGAACAAGTACATTTCTAATGAGCGAAGTTGTTGATTATGTAAAAGAAATTGATAAAAACAATGTTAAATTACTATATGTTGGATATTTAAGACATGAAAAAGGGCTAGAATACCTTATAAATGCAGTTAAGATTCTAGTTGATTTAAATTATAATATTACATTGACAATAGTAGGTGATGGTGATATTTTAAATAATTTATTATCACTTGTAAACAAATTGGATATTTCTAAGAATATTATATTTAAAGGATATATTCCTCTTGGAGCAGAATTGTATAAAATATATGAGAAGAATGATATTTTTATATTACCATCAATTTCAGAAGGAACTCCAAGAGTACTTATAGAAGCTATGTGTAAAGGGTTAGCTGTAATTGCAACTAATGTTGGAGGAATACCGTTTACTGTAAATGACAAAATAAATGGGTTATTAGTACAACCCAAAGATGAACAGCAGATTGCTGATACAATTATAAAATTATTAAACGATGATGATTTAAGAAAAAATATAATTAATGAAGGAATAGAATTTTCAAAAAGAAATACTTTAGAGAGCCATTCAGAGGAAGTATATACTTTTATAGAATCTATTAAAAAGTTAAAATGAAAGGTTAATCAATATGATTAAAAAAATTATTAGAGTTTTGTTCATAGATATACCAGTCCATATTATAATGTTAATTACATCAGTTTTGCCTAATTTGAGATTTAGTAATAAAATTAGAGGGTTTTTTCTTAGACCATTTTTTAAGAAAGCGGGAAAAAATCTTCAAATTGCTTCAGGTGTTATAATAAATCATATTCACAATGTAACAATTGGAAATAATGTATATATTGCACATAATGTTTGGATAAATGGTACTGCTAAAATTAATATAGAAGACAATGTCAAAATTGGACCATATTCTGTAATAGTTACATCTGAACATAAATTTAATAATGGTGAAGTTAGTAATGATGAGTATACATCTGCACCAATTTTTATAGGTAAAGGAACATGGGTTGCTAGTCATGTTGTAATTACTAATGGCATTAGTATAGGAAAGGGTTGTTTGATTGCAGCTGGTGCAGTTGTTACAAAAGATGTATCTGATAATGTTATGGTAGGAGGAGTACCTGCCAAGTTTATTAAAGAAGTAACCAGGTGAAGAAATGAAAAAAGATACATTAAATCTTAATTTAGCAAAACTTTGTGGTCTAGCATTGCCATTTATTACACTTAGATGGAATTTGTTCAGTTTTAGCTTCACTCTATTTTTAATAATAATTTCATTTTTTTCTGTATATTTAATAGTCAAAATGAGAAAAACCATATATATACATAAATGTGACATAATATATATTATTTTTTTAATAATTGCATTATTTTCATTATTATATAGTGAAAGTGCTTCTTATGGTTTAACAAGGTATATTAAACTTTTAATTGTAGTAATACTATATTTTATATATAAAAATGCATTCTATAAACAATCTAAGTACATTTCTATAATACTAAAATACAGTATTTATGGTATGACAATTATGTTAACTTACTTAGCATATATTTATCTTATTAAATTTGATGTTAATTATATAGGTCTTAGTACAGCATATCCTACAAGAGAATCAAGAAACTCACTTTCTTTTGTTATAGTTATTATATTCGGGTTTTTGGTTTCGGATGTATTAATTAGTTTAAGAAATGGTAATCTAAGTTTTTTTAAGATTTTACTATTAGGATATAACTTTATTTTAAGTATTATTGTTCAATCAAGAGCATTATTTCTAATTATTCTTTTTTATTTAGTGATTGTACTTATTACATTTATAAAAAAACAAAAACAACTAAGAACAATGTTTGCTCTGATTATTATAATTTTTGCAGTATTTATTTTTTTGCCGAACTCAATTAAATCAAGCATTAATGATAGGTTTTCTACTTTAGCTACATTTTTTGATGATGATTATGTGGAAGTAAATAATTCACTCTCTGCAAGATCTGAATTATTAATAAGAGGTTATGAAATTTTCAAAGAAAATACTTTTTTTGGATCGGGATTTGGTAGTTTTATGTTTTATGGTGGGATAAATTCGCAAATTTCTCATAATGATTACTTATTAGTATTATCAGAACAAGGATTGGTAGGATTTACAGTATTTATAATAATGCTTTTTATTAGTGTTTTTTATTCAATTAAAAACTTTGTATATAGGAAAAACTTTGCAAATTTATCATTACTGTTAAGTCTGTTTGGAGTAGTTATATATTTTCTATTTATTAATGCATATGATAATATTTTATTTTGGGTAATTCTATCTTTTATTAGTGTAAATTATCAAGAAAATAGTTTGAAAAATCATGAAATAGAAAATCTTTATAACTTAAATTTAAATTTATTGGAGATATCATATGAAAATAATTGGTTTAAAGGAAATACAAAATGTTGAGACTAAAATGCTCGAGCAAATTGATCAGATTTGTAAAAATAATAATATTCAGTATTATTTGAGAGCTGGAAGTTTATTGGGATCAATTAGACATAGTGGGCCAATTCCATGGGATACAGATATTGATATTGAAGTCCCAATAAATCAATACCAAAAATTTTATATAGCAATGAAAAAAAACTTACAAAAACCATATAAAATTTATTCATATAAAGATGATAAAAACTATTCAAGATTGTTTTTCCGTATGGGATTAGATTTTAGTGATGATAGGGTAATACATATTGACATTTTTCCAATGGTAGGTTTAAGTAAATATAAATTGTTAAATTTTATTTTTATAAAATATATGAAATTAATTCAAGCAATATATAGACTGAAAAAATATAGTGTTAGTAATGTATTTCAAAAACGGAAATTATTGTTCCCATTGCTTTTTATACTAAAACTTTTATTATTTTTAGTTCCAAATAAAGTTTTTATATTTTTAGCATACGCATTTTTTAGTAAAAAAGATTTTTTAAAAAGAAAATATGTTGTTAATCCGTTTAGTTCATACGGAAGCAAAAGTATATTTTTAACAGATAAATATCAAAATACTATCTACAATAAATATTTATGGTTAAGTGTACCAATACCATCAGGATATAATGAAATACTATCTCAACTCTATGGAGACTATAATAAATTTCCAGATGAATCATATATAGAAAAGAAAACATCAACAAGTCTAGTTATTGAAGATGAAAAATATTTACTTATACAATCTTTAATAAATGAAAATACGGAGGATTAATTTGAAAATAGGATATACCACAGGAGTGTTTGATATGTTCCATATCGGACATTTAAATATTATTAAAAAAGCTAAAGAGAACTGTGATTACCTTATAGTTGGTGTTACTACCGACGAGGAAGTAGTAAGAGTAAAAAATAAGAAACCAATTATTCCATTTAATGAAAGGATTGAAATTATAAAAAGCATAAGTTATGTAGATCAAGTTTATGTTGAGGACAATACAGATAAACTATTAGCGTGGGAAAAATTAAAGTTTAATATAATTTTTAAAGGTGATGATTGGAAAGGTAGTGAAAAGTGGAGATATTATGAATGTGAGTTTGAGAAAAAAGGTGTGAAAATTCAATACTTTCCTTATACAAAATCTACATCTTCCACAAAGCTTAGAGCTGTACTTGAAAAAATTTTAAATAATGAATTACAGGAGTAAATATGGGAAAGGTAAAAAAAAGTGTTTTAAAATTCATACAAAGAATTAAAGCTATAAAATCTGTATTCAAATATAATGATGGAAGATGTAACTTATTACTAAATTTGCAAGGATATAGTTCTAATCGTGTTTATATGTATCCAGATTTCAAAAAAAATAAGAAGTATTATTATAAAGATTTCCATAGGTATTATAGTTA
>JBAYTA010000079.1:0-8258 GCA_041675865.1 Bacilli bacterium | reverse complement strand
TCTTTTTACATAAGTAGCATAGAAAATAATTTTACCATCAGCTAATACTTCACCTGTTTCAAAAGCTAAATTATCAGGAAATTCAAATATATTTTCTATTTTAAATTCTTTATCTTGATAACTAATTTTATATAATATATTGCTTGTTGAAAGATATTCAGTTAATACTTCATATCTTTTTGTGTTATAATTTTTTAAGGATGAAACATAATCATAACCAACTGTTGTACCAATTACAAAATAATTATCTCCAATTAAGGAAACATTTTTATCACTCTCATACTTCCAAGCGGTAAATAGGGTTATTAATTCAAAATCATAATATTTTAATTCTCCTATAAAATTAAATGAAGACCTAAAACTTTTAGAAAATATGCGGAGTAATCTATTACCATCAATTTCAATAATTGAAAAGTATGCATTTGTATTTGCATCTGGTATAGGATTAAGTTCAATTATATCCATTTTTGTATAGTGTACCATGGAATTATAAGTAAAAATTAAATAATCTTCAACAACCCTATAGTCATAACCTTTAGGTATTTCTTCAACCTCTTTATTTGCAAGGGTTATTTTTATTAACCCATTGGACTTATAATCATATCTAGAAATTATAAAAAAATCTTCTGTAGTGTGAAAAAAGTTATCTATAAATTCATCTTGATTATTTGAAAAATAAATTACAGCAGTTGTTTTTTCTTTAGTATTATAATGTAGTAACATTGATGAATCATAATGATAGTTGCTAATACTATCTTTATTCTTCATATAGGCAATCATATAAATATCATCGTTCAAATAAATAAAATCTGAAACTTCAAATAGATTATACTGAATATTTAAATATTCAACTTCCCTAATTAAGATTTCTGTATCTTCACCAGTTGTTTTCGATCTTTTATTCCCATAATAAATATAATTTCCATCCCAATTAGCTAAATCTTTTTCTTCAGGAACTAAATCTTCATATTTTCTACAACCACTTAATGTTAATGTTATGAATAAAAAGACCATAACAAACATTACTTTTTTATAGTTCATAGCTTTCCTCCTTGTTATATACATAACAATTAATAGCTAAATATTTTTAAGTACAAATCTTATTCAAATTATATCATAAGAAAAATATATAGCAAATTAAAAAAAACAAAAAAAGGTGTTGACTACGCAACACCATGTATTTTTATTCTTGTTTTTCTTTAATTACTAACAATGGAATTAAAGTTGCACTACCTATAACTGCAGCTAATACAATTTCTAAAAATGCATTAGATGTCATTATTAACCAAAATAATGCTAGAAATGTAGTTTTTTCTAAGGAAGGGAATTCACTTACTAGGAAAAAGAATTTAGTTTCCATAACTATATAAAGTAATGGTAGCACTAATAAAGTGTGGATAAAAGTTGAAACAGCCATAGTAATTGGAATTGATGCATATTTAGTTTTAATAAGTTTATTAAAGAAATCATATACAAAAACAATTAAATATCCAAAGACTGTTCTTGGTAATACCGATAATAGGGGATTTGTGAAAGGAAGATTAATTCCTTGGAATACAAATGCCATTATTAGTGAACCAACACCCATTACTGTACCAAATAGTAAACCATATTTTTTTCCTAAGACAACTGTTCCTACAAGAACAGGAATGTGAACGATTGTGAAAACCACGACTCCATTATTGTTTAGATACCCAAAGGTAACTGTTAAAATTAAGATAATTGCAATAATTATCGATGCAAAAACCAAATCAGATATTTGCTGATTTCGTTCAGTTCTTTTTGAATTCATTTTTCTCTCCTTTTTAGGCTATAATAGTCCCTTAAGTTAAATTTTTTATAATTTTCTTAACATTAGTATGCTCTTAATAAGTAGCATCTAGTCATAGAATTCAAATTCGTATCCGAAAATACGAACCGTATCTCCATCTTTAACCCCGAGTTTTCTTAAAGCATCATCTACTCCTAATTTACGAATACGCATTGCAAATAATTTTACAGCTTCTTCTCTATCAAAATTTGTAGAATCAAAATATCTTCTAACTACAGGTCCGCTTACATTAAATACACCATCATCATCTCTATTTATAGTAAATGGATCTTCTTTTGGCGTGTACTTATATTCTACCACAGTATCAACAATCGTGTCCATATTATTATCCTCTGAAAATTCATTAACATTTATTGTGTCAAGTAAATCAGCAACATTATAAAGAAGTTCATCTAAATTCTCTTTAGTATATGCGCTTATAGGAATTATTTTCACATCTTTAACCTTTGCTTTAAACTTTTCTAAATTATCTAATGCATCAGGTAAATCCATTTTATTAGCAACGATTATTTGTGGTCTTAACATTAATTTTTCATTATATGTTTTTAATTCATTATTTATTGTTAGGTAATCATCATATGGATCTCTTCCTTCAATTGCTGACATATCAATTACATGAACTATAACTCTAGTTCTTTCAATATGTCTTAAGAATTGAAAACCAAGCCCGGCACCTAAAGATGCACCTTCAATTAGTCCAGGTAAGTCTGCCATTACAAAACTTCTACCATCCCTTACTTTAACAACACCTAAGTTTGGAACTAAGGTTGTAAAATGGTAATCAGCAATTTTTGGTTTTGCAGCACTTACAACAGATATCAGTGTACTTTTTCCAACACTAGGATAACCTACTAAACCAACATCAGCTAATACTTTTAATTCAATTTGAATGTTTTTAACTTCTCCTGGAAGACCGTTTTCTGCAAATTCAGGAGCAGGAATTCTAGCAGTAGCAAAGGAAGTATTACCTCTTCCACCTTTTCCTCCAGCTGCAATTACAACTTCTTGATTATGCTTAGTTATATCAGCAATAACTATATTGTTGTCTAAATCTCTAACAATACTTCCCACTGGAACTCTAACATAAAAATCTTTTCCATCTTTACCATAACAATTTTTAGCCATCCCATTTTCACCATTTGGAGCACTTAATTGTTTTTGGTATCTTAAATCTAATAAAGTGGTTAAGCCTTCATCACCTACAAAGATAATACTTCCGCCTTTTCCACCATCACCACCGGCAGGTCCACCTAGTGGAACATATTTTTCACGACGAAAAGCAACAGCACCATTACCGCCTTTTCCCGCTTTTACTACTAATTTTACATCATCTATAAACATTTAATCACTCCAAATATATTATAATCAAAATTTTATTATTTAAAAAAAATATGCACATTAAAGTGCATATTTATTTATCTTGTTTCGTAAATAGACACTTGTTTTCTGTCTTTTCCTTTACGCTCATATTTTACATATCCATTCATGGTTGCAAATAATGTATCGTCTGAACCTCTTCCTACATTGTTTCCAGGGTGAATTTTAGTTCCTCTTTGACGAAATATAATTGAACCAGCAGTAGCATACTCGCCATCAGCAAGTTTCATGCCTAATCTCTTACCAATCGAGTCACGACCGTTTTTAGTAGATCCTCCTGCTTTCTTTGATGCGAAAAACTGAATATTTAATTTAAACATGAGTATTACCTCCTTAATTTCAAATTTTATTAATCTTAATGTACTTTTTATAGTCTAATTCTAATGATTCTAAAGTTTCTACTAAATTATTTAAAGCAATATTAGTAAATTCATTAGACTCAGTTATTTTTAATTCCATAGTAGCTTCTTTTTCATTTTCAAGAAAAGTATATCCTGGACACACTTTTTCAATCAAATTCGCAGTCATATACATTGCTGTAGACACCGCAGCACAAACAATATCGCTACCAGATACAGAATAATTTGCATGTCCGCTAACAAAGATATAGTTAATATTACATTCTTTGTCAGATTTAATACTAACTTTTATCATTATTAACCTTCAATTTCTAAAATTTGAACTTTAGTATAAGGTTGACGATGACCTTGTTTTTTATGGTAGTTTTTCTTTGGTTTGTATTTGTAAACGATAATTTTTTTAGCTCTACCTTGTTTTTGAACTACAGCCTTAACTTTAGCTCCTTTAACATATGGTGCGCCAACTTTACCGTTAACCATTAATACTTTATCAAAAACAACTTCGCCTTCAGCTTCAACATCAAGTTTTTCGATATATAAAACATCATCTTTAGCTACGCGATATTGTTTTCCACCAGTTTCAATTACTGCATACATTCTTAAAGCACCTCCTCGTATTATATTTAAGACACGCCATCTAAGGTGGAATAATTCATTAGAATATATCACTTTTATACCTGTTCTGTGCGGTTGCTTTTTACAACATTTATATTATACACTTTTTTTATTTAAATGTCAAAACATTTATTTATTATTTTAAATCTAATTTGAAACAACGACGGCGTCTGTGTTGTCTTGTTTGAAATTCTTTCCATTGAGCTTTAACTTCTTCATTTGTATCAAGTTCAGGACCAGTTTCTGCATATTCAACACCATTTTCAATAGCAGTTTTAATTCCTTCAGCAAGTATTAAAGCATTAACACCTAAATTATGGTAAGCAGGTTTAACCGCAACAATATACATATCTAAAACTTTGTGAGTTTTAAGAGCTTTTAGTGCTCTTAATAAACCAAACGGGAATAATCTACCATTAGATTTTTTTGTTGCTGCATTAAGTGAAGGAACTAAAATTCCAAAACCAATCATTTCGCCTTCTTTATTTTCAATTATATATAAATAATCCATATTTACTAGCGAAACAAATTGTTTTGCAGCAACTTTTATTTGGTCATCATTTAATGGAACAACACCATATAAATGTGCAAATGCTTCATTTACCAAATCAAATGCTTTATTTACATAATTCCCTATTTCTTTTCTCTTCTTTAATTTAACTACTTTATAACCATATCTTCTGATTATCAGTTTTGATAGTTTTTCAATTCTCTCATTTAGATCTTTTGGTGTAAATACTTGAAACTCTACCCAGTCAACATCTTTATCAAAACCTATTTGAGTTAAGTGTTCAAAGTAGTATGGATGATTATAAAGAGTAATAGTATTACTATATTCTTCAAACCCTTCAATTAAAAGCCCTTGCTTGTCCAAATCACTAAAGCCAATTGGCCCAATAACTTGATTCAAATCTCTTTCTTTAGCCCATTTAAAAACTTCAGAAAATAATCTTTTACTTACTTCAACATCATCAATAACATCATATCTACAAAATCTAATTTGTTTTAAATTCTTCTTTTCATTATATGCATGATTAATTAATGCACAAATTCTACCTACAATTTTTTTATTTTTATAAGCTAAAAATAATTTAGTTTCGCTATATTGGTAGGCTGGGTTCTTTTTAGGGTTAAGCATATTTAATTCATCAGCATAAAATGCAGGAACATAGTATTCATTATCCCTATATAACTTATTTGGAAAGTCTACAAATTTCTTTATATCCCTTTTACTATTTATTTCTTTAATTTCAATCATTACTAGCCTCCAGATTATTTATATTATACATCTTTTTTTAGATTACGTAAACAATTATTTACTTTTTACTACATTTTTCGCTATCTTCTTCTCCCTCTTTTTGCTCATTTAAATTTCCTATAAACTGTATATAACCAAAATAAATAGATATTGGTAATGCTCTTATTACATCTTTTATTAGTTGATTTATAATTCCTTCATAATGTCTCTTTTGATATTTCTTTATATATTCTAAAAACTTTTTATAAAAATATAATACTATTGTTATTAAACTAGAATCAAATATAAACCTATATACTAAATTGTTATAATCAACTTCTTCTTTTTTAACTTTTTCATTATATTGAGATATTATTGCATAAATTAATCCACCAGCAAGAAAGCTTGAATAAATAACATTAGTATCCCCCATTAATTCTAAAGTTACATTAGCTGCAACAGATGATATGATTCCAGGTGTAAAATCAACTAGGATATATTTAGTGTTTGTATAATCATGAAGAAATCTAGCAACAAAGTCTTCAATAAATTCTCCAACATAACCTGCAATAATTGCAACAGAAATATCTTTTGAATTGGATTTGTTCTTCATATTATACCCCTATTCTATGTATTATTTTATGCTTTTCTTTAGTTTAATGTTCTAAAGCTATTCTCAAAATACCTTAACATTTAAAATAGATTATGGTATAATGATTAAAAAATATAGAAAGATTGAAGTATGAAAAAGAAGAAATTATTTAAAAGTTTTATTACGATTATTATTATTTTGGGAGTCCTAACAGGACTTACATTTTTAACACTAGACTTAATTGACCCAATTAAACAAGCATTTGAACTTAAATCATGGGAAGTTGTACAAGAAAAATTTGCAGAGTATGGTATTTTCTCATTTCTTGTATTTGGATTTGTACAAGGAATTTTAATTCTTATTACTTTTATCCCTGCAGCACCTCTACAAATTATGGCAGGTGTTGTCTTAGAACCCATTCCCGCATTTATCACTATTTTAGCTGGAGTATTTTTAGGCAATCTATTAATGTTTGTAATTATAAGAATTTTACGAACAAATATAAGTGAGTATTATTTAAAAAAAGAAAAACAATTAGAAAATTTAGATAAGATCACTGAAGAAAAGAAATTAAGTAAAAAAGTTGTATTCTTATATTTTTTACCAGTAATCCCTTATGGCTTAATTGCCTTTACATGTGCTAATTCAAAAATGAAGTTCTTAAAATATATTTTAATTACAACTCTTGGAACAATCCCTTCAATTATTTTATCAATTACATTAGGAAATTTATTAGTTGATTCTAAAATATTTTTCTTCCTAATTTTAATTCTTTTGATACTCACAGTTTTAACAATCAAATATTATAAAGTTATTCAAAAAGTTTTCACAAAAAAACCAAAAAAGAATATGAAGTTTTTCCAAAACAATGTAAAAGAGCCAGGAAAATTTGTATACTGGTTCTTTAAAAACCTTTTGAAAAAAATGTTCTTTAAGAAAGTTAATTTGAATGTGAAAAACGTTGAAATATTTGCAAATGTTAACGAACCATTTATATTATTATATAATCATCCGTCATTTCTAGACTGGATGTATACATTTATTCCACTTTATCCAAAACGAGTAAATGCAATAATGGCATTCTACTACTTCTGCAATTACAAATTAGGTAGACTTCTTTATCGTCTTGGTTGTTTTCCTAAATTTTTATATCAACCAGATATAAGTGCAATTAAGAATATTAAGAAAGTAATCAACTCAGGGGGAATCTTAGGAATTGCTCCAGAAGGTAGACTAAGCGCTTATGGCGAACTAGAAACTATTGCTCCAGCAACAGAAAAATTGCTCAAGCACTTAAATGTACCTATTTATATTGGCCTAATCCAAGGTGGTTATATGACTAAACCAAAATGGGCTAGCAATATTCGAAAAGGTAGAGTTGATCTTGAATATGAACTATTATTTACTAAAGAAGATTTAAAAGAAAAATCACTTGAAGAAATTAAATCAATTCTTTATGAGAAATTATATTATAATGATTTCATTTGGCAAGAAAAAAATAAAGTTTATTTTAAAGGCGATAAATTCGCAGAAGGTTTAGAAAATATTTTATATCTATGTCCAAAATGTAATAGCGAATTTAGTTTAGAAACTAAAGATAGTCATATTACTTGTTCAAAATGTGGTGTTGATATAGAACTTAATAATTACTATGAATTCATTACAAATGAAAAATTAATTCCAAAAACAATTAAAGACTGGTACTTATTACAAAAAGATTATGAAGCTAAAAATGTAGAAAATGTTGATTTTAGATTAAGTTCATCTGTTACATTAAAACTTCCTGATCAAAAAGGCAAAGGATTTATCGAATCAGGAAGTGGAATTGTTATTTTAGATATTAATGGTCTTCATTACAATGGAACAATTAATGATGAAAAAGTGAATAAATTATTTAAACTACAAAACATACCAGCAATTCCTTTTGGAGCAAATGAAAATTTTGAAGTTTATCATGATAATACTTTGTATTATTTTGTACCAGAAAACCCTAAAACTTCAGTCAAATGGTCAGTTGTTGGCGAAGCTCTTTACAATAAATATTTAAAGGAAACTAAACTACATGAATAATGAAAAAATATTAAAAATAAATAAGCGTTCATTTATTACTGTTTGTATAATCCTTGTTTCATTTATGTTTATAACATATCTACTAACATTTTTGATTCCAAAAGGTATCTATGAGGATTTGAACTTTCAGTTCACAAATGAAGAAAAAGGTTATAATTTTATTCATTTTTTGTTCTC
>JBAYTA010000078.1:0-8441 GCA_041675865.1 Bacilli bacterium | reverse complement strand
ACATCCAATGGACGTTGGATACCATCAAAGATTCCTTCAATCAAACCAGGTGCTAATTCTACCGATAATGGTTCCCCAGTAAAATATACTGGTTCTCCAGGACCAATCCCTGCAGTTTCTTCATATACTTGGATTGAAGCTAAATCACCACGTAGTTCAATAACTTCTCCAATTAATCTTTTTTCACTAACACGTACAACGTCAAACATTTGTACATCTTTCATATTTTTCGCAACAATCAAAGGCCCAGACACCTTTGATATAATGCCTACTTGTATATCATTCATAAATTATGCCACCATCCTTTCTAAAAAATATCAAACCCGATGGCTTTTTCTACATTCTCTTTAATCTTATTTAAACCAATACCTTTAGATTCTTCACTTGTAGGAATTGGTATAATTATTGGGAATGTGATATTTTTATATTTTTCAATAGTTTCAGGAATTGCTTCATAAATTTCTTCTGAAACATAAATAATTTTATAACTTTCATTTGCTAGGTCAAAGATAATTTTATCTACTTGAATTGGATCATCCGCTAGAAAAGTGCGGATTCCAACTGCGTTAAATAAAATTACCACATCACTACTACCAATTGCAGCAACTTCATTTTTTTCTTTCATTAAATCCACCCTTTCTAATATTCTAATAGATTATCAATATCTATATCTGGGTTAGCATAAATATAACGAATGTTCTTTGCTTCTGCTAATTTCTTTAAGTAATAATACATAATAATTCCAATTCCAAATGCATCATCCTTAAATGGACGCATAAGTTTTAATTGGAGTCTATCTAATTTTATTTCTAAGATATTTAAATCTTTTGTCTTATAAAAATCATCTAGTATTTTTGATAATTCTTCATTATAGTAAGGTTGTAAACTACGTATTACATCTTCATCTTTTAAGTTAAATAAGTCTTCAATTACTTTAACACTTATATTTCCACCACTAATAAACATTTCTTTATTATCTTCAAATTTCCAATGAAGATTTTTAATTCTAACAAAACTTAAAATATTTGAAAAATCTATTCGTGTTTTAAAATAAGTACTTAAAGGTTCATTAAAAGTTAATCTTACTTTTTTTAAGATAAAATCATATATCATACTATCAATTAAGCCGCTTAAGACTCTTGGATCAGTAATATGACTTACATTCTTTTCAATATTAGTAAGTAATTTTGTATAATCTTTATTAAAAGCACTATAGTCATTTTCTAATATTGCACTTCTTAAATCAGCTTCTAAAAAATTCCCACGATTTAAGAACATCGATGCATCCCTTAATTTAAATGTTTTTAGTTTATACAAATATTTAATATTTACAGCATCATCTAGTAAGAAGAACAAATCAGTATGCTCCTTCTTTGGTGAAACTTCATCCAAATGCTTTTTAATATTATACAATTCATTATTTATAATCTTTTCTAAACTATCACCAGAACTACCATATCCTAAGTCAACTAAAGTTTTTAAAAACTCATTTTTTGAAACTTTTGATAATTTTAGAAAATCATTTTTATCTAATATACTTTCTTCAATTACTTTAATTTGACTATTAACATATGTATAATTCATACTAATTTTCCTCGTTATAAAGTATATTTGCTATTTGCGTTTCTTGTTTTTCTTTTATGATATTCAAAATACTATTAAATGATAAATCTATATCAAAATTCTCACTAACAACTATGAATCCACCATCGATGTTAACACTTGAATTTGATAATTTAAGATTATAGTTAGCACCTAATTCTTTATTTAGTTTATCAAGAACAACTAAGTCTTTTGGTTTATCACTAGAAAATAACGAAAGATATTTCCCATAATCCGCTTTGTTTACTTTAATAACTTCATTTCCTGTAAGTGTTTCAGCTAAGATATATTTCTTTACTAATTCGATAAACTGTTTGTCATTTAAGCTCTTAAGTTTTATTAAAGCTTGATCAATAATTTTATCTATTAACTCTTTTTTCTTAAATAAGATTTCTTTTTTTGTTAAACGTTCTAAATTAGTCGTTTTAGTTTTAATTTTTCCTTGGTTCTGTTTGCTATTATGTTGGATTAATTTATTAGCTTCTTTCTTTGCTTCACTAATAATATTATCTTTCATAATCTCAATTTTTTCCTTACCAAGTTTTAAGATTTCAGATGCATCTAGTGAACCTTTATCTATTATCTTATCATAAATACTTTTGTTCACTAATTCTTTACTCATGCAGATAATCCTTGGTTAAGTCCTAATACCATTAAAATACTTACAAGTAATGCAAGGATTGCATATGTTTCAACTAAAGCAACCATTGTGATACCTCTAGCACTAGAATCTGGTTGTTTTGCAGTCATGTGAATTGCACTAACAGCAGTTCTTGCTTGTAAAACTGCAGAAATTAAACCAACAATAGCTATTGGCATACATGCACCAAAATATTGCCATCCTTGATCAGTAGTTAAGTTTTCAGGGGTTCCACCTAAAACACCGATACCAATAAATACTAATACAGCAACGATAAATCCATAAATACCTTGTGTTCCTGGTAATGCTTGTAAAATCAACACTTTACCAAACAATTCAGGTTTTTCACTTAATACACCAGCAGCTGCCTTTCCACCCATTTGTACTCCAATTGCAGAACCAATACCAGCTAATATAGCTGCAGCTCCTGCTCCAATAATTGCGATAAGTAGTCCACTCATAATAATAACCTCCTAAATTTCTACTTTTTCGATTTTGTCTATATGTTTTAAACTCATAGAAAGTGGTTTAAATTCCACTCCTCCACCTTCATAGAATTTACCAAAAAATTCTATATACTGTAATCTACTATCATGAACATAAGCAGATAATAATCCCATAACTAAATTGAAAATATGTCCGATGATATAAATAATAATTGCAAAGAAGATACCTATAACAGTTTTTCCTCCTCCAACCATTTCCGCAAGAATGTTCATAACCATTCCTATAATCGCACTAGATAAACTAAGTGCTAAAATTCTTGAATAAGATAATATATCACTAAATACATTGACTGAATTATATAAACTATATAATCCACCGCCAAGTTTAGCAAAAATATTTTTACTCTTTCTACCATGTGTTAAGACAATCATGGCTACAGCAGTTATTGCAAGCGCCATTCCTACCTTATTTAGTATTTCAGATGGTACAAAAATAAGTCCCAAACCACTAAGCAAGAAAATCCATGCAAAGTTATCAAGGATTGCGTCTACAAATCTTCCATCTTTCATATCTGCATACGCTTTTACTAAATAACCACTAATTAAATGAAGTCCACCTATAACCATTGATAATACTAAATATTGAACAATATCAACTGTAGGGTTTAGCACAATGGGTTTAAATAGAACTTCTATTTTCATACCGCTTACAAATTCAACAATTTCTCCTAGAGTGTATCCAAAGTAACTATTGAATAATATTCCCCAAAGGATAGTTGCAAAGCCTCCATAGAATAACATTTTATACATTTTATAAGTACTTCCTTTAGGCTTCATTGCCTTAATAAGGAACCTCATAAGGAATACCATCATTATTCCATATCCAGCATCACCCATCATCATCCCAAATATCATCCAATACCAAAATCCCATTACAGGATTTGGATCTACATCATTAATACTTGGAATACTAAACATATTAGTGATTGGTTCAAATGCTGATACAAATTTATTATTTTTAGTAGCTGTTGGAACAACTTCATCTTCAGCAGGATCAAGAATTTCTAGATCATAATCACTAGTAGTCTTCTTAATAGTTTTTTCTAACTTCTCAACTTGATCACTTCTAACCCATCCAAGCAAATAAACAGCAGAATAAGTTTCTTCAACTGGAGCAGTTTTTAATTCCACATCAGATGCTAGCTTGTCCGATAATACTAAAAGTTCATCAGCTTCTAGAGAATAAGCCTTTAATTCAGAGGTTAGTTTTTCAATTTCTTTTAGATTCTCATTAATTTTTGCTTTTTTGCTTTCAATAATTTCAGCTGGGGATGCTTCTAATCTATCAAAATTCACTTCTACAAATCCAACAGTTTTCGCATAATCCATTAATTCTTTATCATCGTCAACAAAACATGCAAAAATAAGAGCGGATTCTCTTGCTGAAGTTGATAAAGCCCTATAGTCCCCACCCATGCTTGTTATGTGCTCACATAAATTATCTAAATTGTGATTTAAAACAAATCCAGTATGCACTACTGCATACTTAGGCAAATCTAATTCATTTAGTTTTACATTTAAAGTTTCCCAAGGTTGATAAAATGAAATTTCAGAATTTAAATTTTCATTTTCTAAATTTAGTTCACCTATTCTAGCATTATTTGCTTCTATTAAATCTAAGAGTTCTAGTCTTCTTGGATTATCACTCACAAAATTATCATAATCCACTACAAACTCTTCTCTAACAAATTTAGGTTTTTCTCTAAATTCTTTAATAACTTGTAAACTTTCTTCTGTTCGCTTCAATGTTTCGTGTTCAAAACTTAGATCAACATTAAGTTCTTTTTCACTACTAGAGACTAACATTAAAACTTCACTTTTTTGTAAACTTTCTAAAAGCTTATCTTTGTCTTCTTTTAACACAACTATTTGTGCTTTTTTCATTGGGATAATCATATTTCAACAACCTGCTTTAAAATATAATTAACGCCAACTTCCTCGTTTTTCATAGCTAACTTTTCTAGTTCAAATTTTTCCTTTTCAATTTTTTGAAGAGTTTCCTTTTCTAATTCCTCAATTAAACTAAGAGTTTTCAGATTATTTAATTTAATTGTCTCATTGGCTTCTTGAATTGTCTTTTTAGCTATTTGATTTGCTTCAAGTCTAGTTTTATCTCTTAGTTCTTCTACTTCTTTATTAGCATTCTGTCTAAGAGTTTCAGCTTCTAGTTCAGCATTTTTAATGTTTTGTAATATTGGCATAATCTCACCACCTTTTACTTACTATAGTCTTTTTATTATACCATATTTTCATTAATAAGACTAGTGTTTTTAGTTAAATTTGCCTGTTTTAGAAGGTTTTGAATAAATTTATATAAATATTCAAAATAAACACATTTTAACTCTTTGAATATTAATAAAATTAATTACAACATTAATATTATTAATATGTATTTTAATTTTTTTAATTTTGTTATTGACATTTAAAAATATTAGTCATATAATAGAGGAAAGAAGAATTTAATGTATTAAGGAGAACTTATGATTGATTTATTAAAGAAAAGAAAAAGAAAATTTATATTATACTTGATAGCCTCAACCTTTCCAGTAATTACTGATATGTTAAGAGTTGGGCTCTTCGCACTTTTATTTCATATTATAGAAATTAAAGACAAGGAGTTGTTTTATACCACTGTGATGTTAGGTGGTGTCGTTATAATACTTTCAATAATTTTATATGTATCATCTAGAATGTTAAGAATATCTTTTATGAGAGATACCCTTATAGATGTTAGGGTTAATGCATTCGAGAAAATTATCAATACTAGTTATTTACAATTCTCAAAAAAGAGTAAAGATATATATATATCAAATTTAGTTAATGACATTAACACCTTTGAAACTAGTTTCTTTCTTAATTTCTTAAATGTACTTTATAGAGGATTTTTATATATAGTATCATTAATTTTATTGTTTATAATTGATTATAGAGTCGGCGCAGTGATGTTTTTGATTAGCGTGATAATCTTCTTTCTTATAAAAGCCTTTCAAGCTAAAACTGTACAGTTACAAAAAAATGTCTCAACTAAAAATGAAGAATTAACACTTAATCTAGCAAATACATTCAATGGACTTGAAATTTTAAAATTAAACAGTATAGAAGAGAAATTCTCTCATAAAACATTTGAGAATATAAACAAAGTAGAAAAAAGTAAATTTAACTTTAGATTTTTTAGTGAATCACAAAGAAGTGTTACTAATATCCTTGGCTTTCTTATCTTTATTGGGCTTATGTTATATTTAATTACAAGAGAGTCTTTGGATTATGCAAAAATTATGATAACTTTACAACTATCTATGATGATGGTATTTGCACTACCTGATATCTTCCCTAGATTTAATGTTGTGAAATCTGGTGCAGAAATTTATAGAAAAATTACTGTCCTTGATGAAGCTGCAGATAAAAATAATAAACATCATCAATTTTTATTTACTGAAAAAATTGAAGTTAAGAATCTAACATTTGCTTATGATACAAAACAAGTGTTTAAAAATGCATGTTTTACAATTGAAAAAGGCAAGAAATATTTAATAAAAGGGCCAAGCGGGATAGGAAAAAGTACCTTAATAAAACTACTAAGTCAGACCTACGATAACTATGAAGGTGAGATTTTGGTTGATGGAATTAATCTTAACTCAATTAAAACTAAATCTTTAAGTGATAAAATAGGTTTTATTTACCAAGATGTATTTTTATTTGAAGACAACATTAAAAACAATATAGCATTATTCAAAAACATCAACCCAGAGACTATTAATAAAGCTATAAAATTAAGCGGCCTTGAAGAATTTATGAACAACAAAACCCTTGATACTAAAATAGAAGAAAACGGAAAGAATCTATCCGGTGGAGAAAAACAAAGAATTTCTATTGCTAGGGGGATTGCGAAAGAGGCTGAGATTTTATTCATCGATGAAGGGACTTCCGCATTAAATGAAGAACTAGGTAGTGAAATAGAGAATTCAATTCTAAATCTTAATACTACTATTATTGCAATTAGTCATCGATATTATCCCGGAATTAGTGAAAAATATGACTATATATTAGAAATAGATAATGGCGAGATTAACACTTATAAAGGTAGTGAATACTTCCAAATGGAGGCTAAGTATGTATAAATATATAAAAAGATTTATCCCCTTCCTTATATTCTTAATTATATTTGGTATATTAGCTGCTGTAGTTGAAATCTATGCCAGCTTAAAAATAAAGGATATTATTGATGTAGTAACAAATAATCAAGCAGGTGACTTTGCTTCATTATCAAAACAAACTTTAATTTATGCTCTTCTACTTCTACCATTAGTTATTATGCTTACATATTTAAGAGGACTTTTCATGAGAAAATCAGTATTGGTTATGAAGAAAAGATATTTAAAAGGTGTTTTTTCCAAAAACATAAATGAGTTTAATAGTGATAATAATGCAAATTATTTATCAACAATGACAAATGATTTTGATCAAATAGAAAAGAATTACTTGATGCCACTTTTAGATATAATAGATGGTATTACAACATTTATAGCTGCTGTAGTTTTATTTTCAATCGCAAGTCCAATTATTTTATTAATCTGTGCTGGCTTATTAGTTATAAATTTATTTATATCAGTTCTTTCAAGTAAACCATTAAATAAACACAATAAAGAAAGAAGTAAACTCTTTGGTGATTATACTTCTTATATTAAAGAGGTCTTAAGTGCTTTTCATATTATAAAGTCAAACAACTTAGAAGATAAAGTTAGAGGCGACTTCTTTGATAAAAGTTATAAGGTCCAACAAAAAGGTTATGTAATCGATAAAATTTCATCTTTTATATTTGCTATCCAAAATGCAAATTTCTCATTTACTTTTATCACATTATTTTTAATAGTTGGATATATGGCAATTGAAGGAGCTATTACCTTTGGTTTAGTTGTCCTAATATTAAACTCTATTGAAAAACTAATCTGGCCAGTAATAAATGTTAGCGAGAATTTGCCTAAAATGTTTATGGTTAAAGGGATTATCCAAAAGATGGAAGATAGTTTAAAAAATAAAGACGACCATCTTGAGACAGTAAGTTTTGATGATTTTCAAAAGATTGAATTTAAAGACTTAAGTTTCTCATATGAAGATAATCAAGTATTAGATAATATTAACCTGGAATTTAAAAAAGGAAAAAAATATTTAATTATAGGTCCAAGTGGTGGTGGCAAATCTACAATACTTAGATTATTAAGAAAATACTTTTATCCTGAAGTTGGAGATATTTTAGTTGATAATGTCCCACTAAGAGATATTATAAAGGAACAATATTTTAATAATATTGCAAACATTGACCAAAACATATTCTTATTTGAAGATACAATTAGAAATAATTTAACTTTATATAGAGATTATAGCGATGAAGAAATATATGATGCTATTTCTAAAGCTGGTTTAAATGATTTTCTTAATTCACTACCAGGTGGGCTTGATACTATAATTTATGATAATGGTAAAAATGTTTCAGGTGGTGAAAAGAGTAGGTTGGCTATTGCAAGAGGTTTAATAAATAATTCAAAGATTATTTTCTTAGATGAAGCATTTGCATCATTAGACTCAAAAAAGGCAAAAGAAATTGAAAAGAGTATTCTAAACCTAAAAGATGTAACTATAATTAATGTTAGCCATGTTGTTTTTAAGGAACATCAAGATTTATATGATAAAGTTTT
>JBAYTA010000077.1:0-8474 GCA_041675865.1 Bacilli bacterium | reverse complement strand
TAGTACCATTAGAGTATCAGCCAAAAAATTATTTTAGTAATAAAAAAGAAGAAACATATGATGGATATTATTTTTCAATATATGCTAGAGAACAAAATTTAATTTGGTTTGACTAAATGTTAAAGGTAGAGATATTTTAGAAAAAACTTGTTGAAAAATTTCTAGTTTAATAAACTTAAATAATAACTAAAAGAGGTTTAAGTCAACTTACCAGATATATTTCATGCGTTTAGGTTGATAAAAAACTTTGAGTATTCAAATAGAGAGATTTCATTTTTTTAAGATAAAAATAGAGTTAAATTTGTAAAGATTACTTAAAAAATTACTAATTTAACTCGGTGTATTTTTAGGTTTATAAATTGATTTGGTTATTATATCTAAAAAGCAGATGTTGGTGAGAAAATTATTTCTCACTTTTATTCTTTTGTATGAATAAAAACGTTTTTTATTGTATATAACATCTTACAAAATAGTAAAATTGTGATATAATGTAAATAATATAAAAGAATATTTTGACAGAAAAGGAGTTTAAAATATGAGTAAAAAAACGATTAGAGATGTTGATTTAACTGGCAAAAAGGTTATTATGCGTGTTGATTTTAATGTTCCAATGAAGGATGGAGTTATCACTGATGACAACAGAATAGTTCAGGCTTTACCAACTATTACTTATGGAATTGAAAATGGAGGTAAACTTATATTACTTTCTCATTTAGGAAGAATTAAAGATGAATCAGATAAGGCCAGCAATTCACTTGAAGTTGTTGCAACTAGACTTAGTGAATTATTAGAAAAAAATGTTACTTTTATTCCTGATACACGAGGGGATAAAGTTGAACAAGTTATTGCTAATATGAAAAATGGCGATGTTGTTATGCTTGAAAACACTAGATTTGAAGATTTAAACAATAAAGCAGAGTCTAAAAACAATCCTGAACTTGGTAAATATTGGGCTAGTTTAGGTGATGTATTTGTAAATGATGCATTTGGTACAGCACACCGCGCTCATGCTTCAAACGCTGGAATTGCAGCAAATATCGATGATGTTGTTGCAGGATTCTTAATGGAAAAAGAAATCACATTTATTGGTGAAGCAGTTGATAAACCTGAAAGACCATTTGTTGCAATCTTAGGTGGCGCAAAGGTAAGTGATAAGATCTCTGTTATTGAAAACTTATTAACGAAAGCTGATAAAATCTTAATTGGTGGTGCAATGGCATTTACATTTTATAAAGCTTTAGGTTATGAAACAGGAGCTAGTAAATGCGAGAATGATTTTGTTGAATTTGCGAAGTCTTTATTAGATAAAGCAAATGGCAAAATTGTTCTTCCTACTGATGTTGTTGCTACAAAAGAATTTTCTGAAGATGCAGATAGTGAAATTGTTGATGCAGATAAATTAGCAAGTGATCAAATGGGATTAGATATTGGACCTAAATCTATTGAATTATTTAAAGAAGAGTTAAAAGGTGCAAAAACTGTTGTATGGAATGGTCCTGCAGGAGTATTTGAATTTTCTAAATTTGCATCAGGTACATTAGAAATATGTAAAGCTCTTGCTGAATTAGAAGGTGCTACTACTATTATTGGTGGTGGTGATTCAGCTGCAGCAGCGATACAATTAGGATTTGAAAATAAAATAACTCATATTTCTACTGGTGGTGGAGCTAGTCTAGAATATCTAGAAGGTAAAGAATTACCAGGAGTTGCTATAATTAACGATAAATAAACATAATAATATAATATAAAAAGGAGTTTGTTATGAGAAAACCTATAATTGCTGGAAACTGGAAAATGTTTAAAACTAGAACAGAAGCGTTACAATTTATTTATGCTGTTAGTGACCAAGTTCCAAGTCAAGATAAAGTTGATAGTGTTATTTGTGCACAATCTACTGTATTAAGATGCTTAGTAAAGCGTCAAGGAGAAAACTTAAGAATAGGAGCACAAAATGTTCATTTTGAAGATCAAGGTGCTTTTACAGGTGAGATCTCCGCACCAATGCTTAAGGATATTAATGTAAGTTATGTTGTAATTGGTCATAGTGAAAGAAGAGCTATGTTTAATGAAACTGATGAAACTGTTAATAAAAAAGTCCATCAAGCATTAAAATATGATATTACACCAATAGTTTGTGTTGGTGAATCATTAGAACAAAGAGAAAATAATTTAACAAAAGAACATTTAAGCAAACAAATTGAAATTGGTCTTGCAAACTTAACAGAAGAACAAGTAAAGAGTATTGTAATTGCTTATGAACCTATTTGGGCAATTGGGACAGGAAAAACAGCAACTAGTGAAGTTGCGAATGAAACTTGCCAATTTGTAAGAGAAAAAGTTGCAAGTTTATATTCACAAGAAGTAGCTAATGAAGTGAGAATTCAATATGGTGGTAGTGTAAAACTAAATAATATTGAAGAGCTAATGAGTATGCCTCATATAGATGGTGCGCTTATTGGTGGGGCGAGCCTTGTTGCAGAAGATTTTATTAAATTAGTTAATGCTGCAGTTAAATAGAGATATAATAAAACCGAAGTATAGTCTTCGGTTTTATTCATATTATATTTATGAGAAAATAAAAAATCTTGACTTTCATAGATTTTCGTGTATAATATATAAGGTGCAGTAAAAGCAGCACTTGAAGTGTAAAAATAAATAGATGATACCTGTAGAGGGGTTAGTAGTCAGCTGCTAGATGAAAGCCAATTTCAATCTATCTTTTTATTGGATTCAAGTCCTTTACTAAATAATAATAAGGAGGAAAAATTATGGCACGTTATACAGGACCCGCTTGGAAAATTTCAAGAAGATTAAAATATTCAGTTCTTGAAAACGGGAAAGAATTAAAGAAACGACCTTATGCTCCAGGACAACATGGACAACGTCGTGCAAAACTATCTGAATATAGTTTACAATTACAAGAAAAGCAAAAAGTACGTTATACATATGGAATGACTGAAAAGCAATTTCATAAGTTCTTCGTTCTAGCAAGTAAAATGAAAGGTATTCATGGTGAAAACTTCTTAACTTTACTTGAATCTAGATTAGATAACTTAGTTTATCGTTTAGGTTTAGCAGCTACTAGACGTCAATCACGTCAATTAGTTACTCATGGACATATTGAAGTTGATGGCAAAAAAGTTGATATTCCATCATTTATCGTAAAACCAGGACAAAAAATTAGTGTGAAAGAATCTTCACGTAGATTAACAATAATTCAAGATGCATTAGCAGCATTAGTATCAAGAAAAGAATATGTAACATTTGATGAGTCGACAATGACTGGTGAATTTGTTCGCCTTCCTGAAAGAAGCGAATTCTTACCAGAAATTCATGAAAATCTAATTGTTGAGTTCTACAACCGTTAAGTAAAAATTAGAAAAAAAGGTGAACACTCACCTTTTTTCTTTATATTAAAAATAATCTAATTGTGGTATAATATTTATGATTAAAAGATTTTTTCGAGCTGCTTTTCTAATGTCTTAACTAATTCTTCAAGGATTAGTTTATCAATATTTGAAAATCTGCCTTTAGTTGGACTATCAATATCTAATACACCATATAATTTTCCTTTTACAAATATAGGAATAACTATTTCTGAATTAGATGCTGCATCACAAGCGATATGTCCTGGGAATGTATGTACATCTTGAACAACAATTGTCTTTTTGTTTTTTGCTGCACTTCCACATACACCATTACCCATTTTTATTTTTGTACAAGCAACTTTACCTTGGAATGGGCCAAGATATAGATAATCATCTTTTAATATATAAAAACCAACCCAATTTATGTCATGAAGTACTTGATTTAAAAAAGCTGAAGTGTTAGCTAAAATTGACATTTCAAAATAGTCTTCACACAGTAAAGAATGTAATGATATAGATAAATTATCATCATAATTAATATTTTCCATAATAACCTCACAATATTAATATGATATATTGTACCAAATTTTGCTTAAAAATAAAAGTTAAATAATTATTTAGGAAGGAAATAACAATGATTTATTTTGACTATACTGCAACTACCCCAATTAATCCAGAAGTTTTAAATACTTATATTAAAACTCAAACTAATTTTTATGCAAATACTAACTCTTTGCATAAACTTGGTCAAATGAGTAATTTTATGTTTGAAAAAGCAACAAATGAGTTTAAAGAAGTAGTAGGCTTAGAAAACCATAATATAGTTTATACATCAAATGCGACAGAGGCTAATAATTTGGGTATATTTGGATATGTAGAAAAGTATAAAAGTGGAAAAGTTATAACTAGCAAAATAGAACACCCTTCTGTATTTGAAGTATTTAAAGTATTAGAAAGCAAGGGTTATGATGTTGTATATCTAGATGTAGATAAAGAAGGAATAATTAATCTAGATCAATTAGAAAAAGAATTAGATAAAGATGTCTTACTCGTTTCAATAATGTGGGTAAATAATATAGTTGGATCTATTCAACCGATTAAGAAAGTTATTGATTTGGTTAAAAAGAATCCAAAAATTAAATTGCATGTTGATATAGTACAAGGTATATGTAAATTTATTCCTGATTTTAGTTTTAATGATATTGATTTACTAACATTAAGTGGACATAAAATTTATGCACCAAAAGGCATTGGTGTTCTTGCAATAAAAAATAATCTCGATATTGAAGCAAGAATTTTTGGAGCAAATAATCAATTTAAAATTAAACCTGGGACGCTAGATTTAGCTTTAGTTGTTGCTCTTTGTAAGGCAGTAAAAATATTTTATCCGCAAATAGAAGAACATTTAAACTATGTAAAACAACTAAGCAAGTATCTAAGAGAAAGGCTAGAAAAAATCAAAAAGATAGAAATTAATAGCCCTATTAATGCTAGTCCTTATATTATGAATATTTCTGTTTTAGAAATTCAAGGTGAAACATTACTACATTATTTAGAAGAAGCAGAAATTTATATTAGTACAGGAAGTGCTTGTGCATCAAAATTTAAAAAGCCTGAAAAAACAATTTATGCTATGACTAATTCTTATGAGCATGCAACAACAGCTGCAAGAATTAGTTTATCCCATTTAACAACATTCAAAGAAATTGATAAATTAGTAGAAGTATTGGAGAAGTTATAAATGTATGATTTAATTTTAGTTCGCTATGGAGAAATGACTCTTAAGAAAAAGAACTATAAACAATTTCAAGATAAAATAAATAAAAATATAAAAAGAAAATTAGCCAAGTTTTCAAATCTTAAATTTTCTTATACAAGTTATAGATTTTATATATACTTAAACAATGAAGATTTTAATGAAGTTATAGATATACTTAACACGGTTGTTGGTCTTCATTCGTATAGCTTATGTAGATTAGTAGAACCTGACTATGATAAGATTGCAAAGAGTGCAAGTGAATTAATAAGTGAAATAAAGCAAGATAGACAAATGAGTTTCAAGGTAGAAACAAATCGTGGTGATAAAAACTTTCCTGCAACATCTATTGACATCTCAAGGGAAGTTGCAAGAAGAATTCTACCAAATGTAGAAGGACTTAGTGTAGATGTTAGAAATCCTCAATTAACTTTAAATATTGATTTAAGAAGTGAAGGAACATATATATTTGTAAATTCAATTAGTGGTCTTGGAGGCTATCCTAGTGGTATGGCAGGAAGTGGACTATTAATGATGAGTGGAGGAATAGATAGTCCAGTTGCTGGCTTTCTAACAATCAAAAAAGGTGTGAATTTAACAGCACTTCATTTTGCATCTCCACCTTATACGTCTGATATGTCATTACAAAAAGTAATAGACTTAACTGAAGAGATAAGTAAATATACTTTGGATGAAAAAATAGATTTGATTGTTTTTCCTTTCACAAAAATTCAAGAGAAAATCTATCAAAGTGTTAATCCAATATATAACATAACTATTATGAGAAGAGCTATGTATAAAATAGCAGAAAAATTAGCACAAAAGTTTAATTACGATGTTATTGTAAATGGAGAAAGTATTGGGCAAGTTGCATCGCAAACACTAGAAAGTATGAGAGTTATTAATGAAGTAACTAATTATCCAATTATTAGACCACTTGCAACATTTGATAAAGATGAAGTAATCAAAATTTCAAGAAAAATTAATACTTATGAAATTTCAATTAAACCATATGAAGATTGTTGTACAATTTTTGTTCCAGAGCATCCGGTAATAAAGCCCAAATTAGATAAGGTTTTAATTGAAGAAAATAAATGCAATTTAGATGATTTAATTGAAGAAGGAATAAATAATCTTGATATTTACAACTTAACACATTATAAAAAAACAAATTTATTTACTAAAGAAAACCATGACAAATTTGAAATTTAAAGTATAAATTTGTCGAACAAAACAAAAACTACTATTACTAAAAAAATAATTTGTAATCTTAATTGGTAAGAATTACATATTACGATTTTGGTTATTATGCAAATAAATGCAAATAATATTATCGAACGGAGGTGAAAAGAATGAATAATTCATCTTTTGGTACTAATAATAGTAATAGTAGAAACAAATTAGTGGTTCCTGGTGCACAAAACGCTGTTGATCAAATGAAGTATGAAATCGCTAGCGAATTTGGTGTTAATTTAGGTCCAGATGCTACAGCTCGTCAAAACGGTTCTGTAGGTGGAGAAATCACTAAACGTTTAGTTAAGATGGCTCAATCAGGATTGGGCGCTGGTCAAGGAAAATAATTAAATTGTTATAAAGGTACTCATTATAATGAGTGCTTTTTATTTTTTTATAGAATTTTTTAATCTTTTATGTTATTATAGTTAAAGTAAATAATTGGAGGCAAGAAAATGGATAATCAAGAAAAAGATTTTAAAAATGATTATGAAGTTGAAATAGATACCGAACTAACTGTAGATAATAAATTATCAATTCAAGAACAAATTTACGAACTAGAAATTAGAATGCAAGAACTTGATGTACAAATTGAACAATATGAAGATTCTCTATATAATTCAAACGAGGAAGAAATATCAAGTGAAAAGCTAATTGAATTAACTGAAGAATATAAGAGATTAAGAAAAGAAAAAAGACTTTTAAGTAAACAATTAAGAGGTAAATGGGATCAAATACCAGTTTGGTTATTTTTATATGGTATTTTCCAAATTATATTTTCATCATTTGTTGTTTTAGTAAAAGTAAGTATGGAATTTACAACATGGTTCCTCGGTGTAATTGAAAAAAGTACAGAATTTTGGGTAACATTTTCGTTTTTAATGATACCTATTATTAGTGTTATTATAACAACATTAATATTAATCATCTTTAAAAATAAAGCAAGAAAAAAGTTTCTTGCAGTTGTACTGGCTATTCAATTTCTTGAAACAGTAATTGCTTTACTAATTATGTTAACTTAAGTGAGATAAAATGAAAAAAATAGAATCAGTTAATAATCAATATATTAAAGATTTATATAAACTGCATGATAAGAAATACCGTGAAATAGATAAGAAGTTTTTAATAGAAGGTAAAAAATTAATTCAAGAAGCATATGTTACTAACAATTTACAAACAATTCTTACAACTGATATAGAGTTTGAATTAGATGGAATTGAAACTGTATTAGTAACTGATGCAATTATTCAAAAACTTGCTTATACAAAATCACCACAAAAATATATTGGAGTATGCAAATATATAGATCCTAAGGAATCAAACCCATCAAAAATACTTATTCTAGATGATATTCAAGATCCTGGAAATTTAGGAACATTAGTTAGAAGTTGTTTAGGATTTAATATAGATAAGATATATCTTTCTAGTAGTAGTGTTGATTTATATAATGATAAATTTATTAGATCATCTGGTGGAGCAATTTTTCATGTAGATATTGAGGTTGCAAATTTATATGATAAAATTGTAGAACTTAAGGGAAATAATATAAGTGTCTTTGGAACATCGCTCATTAATGGAGTTGATTTAACTAAAATCACGGTTCCAGAAAAATATGCAATTATATTAGGAAATGAAGGAAATGGTGTAAAAAGAGAATTGCTAGAAATAACATCAAAAAATATTTTTATAAATACTAATCCGCTTCTTGAATCGCTTAATGTTGCAGTAGCTGGTAGTATAATATTACATTACTTTAATACAAAAAAATCCTGATTAAATATCAGGATTTTATTTATTTAAATATTTTATCTTTATTCATTTTCACATGCTCTAACATATGACCAATATTGCCTTCTCCTGCATAAAGATTCAGGTCAAAGAAGTTATGCTCTAGTGTTGACCAAAACAATTTGTTTTCTTCACCTTTTACTTCAAAATCTTTAATTAAATTACCAACCCATACTTCCACATAAATGTTATCGAGGTGATATGTGAAATCCATTAAGTGGACTAATTTTATATCAGCTTTTGTGATTGCTGTTTCTTCAAAAAGTTCTCGATAAACTGCGGTTAATGAATCTTCATTTTTTTCAATTTTACCACCAACAAAATTACTT
>JBAYTA010000076.1:0-8616 GCA_041675865.1 Bacilli bacterium | reverse complement strand
CTAGTGTTGGTTTAGACTGTGATACTTATACTCTTACATCAACTCCAGCAGATTGTGTTAGAGCTGCTGTCTTTGCATTAAAAAGAGACTTTGACATTGTTTTTTCTGGAATTAATACAGGGTTAAATGTTGGAGAAGACATTGCATATTCTGGAACAGTTGCGGCAATAAGTGAAGCTGCAATGTTAGGTAAAAAGGGAATTGCTTTTTCTGCATATGCAAATGATCATAATACATTAATTAAGTACTTTGATGAAATTATGGAGTTTTTTAAAACAAATAAATTACTTGAATATAATGACTTATATAATGTGAATGTTCCAAGGAATCCAAAAGGAATAAAAATCACTAAGCAAGGTAGCACACATTTCGATACTAGATTTGATAATATTAATGGAATGTATTATCAACTGGGAAATCCAAGACATGAGATGGATAAGGATAACGAAAATAGTGATGTTTTTGCTATATATAATAAATATATATCTATAACACCACTAATAAATGATCGAACTAATTATGAAATATTAAAAAAGTTTAATATTAGTTATAATAAATAGTTTTGTCCCATATAATTATATGGGTGATATGTATGAAGAAATTTTTAAAATGGTTTTTTAAGTCTTTATTTATTGCGTTAATTATTATTTTCGCAATCAATTTACTGGGCTCGTTTATAAATATAAATATTCCGTTAAATTTTTGGACAATTTTAATTATAACGATATTTAGACTACCAGGAGCAATCATTTTAATTATTTTCTTTTTATTATAAAAAACACTTGAAATACATATGTGTTTGGTGTTAAAATACTTTAATGGAGGAAATATATGAACGCAAATGATTCATTAATTGAAATAGCACTTCGGGAAATGAAATCTAAAAGAAGACCTCGTACCTTAGCAAAAATTACAAAAGATGTTTTTGAAGTAAAAGGTATCAACCCTAAAGAAGCAAAAGAATTATTAGCTCAATTCCAAATGGATTTTATGTTGAGTGGACATTTTATTTGTTGTGGGGAGGACAAGCACGGGGTTAAAATCTGGGATTTAAAGAACCGTCAACCTTCATCTCTATTAGATAAAGATGGTAGTTATTTAGAAGACTTATATGACTATGATGATGAAGTTACTAAATATGAACTAAAAGATGATATAGTATATAAAGCTGAACCAGGTCTAGAAGACGATGAAGGCGATGATGATGATTTAGAAACAGAAGAAACAGATGATATCGAAGAAGAATTATTTAATCGCGCAGACGAAGATGAAACTGAAGACGAGGAAGTTGAAGTTGATTTACTAGATGATGATTCTGATGATATAGATGATGACTACGAAGATGATGAAGATTAAAAAATAAAAAAATCTCTTGGCTATTTTATTAAATTTTGGTATAATAGATAAGAGCCAAAAAGTTCTCAAGATTGTTTGAGGACTTTTTTTATTTTTTTTGGAGGGATTATGAAAACTAAATTTATCTTTGTAACTGGCGGTGTTGTATCAAGTTTAGGAAAGGGAATTAATGCATCTAGTATTGGTAGATTATTAAAGAATCGTGGATTAAAAGTTTTTATGCAAAAATTTGATCCATATATAAACGTTGACCCAGGTAATATGTCACCTCTCCAACACGGGGAAGTATATGTAACAGATGATGGAGCTGAAACAGATTTAGACCTAGGACATTATGAAAGATTTATTGATGAAAGATTAAATAAATATTCATCTGTCACAAGTGGGAAGGTTTATATGAATGTTTTAGAAAACGAAAGATCTGGCAAATATAATGGAGGAACTGTTCAAGTTATCCCTCATATTACTAATGAAATTAAGAGCCGTTTAAATAATGCTGCTGCATCAAGTGGAGCTGATGTTGTAATTACTGAAATTGGAGGAACTGTTGGTGATATTGAAGGACTTCCCTTCTTAGAAGCTATTAGACAATATAGAAGAGATATTGGGTATGCAAATACATATTATATTCACAATACCTTAGTACCTTATGTTGCTGCAAGCAAAGAGATTAAAACTAAACCGACACAACACAGTGTGAAAGAATTAAGATCAATTGGGATTAATCCTGATATGATAATCCTTAGAACTGAAAAGTCAATTGATGAGAGTACAAAAGAAAAAATAGCGCTTTTTTGTGATGTAGATATAGAGGCAGTTATTGAAGCAAAAGATGCTAGTAGCATTTATGAAATACCACTAAGACTTGCGGAACAAAAAGTTGATGATATTATTTGTAAGCATTTCAAACTTAAAACTAAAGAATTAGATATGAAAGACTGGGAATGTATGGTCTCAAATATGAAAGAAGATATGCCTAGTATTAATATAGCTTTAGTTGGTCAACATATTGATTTTAAAGATTCTTACATATCGGTTGTTGAAAGTTTACAACATGCAGGTTATGCTAATAATTTGAAAGTAAACATTGAACCGCTTAAAGCAAGTACTTTTAATAATAAAAATACAAATGAGTTAAAAAAATACAATGGTATCATTGTGCCTGATGGTGAAGTTAATGGTGATGTAAGTGGTCTCTTAAATGTTATTAAATATGCAAGAGAAAACAATGTTCCATATTTAGGAATAGGTTATGGAATGCAATTAGCAGTTATAGAATTCGCTAAAAATGTGTTAATACAAGTAGATGCTAACTCTGAAGAAATAGATAAAGAATCTAAAATGCCTATTTTTATCTATAAAAAACATAATGATATTGTTGGTAAGGATATGCGTCTTGGAATTCATGAATGTATTATAAAAAAAGATACTTTAGCACAAAAAATATATAATACAGCTCATATAAAAGAACGTCATCGTCATCAGTATGACTTTAACCCAAGATATAGGAATTTATTTGAAGGTCAGGATTTAGTATTCAGTGGCTTAAATCTAGAGGACAATAATTTAGAAATAGTTGAATTGAAAAATCACCCTTTCTTTATTGCTTGTCTATTCCATCCGGAATTTTTATCTAGACCAAACAGAGCTCATCCATTATTTTTTGAATTTATAAAAAAAGCAAAAAAATAGATTAATTAGAGGAGAGGAAAAATGAAGAAATATGATTGTATTATTGTAGGAGCAGGGCCAATGGGTATATATTGTGCATATGAATTTATGACACAAAGACCAGATGCGAAAGTCTTACTAATAGATAGAGGTCATGATATATATAATAGAAAATGTCCGATACTACAAAAGAAGATAGAGAAATGCCCTGTTGATAGAAGGGGTCATATCGGTTGTTATCCGTCTTGCTCTATTACATCTGGTTTTGGTGGAGCTGGTGCTTACTCAGATGGGAAATTTAATATTACAAATGAATTCGGTGGGTGGTTAGGTGATTATTTAGCTGATGAGACAGTTTTAGAATTAATAAAATATGTAGACAAAGTTAATTTAGATCATGGTGCTGATAAAGAAGTAACAGACCCAACAACTGATGAAGTAAAAGAAATTGAGAGAAAAGCAATTGCAGTTGGTTTAAAATTACTTAGAAGTAAAGTAAGACATTTAGGAACAGAAGAAAATATTAATATCCTAAAAAGAATCAACGAAACAATGAAAGATAAAATAGAATATAGATTTAAAGAAAAAGTAGTTGACTTGATTATTGAAGATGGTATTGCAAAAGGTGTAGAAGTTGAAAGTGGTGAAAAAATATATGCATCTAATGTTGTTTTAGGTGTAGGTAGAGAAGGGGCTATTTGGCAACAAAAACTTCTTGAACAATACCAAGTAAAATTTACAAATAACCAAGTAGATATAGGGGTAAGGGTAGAAACAAATGACATAGTAATGGAAGATATTAATAAGCATTTGTATGAAGGTAAATTTATTTATAATACAAGTGTAGGTACGACAGTTAGAACATTTTGTTCAAACCCGTCAGGGCATGTTGTTATTGAAAACCAAGATGGTGTTATTTTAGTAAATGGTCATGCATTTAGAAATCGTGATCTTGGAACAACAAATACCAACTTTGCACTCTTGGTATCTCATGAATTTGCAGAGCCGTTTAATAATCCTAATGATTTCGCAAGTGAAATAGCAAAACTTGCAAATAAACTAAGCGGAGGAAGCGTGATAGTTCAAACATATGGAGATATAATTAAAGGAAGAAGATCTACTTCTAAAAGAATTAAGGAATGTTTTGTAAGACCAACCTTAAAAGAAGCAGTTCCTGGAGACTTAGGTTTAGTATTGCCATATAATACAATGAAATCATTAATAGAAATGATGAATGCACTTAACCACGTTACCCCTGGTATTGCAAGTGATCATACTCTGTTTTATGGTGTTGAAGCAAAATTCTATAGTGCAAGACCAGAAGTTGATGCAAATTTTGAAACCAAAATAAAAAACTTATATGTTGGTGGAGACGGTGGAGGCATTACCAGAGGACTTGCTCAAGCTGGTGCTAACGGGGTTTGGATTGCAAGAAAAATTATTGATAAATTAAAATAATAGCAAAAGTAAAATGGGTTTTATCTAAAAATGATATGACTCATTTTTATTTACTAATTTTTTATAAAACGAGTATGAAGAAGGTTAATGACTTGCAAGAAAAGTTAGTGCTAAAATTCTTAAAGAACCTCCGGATGTTTTTTGGGACGGGTACCATGCGTATTTTCGTGAGTTTGATGGATATGTTTTCGAAGTCGCTTGGGGACCGGGATTTAAATATGACCAAAATGACATGCTGGTATTTTAGTATAAGCCACTATTAATTTATAGTAATTTTTTAAACATTTTTAGTTAGATAGTTGACAATAATATAAATAGGAGTATAATATTATTAGCACTCTATTGTTATGAGTGCTAAAGGAGGATATTTTATGCAAATGGAAAATTATAGTCAAGATAAAGATATATTAAAAAAGTTTGGAAGAGAGATTGTAGAAGAAGCTAGAAAGGGAAAAATCGATCCTATAATTGGGCGTGATGAAGAAATTAGAAGAATTATTCAAGTTCTTTCTCGAAAGACAAAAAACAATGTAATTCTAATAGGTGAAGCTGGTGTAGGTAAGACTGCAATATTAGAAGGTTTAGCAATAAGAATTCTAAAAGATGACGTTCCTATAAATTTAAAAAACAGAAAAATCTATGAGTTAGATATGGGAGCATTAGTTGCTGGTGCTAAGTTTAGAGGAGAATTTGAAGAAAGATTAAAAGCTGTATTAAATAAAATCAAAGAAAGTAATGGAGAAATTATTCTTTTCATAGATGAAATTCATCTAATTGTAGGTGCTGGAAGAAGTGATGGTGCCATGGATGCATCAAATATGCTTAAACCAATGCTTGCAAGAGGAGAAATTAATTGTATTGGAGCAACTACTTTAAATGAGTATAGGATGTATATTGAAAGCGACAGAGCATTATCAAGACGTTTCCAACAAGTGCTAGTGAAAGAACCAACCGTAGAAGATACAATAAGTATCCTAAGAGGACTTAAGGATAAATATGAATCACATCATGGTGTTAGGATTACAGATGGCGCTATTATTAGTGCAGCTGTTTTAAGTAATAGGTATCTAACAGAAAGGTTTTTACCAGATAAAGCAATAGATTTAATTGATGAAGCATGTAGTGCTACAAGAATGGAAATTGATTCGATGCCTGTTGAACTAGATGAAATTACTAGGAAAATAATGCAATTAGAGATAGAAAGACTAGCATTGGAAAAAGAAAAAGATCTTGCTAGTAAACAAAGATTAGATAAGTTAGTTTTAGAGTTAAAAGAACTAAAAGAAAATGAAGAAAGTCTACATCAAAAGTGGGAAAAAGAAAAAGAAAATATAAATAAAACAAAACAATTAAAAAAAGAATTAGAAAATTTGAAATTTGAACTTGATACTGCTTTTAATAATGGAGATTATAAAAAAGCATCAGAGATTAAATATGGAGCAATTCCAAATTTAGAAAAAGAATTAGATTTAACCCAAGGTAATTCTAATCATTCGATATTAAGTGAAATCGTAGATGAAGAAAAAATTGCGAAAATAGTCTCAAAATCTACTAATATTCCAATTACGAAGATTCTAAAAGGCGATAAAGAAAAAGTGCTAAATTTAAATAATATTCTAAAGGAAAGAGTTAAAGGCCAAGATGAAGCGCTAAATATTGTAAGTGATGCAATAATTCGTCAAAGAGCAGGGATTAAGGATCAAAATAGACCAATTGGATCATTTATGTTTTTAGGACCTACAGGTGTAGGAAAAACTGAGGTAGCAAGAAGTTTAGCAGAAGCATTATTTGATAATGAGAATAATATAATTAGAATTGATATGAGTGAGTATATGGAAAAATTCTCTGTATCTAGATTAATTGGAGCACCTCCAGGTTATGTTGGTTATGAAGAGGGGGGTCAATTAACTGAAAAAGTAAGAAGAAATCCCTATTCAATCATATTATTTGATGAAATAGAAAAAGCTCATAAGGAAGTGTTTAACTTACTATTACAAATTTTAGATGATGGACGCTTAAGTGATTCCCAAGGTAGAGTAGTTGATTTTAAAAATACTATTATTATAATGACTTCAAATCTAGGGAGTGAGTATCTACTTAAAGGAGCAAGCGAAGTTTCAATTAATGAATTACTTAAGGTTACATTTAGGCCAGAATTTTTAAATAGAATTGATGATATTGTAATCTTTAAACCATTATCAAAAGAAGTACAATTTCAAATTGTTGATAAACTAATAAATAATTTTAAGAAAACTTTAAATGAGCAAAAATATTATCTTGATTTTTCAAGTAATTTAAAAGAATATATTATAAATTCAAGTTACTCCCATGAATATGGTGCAAGACCTCTAAAGAGGTTCATTCAAAAAGAATTAGAAACAAGGATTGCTAAATCAATAATCAATGAAGAGATTGTTCCAAATATTCTATATATTGCTGATTATATTAATGGCGATATTGTGATCAAACAAAGATAAATTTAAGATATAAACAAAAAATGATAGAAATTTCCAATTAATTAGTGTATAATTAATTGAAAGTAAAGCTTTTACTATAAAAATCTAAGAAAGGGACAAATATTAGGTAAAACTTAATGATTTTAGATGGTAAGAAAACTGCGGAAAATTTAATGAAAAAAGTTGCAGAGGAAGTTGCTTCAATTAATGAGGTTATTACACTTACTCTGATTCTTGTGGGTAATGATCCAGCTAGTTTGGTTTATGTTACAAATAAGCAAAAAGCATGTACTGATGCTGGTATTAATGTTGATAGTCATTTTTTAGAAGAAAATGCTACTCAAAAAGAAGTTTTAAAAATAATTGAAGAAGCAAATAATAATGATAAGGTACATGGTATATTAGTTCAATTACCTCTTCCATCTCATTTAGATGAAGAAGTAATAATAAACTCTATTCATCCACTTAAAGATATCGATGGCCTAACTCTTACAAATCAAGGGAAATTATTTACGGGACTAGATGGGCTTCATCCTGCAACACCAAAAGGTATTATGACCTTACTACAAAAATATTTTATTGAAATTAGTGGTAAGAATGTAGTTGTAGTTGGCAGAAGTAAATTAGTAGGTAAACCAATTGCAATGTTAATGCTGCAAAAGAATGCAACAGTTACAATTGCTCATTCTAGAACTCAAAATTTAAAAGAGGTTACTAAAAAAGCAGATATCTTAGTTGTAGCAGTTGGAAAACCAGATTTTATTACAGCAGATATGGTTAAAAAAGATGCTGTTGTAGTAGATGTTGGAATTAATAAAGTAGAAGGTAAATTAGTTGGAGATGTAAAATACGCTGAAGTTAAGGAAGTAGCGTCTTATATAACACCTGTACCAAAAGGTGTTGGTCCAATGACAATTGCCTCTTTACTAGAGAACATTGTTCAATCCTATAGGATGTTGAAAAAACAACAATAAAATAAAAAATAAATTCCATATACAAAATATGGAATTTTTATAAATTGAGGTATAGTTATGAAGTTAATCGTTGGCCTAGGTAATCCTGGTGATAGATATAAAAATACGAGACATAATATTGGCTTTATGTTTTTAGATGAACTAAAAAATGATCTAAACTTAGAATTTAGTTTAAATAAACAATTAAAGTCTTTAATAGCTTTTGCTAATATTAACGGTGAAAAAATTATCTTTGCAAAACCACAAACATTTATGAATCTATCTGGTGAAGCTGTTTTAAGCATTGTTAATTATTATAAATTAGAAATAGAAGATATAGTTATAGTTTATGACGACTTAGACCTACCTTCAGGAAAAATTAGAATTAGAAAAACTGGTTCTAGTGGTGGTCATAAAGGTATGAGTAATATAATACAATTATTGAAAACATCTGAAATAAAAAGAATCAGAATCGGGATTATGAATAATTCTAATATAGATACTATAGACTATGTGCTAGGCAAGTTTACGATTTATGAAGAAGCACAGATTAGACTAACATTATCTAAATCTTTGGAAATAGTAAAGTCTTTTATTGTTGATTCATTTGATGATTTCATGAATAAATTTAATAGGAGTGGCATTGATGAATGATATATTAGAATTGTTTGTTGAAGATGAAGTTGTAGAGTCATTCGAAAAAGGCATTGAAGTTAATAATT
>JBAYTA010000075.1:0-8793 GCA_041675865.1 Bacilli bacterium | reverse complement strand
GAGGGTTTTTCTTTTGTAATAATTTTATGTTGATAAATAAATAACTAAATGGTATAATAATAAAAACGATGAAAAAGAAGTAGTAATAGATTAATATATTTTTACAGGGAGTAAAGACCTTGACTGAAAGTCTTTTAGAAATATATCTATGAATTCACCTTTGGAGTGGCAAAAAGCCCGTAGAGAAAATAAACTACGTTAAGAAAGTACACGAGTGCAACTTTTTGTTGAAGTAAGGTGGTACCGCGGATGGAAGTTCGCCCTTAAATTATTTTAAGGGCTTTTTATATTTTTTAGGAGGAAATAAAATGCTAAAGAAATTATTATCTTTAAAAGATCAAGTTGTGATTGATTTAAAAAATGCAATTACTGTTAATGAAGTTGGAAATATTAAAGCTTTATATTTAGGTAAAAAAAGCCCACTACAAGAGCTAACGGCTAAAATGAAAGACTTAAGTATTGAAGAAAAGAAAGAAATTGGGATGGCTACAAATGAATTTAAGAGATTTGTAGAGGATGCTGTTATAAAAAGATTAAGTGAAATAAATGAATTAGAAATTCAAAACAAATTAAATAGTGAAGAAATTGATGTTACACTCCCTGGAAGAAAGTTTAGATCTGGGAAGTTACATCCACTAACAAAAATTGCAAGACAAGTAGAAGAAATTTTTATTGGTATGGGATATAAAGTTGAAGAGGGTCCCGAGATTGAACAAGATTTATACAACTTTGAAATGCTCAATTTACCAAAGGGGCATCCTGCAAGAGAAATGCAAGATTCATTCTATATTGATAATAATACTTTACTTAGAACTCATACTTCTCCTGTACAGGTTAGAACTTTACTTAAAGCCAAAGGTGAACCTGTTAAGATAATATGTCCTGGGAAAGTATATAGAAGAGATAATGATGATGCAACACACTCTCATCAATTTATGCAAATTGAAGGTTTAGTTGTTGATAAAAATATTACTATGGCTGATTTAAAAGGTACATTAGAGTTATTATGTAAGAGAATTTTTGGCGAAAACTTAAAAATCCGTTTAAGACCATCATTCTTTCCTTTTACAGAACCTAGTGTTGAAGTAGATGTTACTTGCTTTAAATGCGGTGGTAATGGATGTGGTTTGTGTAAACAAAGTGGTTGGATTGAAGTATTAGGTGCTGGTATGGTTCACCCTAATGTATTAGAGATGGCAGGGTATGATTCAAAAGTATATCAAGGATTTGCATTTGGTCTAGGAATTGAGAGATTTGCAATGCTTAAGTATGAAATTGATGATATTAGACATTTCTATACTAATGATCCAAGGTTTTTAAAACAGTTTTAGGAGGCAAGTAGATGAGAGTTAAATTAGAATGGTTAAAAGAATTAGTCGATATTGAAGGCATTACTCTAGATGAGATTATAAATAAATTATCACTATACTCAACTGAAGTAGAAACAAAAGAAAAGCTTGTAGAAGCTACTAATCTAGTAGTTGGTTATGTGAAAGATAGAAAAGATCATGAAAATAGTGATCATCTTTCTGTGTGTATGGTTGATGTTGGTGGTGAAGATTTACAAATTATATGTGGTGCACCTAATGTAAGGAGTGGTCAGCATGTAATTGTAGCATTAAATGGTGCAATTCTTCCAAATGGACTAAAGATTAAGAAGACAAAAATTAGGGGAATTGAGTCAAATGGAATGATTTGCTCATTACTAGAACTTGGAATTGAGAAAAAATTCCTAGATGAAGATAACCAAAAAGGAATTTACGTATTTAGTAGTGATGTAAAAGTAGGTACTCCTGCATTAGAAGCATTAAATTTAGATGACTATGTAATTGAATTAGGCTTAACTCCTAATAGAGGAGATTTACTTAGTATGCTAGGTGTTGCAATTGAAGTTAGTGCGGTATTTAATCGTCCATTAAAGCCTTTAGCATTTTCTGCTGTAAAAGAAGAAAGTATAGGTAAATTAGAGGTAATTAATGAAACCGATCTTTGTTTAGGCTATTATGGGAAAGTATTTAAGAATGTACAAATTAAAGCATCACCAAGGTGGTTAATTGCCCGTCTAATCGCTTTTGGCATAAGACCAATAAATAATGTTGTAGACATAACAAACTACATTCTAGCGCTATTTGGACAACCTCTTCATGCTTTTGATTATAAAAAGTTAGGAAGTAAAATTTTAGTAAGAAAAGCACATGATTTAGAAGAAATCACCACTTTAGATGGTGTAAATCGCAAATTAAAATCAAGTGATATAGTTATTACTGATGGGGTTAAACCTGTTGCTATTGCTGGTGTTATGGGTGGAGCTGATACTGAAGTTGATGATAATACTAAAGAATTAGTTATTGAGGCTGCAGTTTTTGATAGTAAATCAGTAAGAGAAACATCACAAAGATTGGGTTTAAGAAGTGATTCATCGATTAGATTTGAAAAAGGTGTTGATTTAAATAGAACTAAATTTGCACTAAATTACGCTTCATATCTTTTAAAAACATATGCTGAAGCAACAGTTGGTGAGACTTTCTTTGATAAAGAGACTATTTTATCACCTAAAAGTGTTAAAATATCACTAAGTGATATAGAAAATAAACTAGGAGTTCATATATCCAAAGAAGAAGTTAAAGATATATTGGAAAGATTAAAGTTTGCAATAACTGACAAACTTGAAGTAATTATACCAACTAGAAGATCAGACATTTCAATTAAAGAAGATGTTATTGAAGAAATAGGCAGAATATATGGCTATGATAATTTACCAACAACACTACCTAAAACAAGTAGTATTGGTGGGTTAAGTCAAAAACAAAAAATAAGAAGAGAAATAATAGATACTTTAACAGGTTTAGGTTTATCTGAAAATGTCACTTATTCACTTGTAAATCAAGAAAGTAATGAACTATTTAAATTAATACAAACTGATTCTAAAGATATAAGTTTATTAATGCCTTTAAGTCAAGATAGAAAAGTTCTTAGAAAGACATTACTACCATCACTTATAGAATCTGCAAAATATAGTTATAATAGAAAAATTAAAGATTTAGCAATATTTGAACTTGGAAGAGTTTATTATCAAGAAAAAGAAACTAATGAAATTGAACATTTAGCAATCTTACTTGCAAATAATTTCTCTAAATCTTTATATAATAGTGAAAAGGCAGATTTTTACTTATTAAAAGGAATAGTAGAAGAATTATTTAATAAATTAAATATTGAAGTTAAATACATTCCTTTATCTACTAATTCTAGCGAACTTCATCCAAAAAGAAGTGCAGAGCTATATTTAGATAATGAATATATTGGTTTTATTGGAGCGCTTCATCCTAAATATGCAAGTAGTAATGATTTAGATGATGTATATGTGTGTGAAATTAATCTTGTAAAGATTTATGAATATAATCAAAGAGTTATTAAATACACTCCAATATCAAAGGTACCTACAGTAGAACGAGATATTGCAATAGTAGTATCAAAAGATATTTTAGCTGGAGATATCATAGCAACAATCAAAGGAATTAAGAACTTATCTTTAGCAGATATAAATATATTTGATATATACACTGGCGAAAAACTAGATAATGATAAAAAATCAATTGCTTTAAATTTAGTTTTTTCTAGTAATGAAACGCTAACTGATGAAGTTATCAATAGTAAAATTGAAAAAGTATTAAAAGAATTAGTTAATAAATTTAATGCAGTATTAAGAATGTAAAAAAATGGCTCTATTATAGGAGCCATTTTTATATGTTTGTTTACAAGAATCAATTTAGCCTTTTAGAAAATCATCTGGATTTATATTGCTAATATAATTGTTTGTGGAATTTTCAAGATTATAGACTATCTCTTCTAAAATAGCCATAGGAGTAGATGCTCCTGCAGTAATGGCTATATTTTTATAGGATGTTAAGTCATAATCTTTTAAATCTTTAATTGTTTCTACTTGAATTGCATTTGTTTTTTTACTTGCAATTTCTTTAAGCATTCTTGTATTGTTTGATAACTTATCTCCAACAACTATAATTAAGTCATAAGTAATTGCATTAATTACAGCTTCTTGTCGTTTTCTTGTTGCACTACACACTTCATCCATAAGTTCTAGCTGTGGATAAACTTTTTTTAATTCTTCATATTTTTTGATTAAGTCTAAATATGACATTGTTGTTTGATTTGTAATTATCATTTTATCACTAGAAACTGGAAGTATATTTATATTAGTGTTATCCTCGATTAAAGTAATTTCCCTACTAATTCCTAATACGCCTTCTGTTTCTGGATGATTGAGTTTTCCATAAAATAGTACTTTATAACCTTCATTTAACTTGTCTTTAATTAAATTATGTGTTCTAGTTACATCTTTGCAAGTTGCATCAATTACATCAAGACCTTTTTTGCTAGCTAAATCTCTAACTTCATCGCTTACTCCGTGAGCAGTAAATATTACAGTACCTTCTTTTATCTTTTCTAGCATAGAAACTCTAGATGGTCCTTCTAGAGTAATTATTCCTTTACTCTTGAAGGTTTGAACTATGTTTTTATTATGAACTATATTGCCAAGAATATAAATTGGTCTTTTTAGATCCTTATTTTCAATTGCTTTATTTATTACATGGATTGCATAGGTTACACCTTTGCAAAAACCTCTTGGGGTAAGTTTTGATATTTTCATAAATTAATTCCTTTATAATATTTACTATATATATTATAGCAAATATAGCAAATTTATTAAAGAGAAACTAAAAAGATTAGAGATAATTTAGGAGAATATTTAAGTATAATATGTCATAAAATTGTAAAAGTAATTAATGCAAACATATAATTAATATGTTATAATAAATTGTATTATGGAGGAAATCAAATGATATACAAAATCCAGAATGAATTTCTAAGTGCTACAATTAATTCTAGGGGAGCAGAATTATATTCTCTCAAAAGTAGAAATGATGTGGAGTACATATGGCAAAGAGACCCAGTATACTGGAGCTATTGTGCACCAATTTTATTTCCGATTGTTGGGAATTTGAGGGATAAAAAAACAATAATAAATAATCAAGAGTATAATATGAATGCTCATGGATTTTTAAGAACTCAAGAATTTGAGTTGCTTCATCAAGGTGATGAAGAAATAAGTTTCGTAAATACTTTTAATAAAGAAACACTTAAACTTTTTCCATTTAAGTATAAAGTTATTATTACATATAGTTTAAAAGCAAAGAATTTACGAACAACTTATAAAGTTATAAATGAAAATCACGATGTTTTATTATTTAATATTGGTGGTCATCCTGCAATAAATTGTCCATTATATGAAAATGAAAAGTTTAATGATTATACAATTACTTTTGAAAAAGAAGAGTCTTTCACATCTCCTAAAGTAGAAAGTAATGGAACACTTAATTTTAATGAGGGTATTAGACAATATGAATCACTTAAGTCTATTGACCTTGATTATGAATTATTTAATATTGATACAATTGTTATACCAAGAGTTAGAAGTAATTATGTAACATTATTGAATAAGGAATCTAAAGGAATAAAATTCTCATTTCCAAATTACAAATCTTTTGCTATTTGGTCCCCATATGGGAAAATGGCACCATTTGTATGTTTAGAACCATGGATCGGTTATGGGGATAGACATAATAGTGATTACCATTTTGAGAAAAAAGATGATATTATATCATTAAAAGCATTAGAAGAATTTAGTGTTTTTTATGATATAGAAGTAATAGAATAAAGAATTTATAGAAAAATCTTTGAAAATTAGTATTTTGTAGTATAATAGTATAGATAAAATTTAGGAGGAAACATGGTAACAAGTAATGAATTTAAAACCGGTATGACAATTGAGTACGATGGTAATATATATCAAGTTATGGAATTTCAACACGTTAAACCGGGAAAGGGACAAGCATTTGTAAGAACTAGACTTAAAAATTTAAGAACAGGTTCTATTACAGATTATTCTTTTAAAGCTGATGAAAAAATGCCTAAGGCAATCATTGAAAAGAAAAAAATGCAATATTTATATGATGATGGTTCATCAATGGCATTTATGGATATGGAAACATATATACAAATTGACCTACCATCTGAGAACTTAACTTATGAAAGAAACTTCTTGATTGAAGGAGAATCTGTTACAATAATTGAATTTCAAGGCGAAATTTTAGGTGTACAAATACCAGAAAAAGTTGTTTTAGAAGTTACAGAAACAGCTCCTGGTGTAAAAGGAAATACAGCAGCAAATGCTACAAAAGATGCAGTTGTTGAAACTGGGTTTCATGTATCAGTACCTTTATTCATAAATGTTGGAGATAAAATAATAGTTAATACATTTGATGGTAAATACGACTCAAGAGCGTAAGTAGGTGAGAATATGATTCTTTGTATTGATATAGGAAACACTAATTGTGTTTTCGGGGTATTCGAAAATGATTCATTATTGACTTGTTTTCGTTTAGAGAGTAAATTATCACAAACAATAGATGAATATGGAGTTAAGGTATTAGAATTATTAAAATTCCATAATTTAGATCGTCAAAAGATTGAAGGAGTAATTATATCAAGTGTAGTACCTCCTTTAGACGGTACATTTGAAAAAATGTTAGTAAAGTATTTTAATTTAAAACCATTGTTTGTGGGGCCAGGAACTAAGACTGGTGTTAGGATTTCTGTTGATAATCCTAAACAAGTTGGTGCTGATATAATTGTTGGTGCAGTTGCATCAATTCAAAAGTATGGAACACCAACCATAATAATCGATATGGGAACAGCGATTACTTTATTTTATGTAGATGATAAAAAGGAACTAGTTGGTGGTGTTATTGCACCAGGAATTAGAACTGGGTTTGGTGGATTATTTAAAAACACAGCTAGACTTGAAGAAGTTAAACTACATCAACCTCCATCAGTAATAGGAAGAGATACTGTCTCATGTATTCAATCTGCTATGGTTCATGGAACTTCAGCAATGATTGATGGATTGATTAGAAAAATAAAGAAAGAAATTGGTATCGAGAAAATAAATGTTGTTTTAACCGGAGGAGAGTCTAGGTTAATTCAGCACTTCCTTGAAGAAGAAGTAATCTATGATGAAGATTTATTAATGGAAGGTTTAAATATTATTTATAAGAAAAATCAATAATTAAAACATCACCTCTATCATATAATGATAGGGGTGATGTTTATGTTAAATAATAAAGGACCATTAATGTTCATAAATACAGTTAATACACAAATAGATGATTCTAAAGATCAAAAAATTTATGATAGTAGAGAAAATCTACCTAAAAAGCATAAAATAAATGTATCTAATCCTAAAGAAGACAATGTGTTATCTAATCCTCCTGTGGAAGAACAAATATCAAAAGAACCGTTAAAACCTAGATTTATCGAGGAAAGAAAAATTAGGAACATAATCGAAATGTATCATAAAGATAGACCAGTTTTATGCAATATCATATCTGGGGATCTTGAGATAATCGGAATACCTTATAAATTAGATGACTGTCTTCTATATGTGAAAACTAGTGAAGATCAAAGTGAGAACATTAAATTAGACGATATTACGGATATTATTATTATTAAATTCTAGGGCATACAGTGTTTCTGCACTCGTTACAACAAATAGGCGGTAAACATTGAATTGCGCAAATACAATTTACTCTAAGAGTAACTGTGAAATTTGTACAGTTCCAGTTTTCACAATCCTTAACTAGTAGGCGTAAAACTACACATTCTCCTTTTATTTCTTGGATTCTAAAGTATTTTGTATAATCTCTTTGACCTGGAATTTCTGCTTTGAATGCTTCTCCTTCAGAAAGGTAAAGAATTACAGGTTTTGTGTTGAAAAGTTTAAACATTAAACCTCCATCACAATTGTCACATGCCTCTTCAATTAAAGCTTCTTTTTGAATCTGATCAATTTTCTTGATTTGATCTAAAATGCAGTCCTTTTCTTTAAAATTATAACTCGGTGTTCTATCACAATACATATAGTCACCTCACTTTCTAGTTTATAATATGTATAAATGATAATTAAGTATGGTTGATTGTCATTTGAAATGAAAAAAAGAATCTACTCGAGATTCTTTTTCATTTTATAATGGGGAATATTTGCGTCTAAAAATATATTTCCAAATTTTTTAAAACCTAATTTTTCATAAAAATCTAATGCTTGGGTTTGAGCAGATAGATATACTTCCTTATAACCAAGGCTTCTAGAATAATCGATTAAATAATTCATTATTAACTTCCCTATTCCTAGATTACGATATTTCTTTATTACGCATACTCTTTCAATCTTTGTATATTCTTTTTGGACATTAAGTCTAGCAGCAGCAATTGGAATTTCATTATCATATATTATAAAAGGTATTCTTTCTTTTTCTAATAAATCGAATTCATCTTCATAACTTACATTTTGTTCATCAATAAAGACTTCTTTTCTAACTTTATAGTGATCAATTAAGTGAATTATATTTTCACATTTTATTACATTCATTAGAATACTCCAAAACTTATTAGAATTAAAACTATAATTGATAAAGTTATACAATAGAAACTAAAATATTTTAGATTTTTATTTTTAACTAACTTAAAGAAAAGACTTATTGCAAAATATGTTCCAAATAGTGAAGCAAAGAAAGCTCCAATATATCCAGGAAAATAGCCAATACTACTTGTACCTTCTTTTATAAGATCATATATTCCGATTAAAAAAGCTCCAAAGCTTGCAGGAATATACATCATAAATGAGAATCTTAAAGCGCTGATGAGTGATAAACGATTGCT
>JBAYTA010000074.1:0-8948 GCA_041675865.1 Bacilli bacterium | reverse complement strand
TGCACCTGATGCACCTAGTGCAATTAATAGCTTTGGACTTATTGTGCTTCCAGATTGACCAATTTGATCTTCATTTGTAAATATATCAAGATCAGTTAACGGTCTAGTAACACCAACTTTTGCTCCTAACTTGCTAGCAAGTTTAAATACATTATCAAGTGTTTTCTTATCACTAGCACCACGACCAATTGCTATTACTCTATTAGCATTTTTAATACTATCTGCTTTAGATAAAAGTGGTACTTCACTATATACTTTTATTCTTGAATCTTCCTTAATAACTAAATCATCAATTTTTGTAATTACTAAATTAGAATTCTCAAATTTTATTGCTTTAAAAATACTTGGTCTAATAGTTGCCATTTGGGGAAATTTATCCGGACAAATTATTTCACACATTATATTATCACCATAACTTGGTTTTGTTTGAATTAATAAGTCGTCTTCAAACGAAAGATCCAAACAATCTGCTGTAAGACCAGTATTTAATTTAGCTTGTAATCTTGCACTAATTGATCTACCTATGACTGTTGCTCCAAAGAGTATACTGTTTGGCATCCTTTTGTCTGTTAATTGTTTAAGTAAATCTGCAAACAATGAATCCCTTGCATCTTTTAATCTATTATCTTTCACAACAATTATTTCATCAGGTCCATAATCCTTTATACTAGCTTCTAAATTATCATTCTTGCTTTCAAATAAAATAGCAACTACTTTTTTATTTGTACCAATTGCTTTAGCTTTGGTAATTAATTCAAAACTAACAGGAGAAACTATATTATTATGATGTTCTACAAAAACCCATATTTCATTTTTTACCATTTTCTTCACCTATATTACATTCTTAAGTTTTAAAATCTCCAATAATTTCAAAACTGCTTCATTTTCTGTCTTTCCTAATGACTCATTATTTTTCTTTTTAACTTCTGGACTCCAAATACTTCTCACTTTAGTTGGTGAACCTTTAATGCCAATTCTGTTTTTATCGACATCTAGATCTTCTTCACTTAATACTTCTATTTCCTTATTGAAACTATTAACTATATTTCTAACTGTTGCAAATCTTGGTGTATTTAATTCATTTCTTACTGTAAATACTGCAGGAAGTGAAACTTCAATTGTTTGTTCCATATTTTCCATTAATCTTTTCGCAACAATTTTTTTATTATTTACTAAGCTTATTTCACTAATATAAGTAACTTGAGGAAAATCTAATATCTCTGCAACTATTGGCCCAACTTGGCCAGTATCAGCATCAACTGATTGTCTTCCAAAAAATACTAGATCAACATTACCTAGTTTTTTAATAGCACTAGCTAGAACATATCCAGTAGCAAGTGTATCAGCACCACCAAAAGCTCTTGAACTAAGGAGGATCCCTCTGTCTGCTCCCATTGCTAGAGCTTGTCTTAGTGTGAGTTTAAAATTAGGTGGTCCCATTGATAATACGGTCACACTTCCCCCATGTGCTTCTTTTAGTTTTAGAGCAGCCTCCAAAGCATTCATACAAAATGGATTCATAACTCCAGGTTCACTACTTCTAATTAAATTTTTTGTAACAGGATCAATTTTTAAATTATTTGATACTGGTACTTGTTTAATACATACAACTATATTTAAGTCCATATTAATATTCTCCTTCGACTAATGCTGCTATTTCTATTACCATTTTCTCTAATGAACCTTCAGCTATTTGGAGAGCTCTACTATCTCTTAATAAATGTTCAACTGGATATTCTAAACTATATCCGTAACCACCTAAAGTTTGTAGAGCATGATCACATGCAGCAAAACTAGCACGTGAGCCATAACTCTTAGCCATTGTTGCAATCAAGGCATAATCTTTATTTTCTATCTTTAATCTTGCAGCTTCTTGATAAAGTAATCTTGTGTTTTCTTTTGCAATAGCTATTTCTGTAATTTTATCTTTAATTGAATAAAGTTCAATTATTGGTTTATCTACTGCTTTTCTAGTTTTTGCATAATCAATAACAATATTTAGTGCATGATTAGTAATCCCAGATGCTATAGCTCCCATATTTATTCTTGCATCATAGTGAGCACTATCACCTATTAACTTACCATCACCAATTTTACCAAGCAAGTGGTCATTGCTTACTCTAACATTTTCTAAATATATTTCTCCTACTGGAGTTCCTCTCATTCCCAAAAAGTTTTCTGATTTACCATATTTAAAACCTTTCATATCTTTATCAACTAAGAAACATGAAAGTTCTTTATCTGCAGTTTTCAACAAAACTAAAAACACTTCTGCAAGTGGTCCATTTGTAATCATTGATTTATTTGCGTTTAAAATCCAATTATCTCCATCCTTAATTGCATTACCGCTAAAACCTAAAACATTCGAACCACCTTGTGGTTCTGTTGATGAAAATCCAAAAATTCTTTTATTAGTTTGGGGAAGATATTTTTCTTTAATTGTATCACTCCCATATTTAAGCAACTGGTTTACAGTTTTAAAATGTCCTTCTAGAGTAAATGCTAAACTTGCATTATAGCTAGCAATATCATAAATAGTATCAGCTTCACTTAATGGATCAAACCCTGCCCCTCCATATTCATATGGAGTAATTAAACCAAGTAGTCCTAAGTCTATAACCATATTCCAAAGATCATCTGGGTATCTTTTATTTTTATCTATTAACATATCATTAGGCATAACTTCTTTTTTAGAAAAGCTGACAATCATTTGATGCAACATTTCCTTTGCTTCATTATTTGTTTTATACATTACAAAAACTCCTTTACCTATAAGTATAATAATTATATAGTATCCCTTGATTATATAAATTGATATAAATCAATTTGCTTGATATAATTTATATAATGAGGTGGTATATATGGCAAATTGTAACTGTATAGATCAAATACCTATTTTTGATATTTTAAACCATGAACAAAAACATTATGTTTCTTCGCTAGTGGAACAAAGATCCTATAAAGCGGGTCAAACCATTTATATTCCAGGAGATGAAGCAAATTCATTATATATAGTAAGTTCTGGGAGAATTAGAATATATAGATTATCCGAATCAGGTAAAGAACAATTATTAAGAATAGTAATTCCTGGTGAATTTACTGGTGAACTTGCATTATTTAAAGAAGGAATTTACGAAGCATTTGCGGAAGCATTAGATGATGTAAATATTTGTATGATTCACCATAATAGTTTTAAAAATCTATTGCTTAAATTTCCTAGAGTTTCAATTAAAATGTTGCAAGTATTAGCTAATAGATTAAGCAGCAGTGAAGAACAAACTGCTTGGATTTCTACAGAATCTGTAAGAGATAGATTAATTCATTACTTAGTTAGGTCTTCTTACTTAAATCCAAACAAGGAGATGATTGTAAAACTATCATTACCTAAAAAAGATTTAGCATCTTATCTAGGTACAACACCAGAATCCTTGAGTAGGGAATGGACAAATTTATTGGATAGTGGAAAAATAAAAAATATTGAAAAAAATAAAATTAAACTAATTAATTTAAATATAAACTATTAAAAATAAGCTTGGGGTTTCCCAAGCTTTTTTTTAAAAAAAATATAACACTTCATTAATAAGATTTTTCATTGTAAAATCATCATCAACTCTTTGCATAATAGCAACAGTGAATCCTTTATCATTAACAAATTTAAGCGAAGAATTCACTTCTAGAGCTCTAATACTCTTTAAGAACTCTTTTCTTTTTGCTTTAATAGCTTCTTTATCTGCATTTTTCATATTGAATAATTCAATAAGCCTATCCACAAACCAATAAATTGTGTGAGGAGTTGTTTTATCATCACCAATTAAAGTCACCTTCCTATAAATTCCATACATAACTTTAAACTTCATCCATAAAAGTTTCCTTTCTAATATTCCAAAAAGAAAAGACCCATCGATTGATGGGGTAGATTAAGCAAAACTATTTTTACCCATCAATCTAGCTTTAGCACCTTGCCATTTTTGGTAGGTTGCTGAAGGGTCATAGAGCTAGTCTCTCGCCTTCTCTTTATGGTACCTTTATTATACTAATTTTATATTGAATTGTCAAAAAGTTTTATAATTTTCTAGCACAAATTCTAGAAGCTATATATTTTGCTATTATAAAATAACTTACTCTATTATCTTTATCAAGAATTCCAACCACTGTGATCTACTGCCTTAAAATTTTCTTTCTAAATATACTATCTATAACTATTTAATCAATATTTTGTTTCCTGGCTATTATAATAAATCTATGCTCTGTAGATTTAATAAATCCATTTCTTTTTAATATTAGTTCCAATTTTTCAAATTTATCTAAATAATTTATAACACTAAAATTTAAAAATTCCCAATTTATTATTTTTGCGAAATAAGCAACAGCACCTAAATCATAAAATTTTAGTTCTGGAAAGAATTCATTTTTGTATAAAATTTTAAACCCTGAATTTTCCAACTTTTCAACTGTTTTATCTAAAGTCAAATCAGGATACTGACTTTTATGGTTAGGATCAAAGAAGGTTGCTAAATCGAAGTTATTAAAAGCTCCTACTTGTTGGGTTATAAAAACACCATTATTTTTTAATATTCTTTTAACTTCAGATACATTAAATGATTCGTGACGATTTAAAACTATATCAAATTTAAATGATGGTACACCTTCCAATATATCATCTTCTTTTATCGGATAAACCATAATTCCTTTTGGGCTTAAAGTTTTAAAACAGAGGTTAATGTTTGGTTCATAAGACTCTGTAACTGATGTAAGTTCAAAAGGATGATTAAAACTTAATAATAACTCTCCACCACCTGTACCCATATCTAAAATAACTGAATCAGTATTTAAATATTTTCTTACAAATTCTTCATAAGACCAAGGAAGCTCATCACTTTCCCACCTTCCATTTAAATAAGAGAAATCCCAACCCTTAAAAGCTTGCTTTTCTTCACTTAATAAATACTTTATAGTTTCTTTTTTCATTTTTAATTATCCTCATATTGCCTTTAATCAAAATTATCAATGTAAGTATTGAACCTAATTAAACAGTCTTCAAATTCATTTGTTGAGAAAAACTGCTTTTCTATTGCATCATCAACACTATAAAACTTCCTATCGTTATTATTAAAGACAAGAAAAACTATATCATACTCAAATAAATATGAGTTTTCATTTACTACCAATTCCCATTCTTCTGTCTCTTCAAACACTGTCCAAGCAAATAAATAAACTTGCAATTTTTCTCCATCTACTTTAAATCGTTTTAAAAATCTAAAATAGTCTAAAGTATCTTCTATTCTGGCATCTTCATCATTTGGTAAAATATATTCTTTATAATATGCTTTAGTTATTCTTATCATCATGTCATTAGAAATTTGTGTTGATTTTAAGGCACATGATGTAAGTAGTAAAGACAGTACTACAAATATTATAATAACTCTTCTTTTCATATTACTACCCTTTCTTTACATTCCTTCGCATAATATAAATATAAAACAAAATTTAGTGTAAATGGAATAATATAAATAATTATATTTATAACAAGCACAGTATACCACGGAGCACTACACCAAAAACATTTCAATAATCCTATAATTTTATAGATTGTATGAATAATAAAAGTTAAAAGAATAACGATAGATACAAGCAAAAATATATTTTTACTACGAATCACATTTTTTTGCTTACTTTCATACTTAATACTTTTGATAAAACAATGTAAGCTAGGATGAAAATAATATAATATAATAATCCCCATATACCCAAAGATACATTTATCATATATAGGTCAAAAAATACATAAATAGGGACTAGCGCAAGTGCTGTAGAAATACTAATATATAATAGATTATTTAAAACTAAAACTGAAATTAAGCCAAGCAATAAAGAAACCATTGGTAGGATTATAATCATTGCTATTTTTTCTGAACCTAAATCTATTCTATAAAAATAGTAAGGAATTAGAGTTCCTAGAAAAGTAAAAACAAAAAATAGTATTATACTACTCAACAAGTTCTTATTAATTTCGTTCTTATTCTTGTTTTCTATCGTTGTTTTAATAATCTCATTTGCTCCAAAAAGATAATCGAGTGATACATTAAATATTTTAGATAACAATACTAAACTATCCATATTTGGTAAACCTTTATCATTTTCCCATTTTGATACTGCATTTCTTGTAACATGTAATTTTTCAGATAGATCTTCTTGTGTCATATTATTTTGGACTCTTAAGTCTTTTATTTTCTTTCCTACTGACATTAATATCACCTCATACATATATTATAGATTAAAACAGGATATTAATAAAGACACTTATCGTTACTATTCTTATTTTCTTAAAAATTAATTGGTTAATAAAAAATGCTATCAAAAAAGATAGCATTTTTTATTAATCTATATCTTCATTTAGATGTCCTTGTTCAAACGCTTCTATTAGTTCTCTCATTTCACTAGTTTCTTTAGTATCCATAAGTTTGGTACGTAGTTTACTTGCTCCAGGGATGTCTCTAATGTATATCTTGAAGAATCTATGCAATGGCTTTTTTAAACTTGGTTCTTCCAATATATACTTATCATATAAATCTAAATGATGTTTAAATAGTTCTAAATATTCACTTGTTGATCTTTCTTTATTTTCTTTATCAAAAGCAAATGGATTATGAAATATTCCACGACCAATCATTATGCCGTCTACATTATATTTCTTATATAATTCCATACCCATATTATAATCTTTAATATCACCATTCATTGTTATTAAAGTATTAGGAGCAATTTCATCTCTTAGTTTTAATATTTCAGGCATAAGTTCCCAGTGGGCATCATAATTACTCATCTGGGTTTTTGTTCTTAAATGAATAGATAAATTAGCTATATCTTGTTTTAATAAATGCATTAGCCAGGCTTTCCATTCACTAATTTTACTATGTCCTAATCTTGTTTTTACACTAACAGGTAATCCACCTTGTTTAGCTGCTTTAATGATTTCACTTGCAACATCTGGTCTTAAAATTAAACCAGCACCTCTTCCATGTTTAAATACATTTGGAGCAGGACAACCCATATTTATATCAATTCCATCAAAACCCATTTTTGCAAGATCTATACTCATTCTTTCAAAGTTTTTCGGATTATCTCCCCAAATATGAGCAACTATTGGTTTTTCACTTAGATCAAACTTTAACCTTCCTCTTAACGACTCAACACCCTTTACATGGGCATAGCTATCACTATTAGTAAATTCAGTAAAAAACACATCTGGTGTAGCTGCGTTTGCAACTACTTTTCTAAAAACTATATCTGTTACATCTTCCATAGGTGCTAATATGAAAAATGGCTTCTTTAATTTATTCCAAAAATTATTATTCATATCTAAATCGCTTTACCTTTTCTTCAATTCATAATTATTAGATTTTATATTATATATTATAACATTTTTACTAATATTTATTGTAAATTTGACTCAGCATAATAATACAATGATTATATACAAAAAAGTGAGTATTATTTATACTAGAGATTATTTAGAATATTATATTATAGGAAGGAAAGAGTGATTTTTTACCTCTTCTAAGGGTTCATTAAACATATTTTTCTTCTTTAAGTAAATTTCATTATTAACTGTATTATTGCAATTTGATTGTAATAATGAAAATTATTGTAATAGATTTAAAATGTTATAACCCTTTGTAGAAATAAAATTGATTGGTAAAAAAATTATAATTATAAAAATGCTACCCATTCATATGAGTAGCACTTATTAATTTCAATATGGCGTCCTGAAAGGGATTCGAACCCCCGACCGACGGCTTAGAAGTCCGACAATCAAAAAGTGTATGCTAACCTAGCACTGTGCAGTTTCATTATTTTAAATGTTGATACTAAAATGATCATTAATATCTATAATATATAAATTCTATCATTTCAATATTACTTATATCTCTAACATTGGATTACTGAATAATACTCACCCTATGCATAGAATTCTGCTTGAAAATGGAGATAGAACGTCATTTGAATTTGTGTAGTTTTTTGAATTAGTTATAATTTTAAGTTCACTTTTTCTCATTATTTCTTCTTTTCTTTTAAAATGGCCGGGCTTTAAAGCAGCAAGCTGCTTTTGATTAAGCCCGGCTTGATTGCTATTTTGCTTTGCAAACTAATTGATTTTGATAGCTGGGCGGGCGCCGTAGTAAGTGTAGCTGACGTTGTCGCTGTCGATGATGCCACCGTCGCTCACGTAGTACGCGCTGATAGAACCGTTGATGCTCGCACTGCGAAGCCACCACCAACCGTTTCCATAATAACTGGTTGATGTATTCATATATGCACCTACTGCTCTTGCATAATCTGTTGTGATTGCAGTTCTTGTTGATGAAGAAAAAAATGATGTGCTAAATCCATAGTTTGATGAGATAACATCTTGATATGATAATAAATAAACTTTATCAATAGTGTTATTTGATACGTATGGATTTGAATCAATTTCTGTTGTTGATGCACTATTATCTACTAGGGTTGTTAAAATATTGCTTTTTTCTGGATTAGAGAATGCTTTAATATAGAATTCATTGTTTAACCATCCTCTGATTGTTGAATGTTCATAATTGTTTGCATATATTGTTTTACCGTCAATAGTTCTTGTAGAATATGCTGATGGATAAAATACTTGTTTATCAATGATATATTCTGATAGCAATGTATATGTTCCGTCAGCCTCTTCTAGTACTCTCCATTTGATTGGCTCTACTTTAAAGTAGTAAGTTTGGCTAGATGTAATAGTAGCACCATTAATAAACTGATATCCGGTTGAATTAGGGGATGCAACAACTTTTGCGTATTCTTCTCCTTCAAATTCATAATATCCATTTGCGTTTGTTGAAGTAAGTGAATTAAGTGAAGATATTAAACTACTATCGTCTACAACAGTTTGTGGATATGTGCCATAATACACATATGTC
>JBAYTA010000073.1:0-9157 GCA_041675865.1 Bacilli bacterium | reverse complement strand
TTTTCTCTTACTTCTTCTGTCTTTTCAATTTTTTCAAAAGTATTGTTATTTGTGTTTGTTGAAACAGAATCAACATCTTCTTTAACTTCTTCTGTCTTTTCAATTTTTTCAAAAGTATTGTTATTTGTGTTTGTTGAAACAGAATCAACATCTTCTTTAACTTCTTCTACAACTACTTCCTTATAAGTTTCCTCTGATGCTACTCCTTCAACTTCAACTGCTATAATTTCAAATTCATCAACTCTTAATCCAAATCTCAGAGTATCCTTATTTAACTCATCAATACATTTTTTTGATAACTCGGTTTTATAAGCACTTAATTCCTTTAATCTTTTTTCATTGTTTAATGTAAAATCAGTAGTTACTATTTTAAATATATCTAATATAATCTCTCTTAAATACATTGCAAGATTATAATATTCCATTAGATTGTTATTACTTACCTTACTATATAATAAGTTTAAAACTAAATTAAAATCAATAATACTTATTTTATATCTTCCTCTAGCTTTAATTTCAGTTTTTACATTATTTGCTGTACTTCTAATAATCGGATCCTTTGTACCCCATAACATAGCAAGGTCAAGTTCTTGATTAAAAAAGTATACTGTAACAGCTAATTTTACTTCTGAATGTGATCTTGTAGAATATGAATACAAGAAAGGAAAATTATTAGTATTAAATACATATTCTCCCTCAGTAAATATTTTCTCAGCTTTTCCTCGATAAACTATTATGCCAAGTTGCTTTGGTCTAACCCGCAATCTTGAGTCATTCATAACTTCTGTAACAGGATGGCGATATAATATCCATTTCCTATCACTAAACCCGTCAAATTTAACAAGATTATAAATTGCCATGTTTACACTCTCTTTTCTTCCTTACTTAAATTTATTCTTTGTAAATTCATATATACCAATACTTACTGCAATCGGCAGATTAAGGCTATCAATATAATTTGAATGTTTTATTATAACACTATTTCCATATCTTAAAAAACTGTCATCTAATCCAGTTGCTTCATTTCCAAAAATCAATGAGTATGGGCTTTTTATATCTATACTGCTTAAATTGCAACTAGACTGAAGCATAAATGGGTAATAGTGTCTTGCCCTATTAATATTATAATATTCTAAAAAATTATTATAATGAGTAAAGTTTATATGAAATATAGCTCCCATACTAGCTCTTATACATTTGGGATCAAATATGTCTACAGCTGGGGTTATAATAACTAGATCATTTAAATTAAATCCAACCATCGAACGCATTATTGTTCCTAAATTACCTGCATTAGATGGATTAACTAAAACAACATGATTATCTAACTCATTAATATTATTATTATATTTTCTAAATTCAGCAATTACAAAACAATTCTCTTTATTAGATAATATATTAAATACTTTATCATTATAAATAAGCGGGATATTATTGCGATTACATAATTCTTCTATTAAATTAAAAGATTCATTTTTAATTGTTTTTGAATGTATAAATACTCTATTAACTAAATCATTTCTTTGTTTTAAAACTTCAATTGTTAACGTAATACCAAGTGTATATGAAACATCCAATTCTTTTTTATATTTCTTTACCATAGTTTCTACCTTAATATTTATTATATCATTTTTATTTTTATATTCAATAGTCTATATAAAATTCAATTATCTGACTTATGTTTTTAAATAGCAATAATATTAAAAAATAAAAGCTCCCAAGATAATAACTCTTAGAAGCCCTTTTGTATATTTAGTTATGCTTTTTTATAATATCAATTGTGCTTTTCTTAATTAATTTTATAACCGGATACACCAAGGAAATAATTAAAAGCACTATTATAAACAGTAATGTTTTAATATAGTCAGGAATAGTATTTTTGAAAAAAATAATTGAAAATATTGACTTGGTATATACAATGTTGTTAAATTTTATCAAAAATATTCTTGAAAATATTATTCCGATTGTAAAAGAAATTAAAATCAAAAATAAAAGCTCAAGTAAATATCCAGATATAATATCTTTATTTGACATACCCATACTTCTAAGAACACCTATCTTATATTTATCATTTTTATATATATTTATACAATAGAATAGGATAATAAAGAAAGTCAATAGCGAAAATAGAATTGTTAAAAATAAGCCAAACTCAAATAAATAATCAATATAAATAAAAGTATTTATAAGGCTTAGAGAAAGAGTTGAATCTAAAAAAAATCGGCAATATGTTTATTATTATAATTTAATTCTCTGATTGCATTTGTTTTCTGCTTAAAATAATGGATGCTACAACAAATAGACCTATAAATACAATTTGTACTAATAAATGAATAATTATAGAGTTTATATCTGCATTGCCTAAATTACCTGTGCTTGTTATCTTTTCAACATTATAAACATAATAATAACTCGGGAAAATATGTGCGAATGCTAAAATCCCACTACTTAATAGAAATTGTGGAACGAAAGCTCCTGTTAGAAATGCAGTACCTAAAGAGAATACATTGTTTACTCCAGATAATACTTCTTCCTTTCTTATTAATAAACTCATAAAATAAGACATACTTAGTGCTGCAAATCCAAATAAATAGGCATTAATTAATAATAATAAGCCGTTTTTTGAAAATAAAACATCTGGATATAGTAGAACTGATACACCACAAAGAAGTGTAACTAAAGCTATAGTAAATAATAAGTTTCCAAATATCATATCCAAAGAAGCGTTCTTCGTTGGATATGGAGATACTATTAATCTTCTATTTACTTCAAACTTTCTATAAGAGATAGTAATTAAGCCTACAACAGTTAAAATTACAGACATAACAATATATGAAAAAATTCTAAAGTACGCTGCACTACTATCTAGCTGATCGCTTTCTTCTATTAGTGTAATAGCTTCTGCTTCTTTTTCTAAAACATCACTTACTAATAAAACTACTTCTTCAATTGTTTTATCAGTATTATTTAAGTATGTACTAACATAATTTAAATATTTGTTTATTGCTCTATCTATTGCAACAGTTGTAATATTTTCTTCAATTTTCCTTTGCTGTATCTTGATATCCCTACCCATTATTAAATCTTCTTCAAGGTTCTTTGGTATTGTAATAATAACAGATATTTGCTTGAAATATAAAGCATCATCGATATCTTCCGCTGGAATATCTTTATACACAGCATATTTTGATAAATAATCTATTAAACCATTACTAAGTTTTGAGTCTTCATCTAAATTGACTAAACTAACTCCAATTCTTGTTTCAACAAATGCATTACTACTACTTTGAGATGATGATAATACAATTGACAAACCAAGAAAAATACTTACATATATAATTACTACAACAAATTTACTTTTAAACAATTTTTTATATAGGTTAAATACTTTCATAACTATCTCTCCTATAGAAAAGGTAAGTACCGATTGTGAAAGCAATAATCATTACACAAAGTATCCCAATGTTGGTAAAGAACCTAGAAGTAGCTCCAAAATAGTTTAATGAGTGTAGTGAATCTGTGATTACACCAACAGGATTAATATATTGTAAGATTGGCGCTTTAGTTTGAATTATATACTTCATATCTACAACCATCATACCCGATAAGAATCCACCAACTACACCAACTAAAACTGTTGTCATTATTTTAACCCCTTCTGAAGCTTTTTTAAGTGAAATAGCTACAAACGAGCCAAATGTAATTCCAGTTAAAGATCCTAATACACAAACTAAAAGTATATATAAAGTCTTATCTCCAAACTCAACTCCAAGAATAAATCTCATGTATAATAAAACTATTGATATTATTCCAAAATGAATTAAAAATGCACATGCAGTAAAAATTAAAATAATCTTTATTCTATTAACTGGGCTAACAGCAACTCTAATACCTTTTGTTGACATATTAGCTTGTAAATTTAAAATATTGTCAGTTCCCCAAAAACCTCCGTAAATAAGAGCCATTCCTATAACAGAAAAATACATTATCAATAACATATTGATAGCACTATATTCATTTGAACCATCATCAATATAACTAGTATTTGAATATAATTCATTTATTATATCTTCAGGATTACTTCCTGAAAGAACTACAATATCCATAACTGCAGTAGTTGTTTGTAAATACTCATCTAAAAATGTTTTAACAATTGTCTGGTTTAAACCACTATTATTAACCATAAGTGTGACGCTATCTTGATTTGTACTTATTACACCGACTACTTTATTATCTTCTAGTAAATCTTTTGCTTCTTTTTCACTCTTTAAATTTACTTTAAACATGTTTTTTTCTTCATCAAATTTAGCTTCTTCTAAAAATCCAAGTAATACTTGATTCATTTCTTCGCTATCAACAACAGCAATACTAATAGTATCAAATATTGTTGTAGTGTTGAGATTTGAAAAAGCAAGACTGTAAAAAGTAGATAAGACGATTGGAAATATTAGTGACCAAAATATTACAATTTTATTTCTAAAGAGAGTAAGCATTCTTGTTTTAAATAAATGCATATTAGTCCCTCAATTCTTTTCCTGTTATTTCTAAAAATACATCATTTAATGTTGGTAATTCAGAATAGATTCGATCATATTCTAAATTATGAACTTGGATCAAGTTTAATATATCTCCTACATTTGATTTTCCTTTTAAGGATTTAACTATTAAGGTGTTATCTTTGTAGCTTGCATCTAATACTCTTTCAAGTTTACTTACTTCTTCTATTAAACTTTGATTTGGTTCTTTTAATTCTATTTCTATTGTTTCACCAAGTTTTATTGAATCTTTTAATTCTTCTTTTGTACCTTCTGCTATGGTTTTTCCTTTATCCATTATTAGAATATAATCACAAATCATCTCAACTTCTTCCATATAATGAGAAGTATAAATTATGGTCGCACCTTCTTTATTTAATTGTTTTATTCCTTCTAATATTTTATTTCTACTCTGTGGATCTACTGCAACAGTAGGTTCATCAAGTATAATTAGTTTAGGTTTATGCACTATTCCACAAGCAATATGAAGTCTTCTTAGAAGTCCTCCAGATAATTTCTTAGGAACAAATTTTTTATAATCATTTAGTGCAACAAAATCAATAACTTCTTCTACCAATCTTTTTCTTTCACTTTTATCATTTACATATAAACTACAAAAGAAATCAATATTCTCATAAACAGTTAACTCATCATAAACGGCTACGTTTTGAGTAATTATTCCAATATCTTTTTTTATATCATAACTAGTTGGTGTCATTTCTTTGCCAAAAATCTCAACTTTACCCTCTTCATATTTAAGTAAAGAAAGTATACAATTAATACTTGTTGTTTTCCCGCTTCCATTTGGCCCTAGTAGTCCGAATATTTCACCATCTCTAACTTGAAATGTTAGTCCATCTAATGCTCTAACACCACTTTTATAAGTTTTTACTAGGTTTTCAACTTTTATTACCATTCTTTCCCTCCGTAACTTTATTAAATTATATCATAGCAAAACGCCTAATACTATAAATTTTTAAAAAAAATAGCTATAGAACCTATTAAGTTCTATAGCCTAATTATATTTCAAATTCTAATAAATCATTTGGATTTACAATTTTTTTACCTTTTCTTGCAAAAGAAATTATTACTATTAAAAGTGGAAAGAACACTTCCATTATTAGCCCAATATATTTAATAAAAAAATCTCTTCTGAAAACTAATATGTCTGTGTATCTTTTTGTGAGAAAAAGTGTTGCAACAAATACTATAGCAACTAATATCAAATTAGAATATTTTGTTTGCTTCTCTTTTAGCTTAAATATAGATCTTACCATTATACTTGCTCCATATAATAGAACAATTATTTTCACAAATACAACTATCATATGGTATCCAATTAATAGTAAGTCCAGTCTTTGTAAGTACTCTTCAATATCTAGCATCCTTGCTAATCTAAAGGCAGGGGACAATCCGTAACTCATCGCATAAGGACCTATGATAAATATGTTAAGTAGGGTCACAGTTGTTAAAATAAAACTAGCAGTTAAAATACTATATGTTCCAACTTTTGTATGTTTTTCTTTATTATCTAAATGTTGAAATATTACTAACATTACAAATAATTCTCCAAACGGAACTGAATATCCCATTTCTATTGCGGGTCTTACAATTGGTAGGTATCCTTTATTTAAAATAGGAAGTACATTATTAAAATTGAAAACATGGATGGATGTAGAAAAGACAATCATTGCAATAAAAATAGCAATTATTCCTAAAAATACCAACTCTGATAATCTAGCAAGTACTTCAACTTTTTTAGATAACAAATATAATATTGCTCCTAACATAATCAAATTAAGCATAATATCAGAATAACCAGGTAGTAGATGAAGAATTATTATCTCTTGCATATCTGTAAGGTTAAAAAATATAATTGCTAGAAAATAGATTATATATAAAACATAAATTATTTTACTTACAAATTTACCTAATACATGCTTCATTGAGTTATCAAAATCATTAAATTTAGTATTTTTATAAATAAATAAATATAAGGTAAATAATAAAACACTTATTAGTACACCTATTAATTGGGGTATCCATACATCCTGTTTCAAGTCATGAGCATATATTCCTCTAACAGTATCATTAGCAATAATATATACTACCATAAGCTTAAAAAACTGTTTTAAACAAATTTTCTCCTTCATACTTAAACATCCATTCTTTCTATATTTGGTATTACATTTACGTAAATTGGTATTGTTTTAAATATTTCATCATAGAATAATTTGTTTGCTTCATACCATTTTGGTTCATATTTATAAAAATATTCAGAAAAACCAAATATATCAAATTCAAAATAGCTTTTACCTTTTACTATTAGATCTTCAATTTGCTTTGTAAGTTTTTCTTTTATCATTCTTTCCACATGTTCTTCGTATGCTTTTTCAATTTCAATAACTAAAGATGTATCCTCAGTTACTAGCACATTAAATTTAATATCTATATAAACACTAGGTTGATTATTTTTAACTTCTACAGTTATTTTAGATTTATTCATTCTTAACAAGTTAGAAATTTTATTCCCCTTAGTTCCGTCTACTGTCATGTATGCTCTTTCAATTTTATTATGAATAAAATTGTATGCAACTGATTCATCTTTACTTAACCAACCTTTAAGTTTTCCATCTTTAAATACACCTATATCCGAAATTTCTATCTTTGAAACTACATCTGTTTCTTTAGTTTGATCAATTGATTTACCTTTTTCTAAATCACCTTTTGCTGTTATGCTTGATAAAACCAAGGTACCATAATCACTCCTTAGAGTGTTTACAACTTCCTCTACAAAAGTCATTCTTGCAAAGCCATAATAATCTGTTGCTGTTTTTAGTTTATTTATCAATACTCTAGTTGGAAACATAGAGAAAACTGATATTTGACTCATCAAATCTTCTGCACTTATATCTTTAGTAATAACTACATTATATTCATGTTGAGCTTCAGAAAAGTTAACAAAAAAATGCATATATTCATTTATTCCTTCTTTTGCAACTTCTTCACTAAATACTACCATTTGCAGATTTATCATATATGTCCTATTTGGTAGTAAGTTATTTAAATTTACCAAACAATCTAAAACAGTTTCTCCTTCAGATGTAACGATAACAACAGGTGTGATTTGTGGTGGATCAGGAACTAAAACATTATTATTTACTATTTGCGCAATCATTTTAAAACCATCATTTTCAGATTTATCAAAACCAATAGCACTTATAAAAATAAGTTCATTTATATCCTGTTTTGAACCACACCCATAAAGCCCAAGTGCAGATACTAATATAAGTATAAATATTTTAAACTTTTTCATTGATAGCTCCTTTTTTATCCTTATCTCTTTTTAATAATTTTCCTAGTGGAGCAACAACCAAACTATCCAACAATCCTTTTTTAGCTAGAGGTGCAAGTGGTTGTAAATATGGTTTACCAAAACTTCTTAAACTAATTAAATGGACTAATAGAACAAAAACAGCAATTGCAAAACCTAAGATTCCATAAACTAATGCTGCAAGCAATATAAAGTAGCGTACAAATTTAACTGTTTGGCTCATTTCATAATCTGGTATAAGCAATGTACCAATCCCATTTACTGAAACAATTATTAACATCATTGAGGAGATTAAACTTGCTTCTACAGCCGCTTGACCAATTACAATTGCTCCAACAAATGAAAGTGCTGTACCGACAGCTCTAGGCATCCGCGTTCCAGCTTCTGTTAATAAGTCAAATGCAAAACAGGTTAATATAATTTCTAAGTCTGCTGGTAGTGGGACATTTGTTCTTTGACCTGTTATGCTATATACCATATTTATAGGCAATAGTTCAGAATTGAATTTTACTATACACATGTATGCAGCAGGTAAAAACAGTGCAAATGCAACTGCAAGAACTCTCATTATCCTTAATGCTGTCCCTACAAATGTTTTGCTAAAATAATCTTCTGCAGAAGTTAGAAAATTTGAAAAGGTAACTGGAGCAATTAAAACATTAGGAGACCCATCAACGATAATTGCAAATCTACCTTCATATAAACCACCTATAACTGAGTCAGGTCTTTCTGTATCATAAATTAATGGGAAAATAGAATGCTGTTTCTCTTTTAAAAAATACTTAAGATATGATGAGTCTACAATACTTTCAATCTCAGTTGCATTTAGTCTTTTATCAACTTCATTTAATAATTGTTCATCACATAGTCCTTTTATATAAACAAGAGCAATATTACAATTCGTTTTTTTACCTATAATATAAGTTTTAACTCTTAAATTCGGATTTTTCATTCTTTTTCTAAGTAATGAAACATTGGTAGCGAAAGACTCAGTAAAAGCTTCTTTGCTTCCTTTAACGCTAACATTATTTTTTGGTTCTTCAACTGCTCTTTCCTTAAAACCTTTAGAACTTATTGCAAGAAAGCATGTAAATCCATCAATCATTATTATCGTATCACCATTTAATAAATGGTTTAATAGCTTACCATATTTATCTTCTACTCGTACATTTGATAAAGGAATTAGTGTTTTTTCAAAATAATCTACCATATTAGATTTTTTAATCTTTTCATCTAATTTTGTAAATCTGTTTGCTAAATTATCAAGTATTACTTGGTTTACAAAAAC
>JBAYTA010000072.1:0-9407 GCA_041675865.1 Bacilli bacterium | reverse complement strand
TAAATTATTAACCTCCACCTTATACATTTTTCGCCAATATAGTCTAATTTCATTATACCATAACAAATTATAGATTTAAATATCATTTTAGAAATAAGTATAAAAAATAGTAATTTATCTAGACTATTATATTGTTTTTTATAAAAAAATCATCTAGATTAACTAGATGATTCTTATTTTCTATAACAAGAATTATTCCCGTTATAAGTTAAATTCACTCATAAATCGCATGATAAGAATCTTTTTGTTTTATTTTAAATTAGGATTTTGAACAATTTTATTAAATAACATAATAGAAAATTAATATTATTTAAAAAAGGCATGATCTCAATTAATTCATGAATCATGCCCAAAATTTTTTAATAAATAACTTTTAAGTAAAATGTTTTGCTTATATATATCAAATTTTATTATATTACAATTATTTAGGTAAATTGTTTTTAATTAAATCAACACTATCTAACTTTTCCCAAGTTAAATCTAAATCACTTCTACCAAAATGACCATAACTTGCAACTTGCTTATATACTGGTTTTCTCAAATCAAGTTTATCAATAATGTCTTTAGGTGTTAATTTAAACACTTTTCTTATTATTGCAACTATCTCTTCTTCAGTGTACTTAGACGTACCAAAAGTATTAACCATTATCGATGAAGGTTCTGCAATTCCTATTACATAGGATAAACCTACCTCAATTGCATCACCAATTCCTGCTGCAACTAAATTTTTCGCAATATATCTTGCCATATATGATGCGCTTCTATCTACTTTAGTAGGATCTTTACCACTAAAAGCACCACCACCATGACGAGCATAACCACCATAAGTATCAACAATGATCTTTCTTCCAGTTAATCCAGAATCTCCTTTTGGACCACCAACAACAAATCTTCCTGTTGGATTGATAAAAATCTTAGTCTCGTTATCAAGTAAATTCTTAGGGATAACTTTTTCAATTACTTCTTTTGTAATAAACACATGAAGTTCTTTTTGTGTTACAACTTCATTATGTTGAGTAGATATAACAACACTATCAACTCTTTTAACATTTACTCCGTCATATTCAACAGTTACTTGAGCTTTACCATCTGGTCTTAGAAAATCAACTAAACCAGATTTTCTTACTTCTGCAAGTCTCTTTGTTAATTTATGACTTAAGTAAATTGGTAAAGGCATTAGTTCACTAGTGTCTTTGTTTGCATAACCAAACATTAACCCTTGATCACCTGCACCATCACCATCTTTTACACCCATAGCAATATCAGGTGATTGTTCGTCTAAGCATACTAGAACTGCTAAGTTCTCAGCATCAAAACCAATCTTACCACGGTCATAACCAATTCCTGCAACAGTTTCTCGAACAATTTTTTGCACATCACAATAAGTAGTTGTAGTTACTTCTCCCATAACCATAACTAAACCAGTTGTTGCAACAACTTCACATGCTACTTTTGCATATGGGTCTTCTGCTAAAATACTGTCCAATATAGCATCAGAAATTTGATCACACACCTTATCTGGATGACCTTCAGTCACAGATTCAGATGTAAAAAATCTTTTCATTATCTCACCCTCTTGTTTCTATTATCTCTTTTCTTGCTTTCTTTATTTCTTCCTTTATCTTTTGCAACTTCCACATTTACGCGTTTACCATCAATTATTATTTTATTAAATGCTTTTAATACTTGATCAGCTTTGTTTGTTGGAACTTCAAAAAACGAAAAATTATCGTACATATCAACTCTATCAACATCTCTATTAGTTAAATTAGTTTTTGATACAAGTAAATCAGTAATATTATAAATCTTTAATTTATCTTTTTTACCTAAAGTTATAAACATTCTTGTAGTATTACTTGCTTTTTTACCACGATCTTTACTTTTACCTTTTATGTTTACTTCTTCACGAACTTCTGTAATTTCAAAATCATTTTGAAGATTATTTAATTCACTTAAGATTAATCCATTTATTATAACATCTTTTGAAATGCCTTGTTCTTCTAATGATGCAATTGTTTGCGAAATTAGTTTTTGATATTTATTTATTTTAGTCCCAGCATCCTCATTATTTGAGATTGCTTTATCTAAAATTCTTTTTATTCTTACTTTCATTACTTTATCTAAAGTAGGAACTTCCATTAAAGAAATTAAAGCCTTAGAATATAACATAATTGATTTTAATCTATATTTTTCTTTTTTAGTAACTAAAGATACAGCAAGTCCTGTTCTTTTTGCACGCCCAGTTCTTCCAATTCTATGAATATAATATTCTTCATCAGTAGGTACATCATAATTGAATACTACATCAACATCATCTACATCTAAACCTCTTGCTGCAACATCTGATGCTACTAAAATATTTATTTGACCTTCTCTAAATCTATTCATTACACGGTCTCTTTGCATTTGTTTCATATCACCGTGTAGTGCTTCAACCATAAATCCTCTTTGAAGTAATTGAGCACTAACTTCATCAACTGCTCTTTTAGTATTACAAAATACCATTACTAGATGATAATCATTAATATCGATTAATCTACTCATTACTTCGATTTTATCTTTTTCTTCTAATAATATATATTTTTGCTCTACTAAAGATACTGTTAGTTCACTTTTGCTAATTCTAATTACTTTTGGACTCTTAAGATAAAGTTTCGCAATTTCTTCAATACCTTTAGAAATTGTTGCACTAAATAACATTGTTTGATGTTCATTAGTAACATCAGCTAAAATTGTATCAATGTCTTCACGAAATCCCATGTTCAGCATTTCATCTGCTTCATCTAATACAAAAATTTTAACATCATTTAGTTTTATTGTTCTTCTCCTCATATGATCCATTAATCTACCTGGAGTAGCAACAACAATTTGCGGTCTTGCCTTTAGACTTCTTAGTTGTCTTTCAATATATTCTCCACCATATACTGATGTTACTCTAATATTTTTATTAAAATATCCAACCTCTTGAATCTCTTCAGTAATTTGGATTGCTAGCTCCCTGGTTGGAGCTAAAATAATAGCTTGCACCTTATCACTACTACTATCAATCATTTCTAAAATTGGAATAGCAAAAGACATTGTCTTTCCTGTTCCAGTTGGAGCCTGAGCTATTATATCATGACCTTCAAGCGCTAAAGGAATTACACTTTCTTGCACTTCCGTCATTTCTTCATATTGTTTTTTACTAATCCCCTGCTTTATACTAGGGTCTATATTTAAATCTATAAATTTATTCATTTTTACCTTTCTTTTGTTTAAACATTGTTTATATTTCTCTTAAAAAGAATCTCTTTTAAAAAAGAGATCTTTGTATCTATTTACCTGATACAGGAAGTCCTGTGAATCTAATTGAAGGCGCACCGATACCATTATGGAATACTTTCAGATCATTACCAAGATCATCTATTTGGTTCATGATTTTTATAAAGTTGCCAGATACTACTATTAATGTAACTGGTTTTGTTATTTTGCCTTCTTCAATTAAGAATCCAGAAGATTGAGCTGAGAAGTCACCAGTAATAGGATTAGCACCTGCATGTAAGCCAGCTAAATCAGTTATTAGTAGTCCTTCTTTTATATCTTGCATTAATTCTGCTTGGGTTTTACTTCCCGGTTCAATATATAAGTTAACACCACTAACTCCAACATTAGCACCAGCTTTAAAACCATTACCTGTAGTAGTTGTTTTAAAATACTTTGCTGTTTTTAGATTATGCATTAACCCTTTAAATATACCTTCTTTTACAATTTCTTTCCTGTAACACGCAACACCTTCATCATCAAAAGGTTCATAATTTACAGACCCCTCATATAGAGGATCATCAACTATTGTAATTTTTTCAGAAAAAATACTTTCCTCTTCTTTACCTAGAAGTGGAGTTAGTTTTTTAATAGCAGCTTCACCACTAAAAAACGATGTGAAAACAGAGAATAAATCAGCCATAGCTTCATTATTAAATATAACTGGATAAACCTTAGATGAAACTGGTAGTGCATTTAATTTTTCAATTGCTTTTTTTGCTACCTTGTTTGCAACATCTTCTTTTAATAAATCATCATATGAAAGTGCAATTTCAATTTCAAATGCTGATTGTGTTTGCTCGTTTTCTTTTGCGACTGCTTGTAACACTACATAGCAATACTCATTTTCCTTTCTTACATTTAATCCCTTAGAGTTAACAATTCCCACAGAACTAACCGCTTCATTATATCTACAATAAGGAACATTAACGATTCTTTCATCAAAATCTTTAATTTGCTTTTCTAAAGATTTTAATAAATCAACTTTTTGATTTGTAGGAATACTTAAGAAACCACCTCTTACTTCACGTGAAGCAGGATATTCATCATCACCTTGGTAAATTTCAAATTCTTCCTTAGTACTTAAACTAATCGCATTTGCTTTTAGTTTATTTATAATATCATCCATATCTTCATCTTCATTTTCAAATGAAAGATAAGCCATTTTATTATTATAAATTCCACGAACAGTGAAAGTAAGAGAATCTTTAATTTCAGTCTTATCAACTTCTCCATTAAAAATTGAAAGTGTTGTGGAAGTAGATTTTGATGAATATACTTCAAAATCACTAAATCCAGAAGCTAATGCCTTTTCTATTAATACTTTAGAATCCATTATTTTTCACCTCTTCCACCAACAGTCATATTTTGAACACGAATAGTTGGTTGACCAACATTAGTAGGAATAGACCCGCTTAAAGATCCACACATTCCATGTCCAAATGATAAATTGTCAGCTATCATATCAATGTTTAATAATACTTCACTACCACTACCTACTAAAGTAGCGCCACGAACAGGTTTTGTAATTTTCCCGTTTTCAATTAAATAACCTTCATTAACTGCAAAGTTAAATTCACCTGTGCTTGGATTAACACTTCCGCCACCCATTTGTTTCGCAAATAATCCAAATTCAGTGTTTTTAATAATATCTTCATATTTATCTTTTCCAGGAGCAAAGAATGTATTAGTCATTCTTGATGTAGGGGAAAACTTATAATTTTGTCTTCTCGAACTTCCTGTTACAGGATGATTCATTATTCTACTATTTCTATAGTCAACTAAATAAGACTTTAAGATACCATTTTCTATTAAAACATTTCTCTTAGTTGGTTCACCTTCATCATCAACATTTAGTGATCCCCAGTCATTAGCTAGTGTTCCGTCATCAATTGCAGTTACTATATCACTAGCAATCTTTTTACCTAGCATGTTTGTGAAAACCGAAGATCCTTTCGCAACGCTAGTTGCTTCAAGTGAGTGAACACACGCTTCATGAAGCAATACTCCACCAAATCCATTATGTACAACTACTGTCATTACACCACCAACCATTTCGTCAGCATGTAACATCGTAATAGAAGTTTTTGCTATTTCTGTTGCAAACTCATTTATATCAGTATTATCTAATAATTCATAACCAACATGACCACCAACTCTATTACTTCCAGTTTGAGTTGATTTTCCATCACTACTTATTACAGTTCCAGATAAAATAACATGGCATCTAGTATCTTTTAAATATCTTCCTTTTGTATTTGCAATTACTACTTTTTGTTCTTCATCGCGAACAGATGATATAATTTGTGTTACTTCATTAGAATAATCTTTAGCTGCATTATAAAAATCATTTAAATATTTTAACTTTTTATCATTAGATATACTAGATGGTAAAACTTTTACTCTATTGTTATTTTCAACTTCTACTTCTTCTAACTTAAATTTAATATTAAGATTTTCACCACTAATAGCACCAGCTAATTTGCTAGCAAGAGCCATTAAACTTTCCTTACTAAAGTTATTCGTATAGCCATTAACTTCTAAAGAACCTTTTAAGATTCTAATAGACGCACCATATACATGACTACTTGATGCTTTTGTAACTTCTTCAGATGTTTGCTCATAAAAATTATTGTAAGTTGATTCCGCAAATATCTCTGCAAAGTCACCACCAGTTTTTAAGGCTTCTTCTAAAACATCTTGACAAATTTGTTTATTAATCATCTCTTTCACTTCCTTATTTAATTATTATACTAAAATTTCGGATCTATTTCAAGGAAAACAAAATTAATATTTATTTTTAATATCTAGTTTATAACTCTAGCAAGAAATTCTCTAGTTTTCTCATTATTAGGATTTTTAAAGATAACCTCAGGAAAATCATCCTCAACTATCCCACCATCTTCCATGTAAATTACTCTAGTTGCAACTGATGCTGCAAATGACATTTCATGTGTTACTACTACCATAGTCATTCCACTTTTCGCAAGTTCTTTCATTACATTTAAGACTTCACCAACAACTAATGGATCTAATGCCGATGTTGGTTCATCAAACAGCATAATCTTAGGATTCATCATTAAGCCCCTTGCAATCGCAACCCTTTGCTTTTGCCCACCACTTAATGTATTTACATTTCTATAAGCAAAATCACTCATACCTACTTTTTCTAAATTCAAAAATGCAAGCTCAATTGCTTTTGTTTTATCCATTTTTAAAACTTTTACAGGTGCTAAAATTAAATTCTTAATAACATTTTTATTATTAAACAAATTAAACGATTGAAATACCATTCCAATTTCAGTTCTTAAATGATTGATATCAACCTTTTCATTAGTAATATCAATACCATCAAAAATCACACTTCCGCTATCAACATCTTCAAGTAAGTTTAAACATCTAAGGAAAGTTGATTTCCCACTACCTGAAGGTCCAATAATACAAAGTACATCTTTTTCATATATATCAACAGATATATCTTTTAAAACTTTAGTATTATCAAATGATTTATTTAAATTTTTTATCTCAATAATTTTCTTCATAATATCACCTAATTTGAACTCGGAAGTGGAGTTTCACTTAAACTAAGGTTTTTCTCTACAAATACAAGTAATTTTGATGTTCCTAGAGTTAGAACTAAATAAATTATAGCAGCTATCACAAATGGTTCATATGTACGATAATACTGCATTTTTACATCTTGGGCAACAAAGAATAATTCTGCTACCGCAATAACATTTAATACTGATGTATCCTTAATATTTATAATAAACTCATTTATAATACTTGGTAAAACATTTTTAATTGCTTGGGGAAGGATTATATTAAACATTGCTTTCCAGTAAGTAAACCCAAGACTTCTTGCAGCTTCCATTTGACCTTTATCAATTGCTTCTATTCCACCTCTTAAAACTTCTACCAAATAAGCAGCAGTATTTAAAGATACAATTATAATCCCAGAGACTGTGATTGTTAAAAGCTTATCAACACTACTTTGAGGGATATTGAAAGTATTAGCAATAAAAACAGGTAATACATAATAGATAATAACAGCTTGAACCATCATAGGAGTTCCTCTAAATATATTCACATATATTTTCACAAACCCGCTACCTACTGTTTTTAAAAACGCAATTCCTTCACTATCCATTTTATTAACTTTTATAGTTCTAATAATTACAAATATAAAAGCTATAACAAGACCAATTAATGTACCACTTAATGATAGGAGTAAGGTCATTAATATACCTCTTATAAATTGACTTGCATGATTAGAAATTATATAAGTAATTGAGTCTAGAAAATTATCTTTACTTGGAATTCTCCCCATAGTAGATGTATTAATAAAACTTTGAATTAATGGAAGTGCTATAAATTCCATAATAAATAAAATACTTAATATTATATTTATAGTATAAATATACTTTAATATTTTTTTTGGATTTTTTATATTAATAATTTTAAATAATTTTAATATTACAAAAGTAATAGATAAAACACCAATAAGAAGTGCCATTATCCCTAATGGCAACTTCCAACTTAAAACAATACTTAATCTCTTAGTATCTAGCCCTAATACTTTTATTCCAAAGAATATTACAAGTGATGCAATAAGTAATACTCTTACATGAACAAATTTTCTTTTATTATCCATTTTCCCTTACGATTGCTTGATTCATCATTTTTTCTCTTACTTCTTGTGTAATACCAGCTAAGATACTATTAATTGAATTAGCAAGCTCTTCATCTTCTAATCTTACTGCAATTGACACTGTAATATCTTCTATAGAAACATCAAATCCATTATCTAACCTTACTACACTAAACTCTGGATTATTTGCAGCTATGCCTAAAGCAACAGGTAACTCTAATACAGTTGCATCACTTTTATTTCCTAATATTTGTGTTAAAATATCTGGAACACTTTTTAGTGGAGTTTGATGAATAACTCCATCTATTTGAGAAATTAAATCATCATAAACTGTTCCATGTTGACCAACTACTCTTGCACCATTAAAATCATTTAAACTAGTTGCATTTTTATAACTAGAATCACTTTTAACAAGCATTACATGAGTTGATTCAAAGTATCCATCCGAAAATAATACAGATTGTTTTCTTTCTTCAGTAGGACTCATTCCTGCAATAATTGCATCTATTTTGTTTGCTTCAAGTTGAGGGATAAGTGCATCCCAGTCTAATTTTTGAATAACTAAAACTTTACCTAAACTTGCAGCAATTGCTTTTGCAATTTGTACATCATAACCATCAGCATAAATACCTACTTGATTAGCAACTGGATAATTATACTGTGTTGAAAAATTTTGACTATAATTAAATGGTGCATAATTCACCTCAAGACCAACAATAAATTGATCTTCACGATCAATTTCCAAATTAACTTCTCTTTCATTACAAGCAGTTAAAATAAAAAGAAAAGTTACAATAACTAAAAGACTAAATAATCTTTTCATAATAAAAATCTCCTTAATAATTTATTAAATAAAAAATGCGTCTCATGACGCATTCTAAAATTACTAAGAAATATAATAATTTTGTTTTAGCGCCTCTACAAATGTAGGAGTATTCCATGTATTTCATGTAATACCACACTATAAGTATACCTACTTATAATGTTCGGCGATGGTTACCTTTCAGTGTACTTCATTGGACGTCTCCTCCATACCTTACTCATTTGCATCGCTACCTCTAAACAATCGACAACATATTTTTATTTATATATATTATACTCTTTTTTGAAAGAAACATCAATATGAAAGTGTTTTTAGTTAATTAACTAATAATTATCATAAATTTACACTTTATACAAATACTAAAGTTGAGGTTGATTAGAATGAATAAAAACTCATACTTTAGAGAAATAAATAATAAAAGAACTTTCCCAAAGCTTAACGAAAATTTAAAAGTTGATTGTTTGATTATAGGAGCAGGATTAGCTGGTCTTTCCTGTGCTTATGAGATGTTTCCATATTCAAATAATATAGTAGTGGTAGATCAAAATAGAATCTACCAAAACACCACTTCTTCCACAACTGCTAAAGTTACTTTCCAACATGGCTACATTTACCATGACTTGATTAAAAAAC
>JBAYTA010000071.1:0-9441 GCA_041675865.1 Bacilli bacterium | reverse complement strand
TTCTCAAATATTCCATCACTTGCCATTACAATTAAATCTTCTTTTTGTAATCTATATTTCTTTGCTTCAATTATTTCTTCAATCCCAAAAGGTAGTCCCTCGTTTTCTACTTTTTGGAATGTTCCATTTTTATGGAATATATAAGAAGATGCAGCACCCATTTTATAGAATAATAATTCTCCTTTTGAGCGATCGATTTCTAAAAAGTCAAGCGTACTGTATTTTTCTAAATAATCTTGAATAAAATAAAATGTGTTTAATATTTGTAATGCAGTCTCTGTTGTTAGTGATGTTTTAGTAATTTCATCAACCAATTTTAAAGTAGTTGATGATTCTTGATTAGCAACATAACCTTTACCCATCCCATCACTTATAGCTGCAATTAATTTAGAATTATTTAAGTTTTTAATTAAATAGTTATCCCCGCATATATTATTACCTTCTTGTGCAATAGAACCATAACCATATTCTATTTCATAATTAATTTTTGGAATTATGGTTATATATGTTTTGCCTTTTAGTGCGCTTTTAAATAAACATGTTACCTTATTTTCAATATAGATATTACAAATATCTTCTATTATATCTTTTATGTTTTTAAAATTTTCTCCCTTAATTCCAACTTCAATTACAAAATCAGTTGTATTTATTTTTTTTGGATCAAAATAACAAACATTATAACCATAATCATTTAATCCTTTATATATTTTTTCAAATACATCATAATCAAATTCTGTTTTAAGAGCATTATCAACACTAAATTGCCTTAAAACAGTTGAAAATCCATTCATTTGTGCAACTAAAGTATTAATTTTTGTATTAGCATTTGTAATATTTAATCTCTCATTAATTAATATACTACTCTTACGCATCTCAACAATATAAGGACAACTCTTAAAAAAACTAATAGCCTCTGCATCTCTTAACTCATAATCACTTCTTTTAGAATACATTATTAAATTTTTAAAAAATGTGTAGAGTTTTCCTTTATTTCTCTTATAACACTCACTTCTTACATAACAACCCTCACAGTAATTGTGAGTTAAGTTGTTTATTCCTTCACTTAATTTCTGTGTATATTCTTTTGATTCAGAAAAGTCTTTACTAAACAAATCAAGAAAACTAGCAAATGCAATAATTTCATTGTTTGCATTCTCCATTGCCTGTGAATAAGCTCCTCTAATAATATCATCACTAGAATGCACACTTATTATTGTTCCTTTCACAATCTCAAAAAAGATTGCAATTCCAATTGTGATTTGCAAATAAGTAACATTAAATAAATCTATATTTGTTGCCCAACCAAGCAAACTAAAACTAATTAAAGCAGCAGGTGCATAAATTGATGGAAATAAATAAAATGCACTTACAAAAGGAATTAAGAGCGATTCTTCTATTTTGAATAAAAATCTTAAGAAAAACATATTTATTAAACTATAAAAAACAGAATGAAAAGGATAATTATTTTTTGATAAATACATTGAAAAGAAAATAGCAACAAATACACTTATATGAATATTAGTAAACGAAATTGTTGTAGCTCCAATTACTGAAGTTATCGCCATAATAACTTCATTATAAGCAAAGTTTCTTGACCTACTTTCCTTAACTAATGCTCCTTCTTGGTTATAACAAAAATAGCCATATAAAACTGTTGCAACTAAACTAAATAATAAATTATAAATCATATTAGCCATTGTTGGATAATTATAAATCATAAATCCAATTGCTAAAACAAATATAAAAGTTAAATTCAAAATTATCTTTTCAGTCTTTACCAACATTATAAATAAAATAATTAATGATAGTAAAACACCCAGTTCAATCAATTTTGAACTATTAAACCAAAACATAGCTAGTAAACTAGAAGGAACTATTAAAAGCATATTCTTACTATTACTAAATGCAAGAAAACATACAATAGGTATATAAAGTGTAAATCCAATATTATAATTTGAAGATAAGACTGTAAAAAAACTAATTATTATTATATTTAAGTATTTATTCATTTACTTCACCTCTACTTAAGAGATATCATATAATATTAGATTGGAGAATTTTGTAATAATGTGGACAAACTATCTAAATATTTCTAAATTTTGTTTTTCTTTCTTTAAATATTAATAAATATGTTATAATTATCATTAAGGAGAATTATCAATATGGTAACAAAAACTATACTAATTCAAACCAAGAATCTGATACTTCGTAAAATAACTATTGAAGATGCTCAACCAATGTATAAAAACTGGGCAAGCGATGATGATGTAACAAAATATTTAAATTGGCAAACCCATAGGAATATCAATGTTACTAAAGATATTATTATGACTTGGATTCATCAATACAATAATGATTTCTTTTTTCAATGGATTATTGAACATATTCAAAATAAAGAAGTTATAGGAACCATTAGTTTATTTAATTATCGTGATAATTCCTTAGAAGTTGGCTACTGTATCTCAAAAAAATATTGGAATCAAGGTCTTACAACTGAAGCTTGCTCTGCAGTTTTAGATTTTGCTTTCAATAAAATAGGAGTAGACAAAGTCTATGCAAGACATGTTAGAGAAAATGAAGCATCAGGAAGAGTAATGCAAAAGAATAATATGACTTTTATAAACACTACAATCGAATATATAGCAGCAAAAAACAAACGAGTGTATATGAATCATTACATAATAAAGAAGGAGGATTTTAAGTGAAATTTATATCGTGGAACGTAAACGGCTTAAGAGCAGCAATGAAAAAAGGATTTGAAGATTTCTTTTTTGAAATGAATGCTGATATCTTTGCTATTCAAGAAACTAAAATGCAAGAAGATCAAAAGGAGTTTGATTTTAAAGATTACTATGAATACTGGAACAGTGCAGACAAAAAGGGTTATTCTGGAACTTTAATATATACTAAAGAAAAACCATTAAATGTTATCTACGGAATTGATGGTGAGGGGTATAATGATGAAGGTAGAATTATTACATTAGAGTTTGAAAAATTCTATTTTGTTACTGTATATGTCCCTAATTCACAAAGAGAGTTAACTAGACTTGATTATAGAATGACATTTGAAGATAATTTTAGAGATTATTTAAGAAGACTAGATCAAGAAAAACCAGTAATATTATGTGGAGATTTAAATGTTGCTCATAAAGAAATAGACTTAGCTAATCCTAAGTCTAATGAAAGAAATGCTGGTTATACTATTGAAGAAAGAACAAAATTCCATAAACTTCTTGATGCAGGATTTACTGATACATTTAGATTCTTTTATCCAGAAGAAATAAGATATACTTGGTGGAGTTACATGCTTAAAGCTAGGGAGAGGAATATAGGTTGGCGGATTGATTATTTCTTAGTATCTGATAGATTTAGTACAAGTTTAGTGGATGCGAAAATCTATGATCAAGTTTTAGGAAGTGATCACTGTCCTGTTGCAATTGAAGTTAAAATATAAAAAGCTAAGGTTTTGTGCCTTAGCTTTTTAGTTTATTGTTAGGGAAGCATTATATAAACTTGCATAATATCCACCTTGTTTAATTAAATCTTGGTGCTTACCACGCTCAATAATTCCTTCTTTACCCATAACAATTATTTCATCTGCATTTCTAATCGTAGAAAGTCTATGAGCTATAATAATTGTTGTTTTATTTTTCGATAATTCATCAAATGATTTTTGAATTAAATTCTCTGTAATATTATCTAATGATGAAGTTGCTTCATCTAAAATTAATATCTTTGGATTTTTCAAGAATAATCTTGCAATAGAAATCCTTTGTTGCTGTCCACCTGAAAGCCTAACTCCACGTTCTCCTGTAAGAGTATCATATCCATCTTCTAACTCCATAATGAAGTCATGGATTTGAGCTTTTTTTGCAGCTTCTATAACTTCTTCAAAACTAGCATCTGGTTTGCCGTATAAGATGTTTTCTTTAATTGTTCCATAGAATATAAACACATCTTGTTGAACCGTACCAATTGCTCTTCTTAGATTATATATATCATAATCACGTACATCGATTCCGTCAATTGATATAGAACCACCATATACATCATAAAATCTAGGAACTAGTTTGGAAATTGTGCTCTTACCAACTCCAGTCTCACCGACTAATGCAATCTTTTTCCCTGGTTCTATATCTAAAGTGAAGTTATTTAGAATATGCTCTGCATCTTCACCTGATTGATATGTGAAATCCACTTCGTTAAATTCTATTTTTCCTATAAAGTCTTCTTTTACGATTGCATCTGGTTTTGAATTAATTCTTGTCTTAACGTCCATTATATTGAAAAACTTTTCCAAACCAGAAAGACCCTGTTGAATTTGTTCCATTGAGTTCGTTAGTCTTTGAATTGGTTTTATAAGGAAATTAATATATAGGAAATAAGTTGTTAAGTCTATAACATCAAAATTAATATTTGGATTAAATACAAAATAACCACCAAAGATTAAAATCGCAAGATTTGTTAAATTAATAAAGAAATCATTTCCTGATCCAAATAATGCAATTTCTCTAAATACATTACTTCTTGCTGATCTATATTTCTTATTTACATTTTCAAATTTACCTTGTTCGTATTTTTCATTCGTATAAGCCTTTGTTAATCTAATTCCCATTAAACTTGACTCAACTTCTGCATTTAATTCACCTTGAACAGTTCTTACTTGGCGAAATCTCTTCAACATCTTTTTTCTTCTGTTTAGTGAATACATTACTAACATTAGTAAAAAGAAAAATACAATTAATGTTAAATAAATATTAACAGTTAATAAAATTATAAAGCTACCAATCAACATTATTGTAGATATAAACAAATCCTCTGGTGCATGGTGGCTCATTTCTGATACATCATGAAGATGACTAGTAAGATTAGTCATTAACTCACCAGTTTTTTTATCATCGAAAAATTGATAATCAAGAATTTGAAATTTTCTAAATAGGTCTGTTCTCATGTCTGTTTCTATTCTAATACCCATAATATGTCCCCAATAACCAATAAAATAGGAAAACATAAATCTAATGCCATAAAGCATGATAAAGCCTATCCCAATATATAGCAAAAATCTAACTTCTATTGTTGCTTCTTTAAACCCCTTTAAAACGTAATTGGTCATCATAGGAAACACTAAATCAATTCCTGATAATAGAGTTGCGAAAAGCAAATCTAATAAAAACAATCTCATATGTGGCCTATAATATCTAGCAAATCTTCTTAACATTTTTACCTCTCATTTCTTAGTGCATCAATTGGAGATTTTCTTGATGCCATTACTGCTGGAATAAATCCAGATATTAATGATAATATCATACTTCCAAATAAAAGAATTAACATATAAACTAGCTCAAATCTAGCTATTATTACACTTTCAACTCCTCTAAATGAATAAGTATATTCACTTACCATGTTTTTCACAAAATTATTAACAGGATCTAAAAGAATCAATACTCCAATTATTCCTAAAACTCCTGATGCAAGTCCAATTATCATTGTTTCCACATTGAATAATCTTGCAATATCTTTTTTCCTTGCCCCTATACTTCGAAGCAAGCCAATTTCTTTCGTTCTTTGTAATATAGATACATATGTAATAATTCCTATCATTATCGATGATACAATCAAAGATACTGAAGAGAATATTATTAATACTGTAGAAAACACTCTGACTAATTCTGTAAACTCATTAGTAACCCTATCCATAAAATCACTGTAAATAATTTCTACATTGCTTTCATCTTTATTAGGATAAGATTCAATATAATCCTTAATAAACAATCTATTATGGAATTTTTCTGTAAATATATTTATTGAATAAATCCTTGGAATTGCACCAATTCTATATAAGTTTTCTTCATATTGATATATTTCAGACATAGTATATGAATCACCAATATATTTTTCAAATGGTTGATTTGTGAAAACATCATTATCAAGACCATTTTCAAGTTGATCTTTTACTATATCTGAATTTAAATTATTCTCTAAAATAATATCTAGCAGTTCTTTTGTATATAATATTCCAGTTTGACTTCTATAAATATTTGCAGAAGCATTCTTTTTCACTCTTATTATTCCAGTTATTTTTAAAGAAAATTCAGAATTATTAAACATTTCAATACTATAATTATTTCTTACATATCTACCATCTAGTTCTTTTCTATATAAAACATTATTATCGATTATCTTATACTCAGTTTCTAATATTTTTGAAAATTTTATTTTCTCTTTTGTATTATCAATATTTAATGAATCTAGAAGTGATGCACTTAATGAGTTATCATCATTAATAAGCAAAACTAGTTCATTATGATTTGTTGGAAAATCACCATATAATAAATCATATTGCTCGTTCATAAACTCTAAGTCTTCAGTCATTTCATAAAAATAACTACTTTGAGTTTTATAAGCACCTGTATTAACATTGTATGAAAGTAAATTAAGTGTAATAGTTCGATTATATTTAATTAAAGAATAATACTGATTATCTAATTTACTTACATAATCTACAAAATCATAATTAAATGTCCTGTAATAATCATATTTGGTTCCGCCTCTTTGAACATAAACCTCATCTGTATCCGGGAATTTCACAAGTGGTTCTTCCACATTGCCCTCATCATCTAATACTTTTGAGGTTGCATTTATATCAACTGGATAACTTACAAGAGCTTGTTTTTGAACATCATCTATATATAAGTTAACACCTTTCGCAATCGATAATACTAAACCAATTCCAATCATTCCAATGGAACCAGCAAATACTATTAAAGGAGTTCTTAGTCTTGTCCTAAGTAAATTTCTAATACTAATTTTCATACTTGTGAAAAGACCCATAGATGTCTTTTTCTTAACATATACTTTTTCTTTTTCTTCGTTTTTTAATTCTTTAGTATCTTCAATAACTTCCCCGTCAAGCATTTCAATAGTTCTATTTGCATAAGTTTTTGCTAAATCAATATTATGACTTACTAAAATAACTAACTTTTCTTTAGCTATTTCTTTTAAAATATCCATAATTATTGCAGCATTCTTTGAATCTAATGCTCCAGTTGGCTCATCAGCTAAGATAACACTCGGTTCATTAACTATTGCTCTTGCAATTGCAACTCTTTGAATTTGTCCACCACTTAATTGATTTGGCATCTTTTTTGCTTGATCTAGAAGGCCAACACTCATAAGAGCATTATTAACCATTTTTTCTCTAATATCTTTATCTAAATTAATTAATTCTAATGCTATTTCCACATTTTCAAATACATTAAGTTGAGGAAGTAAATAATAACTTTGAAATACAAAACCAATTTCTTGGTTTCTATAACTATCCCAATCATTATCTTTAAAATTAGATGTGTCTTGATTGTTAATAATTAGTTTACCACTTGTATACTTATCAAGACCACCAATAATATTTAAAAGAGTAGTCTTCCCACATCCACTTGGACCATGAACACAAACAAATTCATTCTCACCAAATTCTAAATTTATATCTTTTAACGCTCTAACATTAGTATTACCTAATTTATAGTCTTTGTAAATGTTTTTTAATATAATCATATCTCAAACCTCATCTAAACTAATTATAACATTTAAAAATGTGTTTTTCTATAAAAAACAACCCTTCATTCAGGATTATTTTTTAAAACTATTTTCTTCATTTTCTTTGCTAATTCAATTCTCGGAACAATAATAATCCTTTCGCATGTAGTACACTTTAATTTGCAGTCTACTCCAACTCGGATTATTTCCCATTCCTTACCACCACATGGATGGGTCTTTTTAAATTCAAGAATATCACCAATATTATAATTTGTTTGTATTTTGTTTATCATAGATTATCGTTTTATTAAAAGGCATCTCAATATTATGTTCTTCAAATAATTCTTTTAGATGCTTTCTAATACCCCTTTCTACTGCATAATGTTCTTCGGATACTGTTTTTACTGTTATTCTAATTGTAACCGAATTACTAACATTTGTAACACCAACTATATTTGGTCCTTCAATAATTTGAGGAAAAGCTTCTCTTACATCTTCTAAACTTTCTTCGATAAGTTTTAATAAATGATTCAAGTTTTCTTGATAAGCAACATCTATCTCCACAACTCCAGTTGATGGATTTTTAGAAAAGTTAGTTACTTCAGTTATATCTCCATTAGATAGGATTTTAATTTCACCTTTCCAATTTTGAATCCTCGTAGTTTTTAAACCTATTTCTAATACTCTACCTTTAAACCCATTAATTTCCACAACATCATCAATTTCAAAAATATTATCAAAAACTATTGATATCCCAGCAATTAAATCTTTAATTAATGTTTGAGCTCCAAGTCCAATAACTAAACCAAGTACACCAACACCAGTAACTATTGGCATAATATCTACTCCCCAAACACCAAGTATTGCTATAATCACAACTATTGCAATAACATAGCGAATAATACTTCTAATTAACCTAGTAATTGTTATTGCTCTTTTACTCTTTTGTTTTTTAATGATTCTTACAAAAATAAAAGATAAAATAATAACAAGGATAATTGATACTCCTATAATTATTAAAGTTGCAAGTAATTTTGATTTATACAATTCGTAAAATTCTTGTAAATCAGCCATTATAACTCTCCGTTATTACTTAAAATTTCATCTGCAAGTTGTCTATATTCTCTACTGGATTTTGAATGATATGCTGTTTTTAATACAGGTTTTCCTTGCATAGGTGCATCTTGCAAATGCGATGATTTGCTTATAATAGTTTTAAAAGTTTTAGTTGGAAATAAATCTCTAACTTTATCAGCAATTTTATAGCCAAAAATATTTCTATTATCTAGTTTTGTCAATAAAACACCTTCAATTGTTAATGATTTTCCATTTAGATTTTGAATTGATTGAACTTGATTAATTTTGTTTACCATTTGAGTTAAAGCATCATATGCTAAATACTCACACTCTACAGGAATCAAGACTGAATCCGCAGCAAATAAAGCATTATCAATTGTTACACCTAATGAAGGTGGACAATCGATTAAGATATAATCATAATCTTCCCTAATGTAATTTACTTTCTTTTCCAAGATTAACTCTTTGTCATTATCTTCATATAGATCCAATTCTACCTTAGATAATTTTATAGACGCTGGAATTAAATCAAGTAAAGGATCATTTGTCTTATAAATACTATCTTCTATCTTAATTTTACTAATTAAAAGATCATATGAAGAAATGTCAATCAATTCTCTTGAAAACCCTAATCCAATGGTTGCATTAGCCTGTTCATCTAAATCAATTAAAAGAACCTTTTTCCCATTACTACTAAGTGCAGACCCCAGATTGATTGAAGTTGTAGTTTTCCCTACTCCTCCCTTTTGATTTGCAATCGCAATCACCTTTCCCATTTCCTCACCACCTATAATTGTTTTTTCTTTATTAACGCATACTTCCTTGGATATA
>JBAYTA010000070.1:0-9513 GCA_041675865.1 Bacilli bacterium | reverse complement strand
GCATCAAATGGTAAAGCAATTAGATTCTCTGAGAGTGATGTTCGTCCGATGGGAAGAATTTCAGCTGGAGTAAGAGGTATTTTAATCGAAGAAGAAAATGATTATGCTATCGGTATGGCTATTGTTAATACTGATGGTGATGAAATAGTTATTGTTACTGAAAACGGCTATGGTAAAAGAACAAATGTTGATGCGTTTAGAGTCCAAATTCGTGGTGGAAAAGGTGTTAAAGCAATAAACATGACTGAAAAGAATGGTAAGATGATCTCTCTATCTACTGTAAGAGGTGATGAGGACTTAATTATCATTACTGATAAGGGCATGATTATTAGGACACACCTTGATCAAATACTTACTGTTGGTAGAGATACACAAGGAGTATGTATTATTAAGCTAAATGAAGGACATAGTGCAGCTACAATTGCAGTAGTACCAAGAAGTGATGAAGAAGATGAAGCTGACTTTGACAGTGAAGATTATAAAGAAGAACTAGAACTTGATTATGATTATACATTCCTAGATGAAGAAGAAGATACTGAATAAAAAATGTATAAATAAATGAATTTAGTTGACAATTAATATAGAGAAGACTATAATAATAAAAAATGAATAATCTATGAGAAGACCAAGTAGAAAGGAAATGTTTATTTTTCAGAGACTTAGTGGATGGTGTGAACTAAGAGAACAACCTTTTGAATCTACCTTTGAGATAAGTTGCAAACAACTTCGGTTAATAAAGCCGTTACCTTTATCGAGTGAGTTTAGTATTTTTATATTAAACTAACTAGGGTGGTACCGCGGAAAAATTTCGTCCCTTATATTATATAAGGGACTTTTTATTTTTGGAGGTAAAAAAATGATTGATATTAAGTTATTAAGAGACGACCTAGAAGGCGTTATTAAAAGGTTAGAAACTAGAAATGCTGATTTTTCTTACTTAAGAGATGTTTTAAAAAACGATGAACAAAGAAGAGAGAAAATTACTGAAGTTGAAGTTTTAAAACGAGAAAGAAATGAAAAAAGTAAATTAATTGGCCAATTAAAAAGAGAAAAAAAGGACGCAACAAGTGAAATGGAGCGTGTTGGAACAATTGGTAGTAAAATAGCAAGTTTAGATGAAGAAATTAAAGAATTAGATGAAAAAATAAACTATGCACTATTATCAACACCAAATATATTACATGAGACAGTACCTATTGGTAAGGATGAGAATGATAATAAAGTTATAAAAACCTATTTAGATCAACCAACATTTGATTTTGAAGTAAAAACACATTTTGAGTTAGGTGAACAATTAGGCTTATTAGATTTTGAAAGAGCAGCTAAAATTACAGGAAGTAGATTCACTATCTATAGAGGTATGGGAGCTAGACTAGAAAGAGCATTAATTGCTTTTATGATGGATTTACACAGTAATAAACATGGTTATACTGAAATAATTCCCCCATATATAGTAAATAGAGAATCTATGACTGCAACAGGTCAACTTCCTAAATTTGAAGATGATGCATTTAAATTAGTTAATAATACTGATTGGTTCTTAAATCCTACTGCTGAGGTGCCTACTATTAATATGTATCGCAATGAAGTAATAGACGCAAATAGTTTACCTTTTAAATTTTGTAGTTATACAATGGCATTTAGAAGTGAAGCAGGAAGTGCAGGTAGAGATACTAGGGGGTTAATTAGAACTCACCAATTTAATAAAGTTGAACTTATTAAATTTACTAAACCGGAAGATTCATATGAAGAATTAGAAAATATGTTGGAAAATTCTGAAAAAGTGTTACAATTATTAGGTATACCATATCGTGTTGTATCTTTATGCAGTGGAGATATGGGATTTGCGATGGCTAAAACATATGATATTGAAGTATGGATTCCATCTCAAAACACATATCGTGAAATAGGATCTATTTCAAATGCGGAAGACTATCAAGCAAGACGTGCTAATATCAGAATGAGACGTACTAAAGATTCTAAATTAGAATTTGTGCATACTCTAAATGGAAGCGGACTTGCTGTTGGTAGAACATGGGTTGCAATTGTTGAGAACTTCCAACAAAAAGATGGTAGTATAAAGGTACCAGAAGTATTAATTCCATATATGGGAATTGATGTAATTAAATAAGGAGGAGAAATATGTTTCAAGTATTAAAAAATAGTGAGGTTTATAATAATAAACCATTAGTTTATGGCTTTTTTGAAGAGCAAAGTTCGGTTTTTGTTAATAAAGAAATTAACCAAGAAATTATCGATTTATTTAATCAAGATTTAATCGAGAAAAAACTAGGAAGTGTTAATAAAATCTATACATTAAATAAAATGGATAATAGTATAGTTTATTTAGTTAGTTTAGGTAAATTAAGCACATATAATTTAAGACAATTAGAAAAAGCATTAGTTAAGGTTAATTATAAATTAGGAAGTGAATTAAATATTAATATAGCTTCGTTTTTGGGTAAATTATCTGAAAAAGATGTTGTGAAAACTTTAGTTAATGCAATTGGAAATTATAATTATGTTTTTGATGAATTACTAACAAAAAAATTTAATAACGATCTAACAATTAATCTAATTATTGATGAACAATTAGATTTAGATGCAAGTATTAATGAAGGATTTAACTTAGCTGTTGCAATGAGTAATGTTAAGGATTTAGTTAATAGACCTTATAACCACTTAAGTGCTGCTGATTTAGCTGAGTATGCAACAAACTTAGTAGATAGTTTTGATAATAATAAAGTTAGTATTAAAGTTTATGATAAAAAAGAAATTGAAGCATTTGGAATGCATTCTTACTTAGCGGTTAACAAAGGATCTACTGCTGAACCAAAACTTATCCATGTTAAATATAATGGTGGAAAAGGAGAATACATAGGTTTAGTTGGTAAAGGTGTAATGTTTGATACTGGTGGATATTCACTTAAAACAAATATGTTGAACATGAAAGATGATATGGCTGGAAGTGCAACAGTATTAGGTGTATTAGAAGCTGTTGTTAAAAACAATTTACCTATTAATCTTCAAGTTATTATTTGTGCTACTGATAATAGAATTAATGGTGAAGCATTATTACCAGATGATGTAATTACTGCTATGAATAAAATGACTATTGAAATTAAATCAACTGATGCAGAAGGAAGACTAACGCTTGCTGATGGTGTTTGCTTTGCTCAAAAAGAAGGATGCAAAGAAGTAATAGATGTTGCAACATTAACAGGAGCTGTAGTGGTTGCTTTAGGTGAAGATATCACAGGTTTATTTGGAAATGAAAATTCATTAATTAAAAATCTTCTAGATGCTAGCGAACAAGCTAATGAAGAGTTTTGGCATATGCCTATTAATGATGGTATTAGAGAACAAGTTAGAGATAGTAAAGTAGCAGATCTTACAAACTCTACTGGAAGACTTATGGGAGCAAGTTCAGGAGCTGCATTTATTGAAGCTTTCATTGAAGAAGGAACAAAATGGATGCATTTAGATATTGCTGGAACTGCATTTTCAACTTCTCCTAAAGTTGGGCAATTTTATGGTGCAACAGCTGCGAGTGTTAAAACTTTATACTTATATTTGAAAAATAAAAATGCGTAATTTCACGCATTTTTTCTTGGGATGTAATATATATATAAATAATGTTATTTTGTTGACAAATACAAATGCTGTTAGTATAATAAAATACCAAAAGGAGAACAAGTATGTATATTCAAATATCTAACTATATAAATTTAATATATGCAACACTTTGTGTTTTAGGTCTGTTTTTTATTTGGGTATTTATACGAACTATCCTTTTTAGAAATAGGAAAACAAAAAAATTAAAAATTACAGCGACTGAAAAAACGATGTACCATCAAAAGCGACTTTTTGAATTAATTGAGATAGATACCCCTAGTTTTATTTCTGGAGACGGTTATTCAAAGTTTAAACAAAAAATTGAAGAACAGTTTCCGTTACTTCATTCTATCCTTCAAAAGGAAAAAGTGGATGGTAATGCAATATATTCATACAAGTCATCTAAGATTGACTCTCCAAGTATCCTTTTCGCAACCCATATTGACTATAATGGTGAGCATTTAGATGCATATAAAGAAGATAATTTAATTTATGGCAATGGAACATTTGATAGTAAAAGTTTACTTTATACAATATTTGAAGCAATTGAATTAACATTAAAAGAAAAAGGAAAGCTAGATTTAAATTTTACACTTGTAATAACAAATGATGATGAAGCTAAAAAAGATGGGTTAACTAAGATTATTAACTTATTTTTAAAAAGAGGAGCATTTTTTAACTTGGTAATAGAAGAAGGATCTGGAATTATAGATTCACAAGTATATGGGTTAAGAAGTACATATGCTTTAATTGGCCTTGGTGTAAGTGGAAAGTTACAATTAAGGTTTGAATCAAGTAATTTGGATAAATTAAACAAGTTTATTTTTGAGATAAAAAAACCGAACTTTTTTAAAATGAAAATTGACAATAAGTCGATTAAAGTTTTAGGAAGCATTGCGAAAGACATGAGGTTTATGGATCGTTTATTTTTAAATAATTTATTTATATTTAGAAGAAAATCTAAAAAGATTATTGAAGAAAAATACGATGAAATTGAAAAGATGTTGAAAACAAATGTTAATGTTCAAAACATTGAAAATGTTGATAATAAATATTGTGTGGAAGTTGCATTTGAATTATCAACTCATGAAAAGCCAGCAGATATTTTAATCCATTTAGATGATTTAATGGAAAAATATGATATTGACTATAAAATAACAAATATAACAGAGCCATCTAAGATTACAAAAACTTATAACTATGGTTATAATGTAGTTAAAAAAGCCATTAGTAATGTCTTTAAAGAAACTTATATTGCTCCAGTAATAGTTACAAAAATATCAGAAAAAAGGTATTTTGATAAGGTCAGTGACTGTGTAATTAGGTTTTCGCCATTGTATTATGATTTTAATGCTTTTAATAGTGCAAAAAACAATCAACCATATATTGATTGTTCTTCATTAGAATTAGGGATTGAATTTTTTAAATATATTTTAAATAATTATAATAATTCAAAAATTAAAAAATGAAAGGTTTAAGAGCCTTTCCTTTTTAGTTTGTTATTTTATTCATTAAATCATTAAATTCTTTATCTGTTAATTTATTTGTTGGGAAGTTAATCTTAAATTCATCATTTTCGTACCTAGGTAATAAATGAATATGATAATGACCTACAGATTGATATGCAAGTTTACCATTGTTATTTAAGATATTTAAGTCATTAATGCCTAATTTTTGCTTCAACATTTTCGCAACCCCTACAACTTTCTCATATAAAGTTGCAGCTGTTTTTTCATCAAGTTCAAAAATATTTTCATAATGTTTTTTTGGGATAACTAAAGTGTGACCAATAGTTACTTGGGAAATATCTAAGAATGCTAGTATATCACTATCTTCATAGATTTTATAAGCAGGAATACTCCCTTCTACAATCTTACAAAATACACACATTGTTTTGTACCTCCATAATTCATTATATAAAAATAGGCTTTTAAATGCAAATAAAATATGTTATAATAATTCAAATAGGAGAGATTATTATGAATAGAGTTGATTCTAAAACTCAAATAAAAAGAATAATTCTACTTGCTAATTTAGTTGCAGTTAGTGTTATTTTTTCATATTTTGATAAGATGGTTTCTCAAGCTGCTTTTCCATTTTTACCTACTGCAAAAATTGGTCTAGCCAATATAGTAATATTACTTGGAGTATATAGATTTGAATTTAAAGAAACATTAGTAATGACTACATTAAAGGTTGTGTTATCTGGACTTTTAATTGGAGGATTAATTAGTTTTGTAATTAGTGCAGTTGCTTCTTTCTTAAGTTTCATTGGAATGTATGTATTTCATAAAATATTAAAAGAAAGAGTATCTCCAATATCTATTAGTGTAATAGGAGGGTTTATCCACATAGTTGCTCAACTACTAGTTGTAAATACACTTTACCAAGTTGGAGATGCAATTTTATATTATGGTGCAATTATGATATTTATTTCTTTAATAACATCTGTCTTAATTGGATTTGTATCGTTTAAATTATTTGTGTTTTTTGATAAAACAACATAAAAACTCTTATTACTAAGAGTTTTTTTCTTTCTTTTTATTTCTAAAAGGATAATCATATTCGATTTCACCTTCAAAAGTTACATAATCTAAATAAACCATCAACAATAAATATCTAGTTTCTGATTGTAGGTCTTGTAGAATCAAATGGTCTCTACCTGCTGCTAATATATAGCCTTTAAATATTTTTGATCCCCATTGACTACCTTCAAAATTCATATAAACTGTTGCAACTTTTCCAATATTTAATCTTAAGATGTTTTCTATATAAGATTGTTCTTCCCTACGTGGCTGATTTGGATTCATCGCAATTGGCCCCATCATTTCTGTTGGAACTAATTGTGGTTGTGGAATCATTGGCTGACCTACAATAAAAGGCTGTTGACCAAATGAGTATGGTTGTTGATAAAAATTCATGTTCTCCTCCTAATAACAATTTTCACTTTCTAATGGGGCATAAAAACAATGTGCTTTGAAGCGACCCGTATTCCATTGTCCCCACCATTGAGCACGGCAGTCTTCATCAAAAGCATTATAGAACCAAAGAGCTCTAGAAGCTGGTTCAAATCTTTCCCCATTTATGACTCTCCTTGCTAAAGCAATTTCTTTTTCTCTAGCTGCTTGGTAAAAATAGCCAAAGAGTGTTGCTTCAAATCCCCCTGGTCTTTGAAAAACCATTTGTTGGATTGTACGAATGTTAGTAAAATCTAAACAGTTTGCTCTTACTCTATTTACACCTACATTTCCAACTAACAACATTCCTTGAACTCCTTCACTTTCTGCTTCTGCACGAATTAGTCTAGCAAGTAATTTTACTTCTGCTTCATTAAATTTAATTACGGCCATAGCTTCACCCCATTAAATAATATGATAGTTTAATTGATTTATGAGTATTTTTTATATAATTTATTTAAAAATACAAATTTATGTTATAATATTATAATAAGGATTGGTAAAAAAGTATGTATAGTAAAATGTTTGAAGAAATTCAAAAATACGAAAGAATAATTATTCATCGGCATTTTAGACCTGATGGAGATGCGTTAGGAAGCCAAATTGGTTTAAAGGAAGCATTAAAATTCAATTATCCAAATAAAGAAATTTATGCAGTCGGTGATTCTAGTGAAAGACTAGGTTTTATAGGTGAACTTGATATAATCGATGATAGTCTTTATAAAGATGCTTTAGTCTTTGTATTAGATACACCAGAAGAATCTATGATTAGTGATGAAAGATATAAAACAGGAAAAACATTAATAAAAATTGATCATCATATTCAAAGAAATTCATATGGAGATATAGAAATAATTGATACAAGTTATGAAAGTTGTGCTTCGTTAGTAGCTAATATATTAATTTCAGGGAATTTAAAAATTAATACTGTAAGTGCAAAAGCTTTATTTACGGGTATTGTAACAGATAGCGGTAGATTTAGATATGATTCAGTTACTCCTAAAACTTTTATAATAGCTTCAAAATTATTAGAAACAAATTTTAGTATGGCTGATATATATTCAAAATTATATGTTGAAGACATAAAGATTGTAAAACTTAGAAGTTTATTTACTTTAAAATTTAAAACAACCAAGAATAATGTAGCTTATATTATGACTACAAAGGAAGAAGTTAAAGAACATGATGTAGATATCTTTACTATTTCCCGCGGTATGGTTAATACTATGAGTGGAATTAAGGGAATAGATATTTGGGTAAACTTTACAGAAGATGAAGCGAATAATGTAGTTATTGCAGAAATTAGATCAAGCAAATATAATATTAACCAAATAGCTACCAAATATGGTGGTGGTGGGCATTTACTTGCAAGTGGTGCTAGTTTAAAAAGTTTTGATGAAGCAAGAAGTATGTTAGAAGATTTAGATAGATTAATTGAGGTAGGAATAGATGAGTGAAATTTTAGCGCAAAAACAAGCAATTTTAGATAAGATAAAAGAATATGATAGTATTGTTATCTTAAGACACATAAAACCTGATGGTGACTGCTTAGGTGCAACATTAGGTTTAAGGCAAATATTAAGAGATAGTTTTCCTAATAAAAAGATTTACAGTGTTGGGAAAATGAAAAGCTCATACTTAGAGTTCTTAGGAAGCGAAGATGAAGAATTAAGTGAAGATGTTTATAAGGAATCACTAATTATTGTAGTTGATACTGCTACAAAAGATAGAATAGATAATGATTTCTTTGATTTAGGGAAGGAAACAATAAAAATAGATCATCATATTCCAGTAGAGGACTATGCTAATCTAAATTATGTAAGGGTAGATCTACCTGCAACATGTGCTATAGTTACAGATTTTTATAGAACTTTCAAGGATGAATTAGTATTATCAAAAGAAGCAAGTAGGTATTTATTTGTAGGAATGGTTACAGATACTGGAAGATTTAGATATCGAGGTGTTAGTGGTGATGTAATGATGCTTGCTAGCGAACTTCTAAATACGGGAATTGATATTGAGGATATATATAGTAGTTTATATATCAAGTCAGAACAAGAGTTAAAGTTAACTGCATATATTTATAAGAATTTTAAAGTTACACCAAATGGTGTTGCATATTTTCTTATGAGTAAAAGAGTACAAAATAAGTTTGGTGTTACAAATGAATCTGCATCAAGTTTAGTTAATGTTTTAGAAGGTATAAAGGGGAGTTTGATTTGGATATTCTTTATTCAAAACAAAGAAAAAATATGGCGAGTTCGCTTAAGAAGTCGCTTTGTTGGTGTAAATGAAGTTGCAAAGAATTATCGAGGTGGTGGTCACTTACAAGCAAGTGGAGCGACTGTGCATAATAAAAAAGAAATGAAACAATTACTTAAAGATGCTGATAATACTTTATTAGAATTTAAGAAAAACAATCCAGGTGTTAATTAATGAAAATATTAATTACAAATGATGATTCAATTAAAAGTATAGCTTTGTTAGAATTAGCAAAAGCTGCAAAAAATTATGGGGAAGTTTTTATTGTTGCACCTTCAGATGAGCAAAGTGGTAAAAGCCATGGAATTGATATAAAAAACGGTTTAGAGCTTACTAAAGCTAGTGTTGGTTTAGACTGTGATACTTATACTCTTACATCAACTCCAGCAGATTGTGTTAGAGCTGCTGTCTTTGCATTAAAAAGAGACTTTGATATTGTTTTTTCTGGAATTAATACAGGGTTAAATGTTGGAGAAGACATTGCATATTCTGGAACAGTTGCGGCAATTAGTGAAGCAGCAATGTTAGGTAAAAAGGGAATTGCTTTTTCCGCATATGCAAATGATCATAATACATTAATTAAATACTTTGATGAAATTATGGAGTTTTTTAAAACAAATAAGTTACTTGAATATAATGACTTATATAATGTGAATGTTTCAAGGAATCCAAAAGGAAT
>JBAYTA010000069.1:0-9621 GCA_041675865.1 Bacilli bacterium | reverse complement strand
TTGAACCATCAAACTTTAAAGTACTTAACACAGTTATAGTTTGTCCGCTATTTGGAATAACTGGATTACCTGAAGGCTTATAGTACCAGGCATTAGTTTCTGATTCGTGTTTTTCCCAACCAGGTGCAAAAACAAAGTTTCCTCCAGATGAACCATCTGTAGTAAGTATAGAACTAAGATCAGCAACTACAGCAGCATCTGCTAAACCTTCTTTTCTAGTAACAATAACACGAACTCTTAACTCAGAAGTGACAGTTGAACTATTTGTTAAAGAAAGATTTCCATCTATTAACTCTTGACCAGGAACTACTATTCCATCAGCTATAAAATCACCAACTATTGTGTACTCAACATCTCCAATTGTAAATGTTGTATCAGGAGTCTCATCAACATCAGTTAACCATGCAGAAATAGAAATAACTAATGTTGTAACAATTAGCAATAATCCTAAACTTAAAAAGACGATTTTTTTATTTTTCATTTTTTCACCTATTTTTAATTATTATATATATATATTCCACTAATACCAAGACTACCATCTTGATACTCAATATCACTTGTGTTTTCATTATATATTAATGTAAACTCTATAACTGTTTCCTCATCAACCTCTAATGAATAAGCATTTAGTAAAACAATATTTTTATTAATCAGCAAATCTTTAATATTAAATGGATATGGATTAAAAACTTCATCAGGATCAGCATTTTCTGGTCTCAATTGTTTTTGGTTAATCCCATTAATAGATACTATACCTTCTTCTACATAAAACACTTCTCTCATATCCCAGTCTTCTTGACCTTCTATGTTATAACTTACAATATCATGTAAAACCACTTTTATAGAAGATGTTCTTGTACTTTTATTTGTAATTGTTAACTTGAATAAAAATTTATATGAAGGTAGTGCATCTTGAAACATTTCATTATAATCATCAATTGTTTCTAACACTACAAAGTCTTCATCATTTCTTTTAACTTCTAACAATATTTCTGATTTTAAATCATTAACATTAATAATAAAATCTTCAATATTAGATTGTGATTGCAAAGTAAACCATGCAAATACAACAGAAGCTAAAATCAATATTGCTACAGCAAAGGAAATAAATGAACTAATGATTGCTTTTTTATCCATACTATCCACCTTTTACCATATTTTATAATTAATTTTAGCACAAAAGCAAAATACTGTCAATAATTACATAATCCGACAAAACTTATTTAAACAAATAGAGGTCCCTTATTTATAAGTGACCTCTAACTTTTTTACTTTTTCTGAAGTTTTTTAATTTCAGATATAATATTTTGATTTATATTAGAAGGTTTCACAGTTGGTTCAGCTAAGTAATAACCTTGTAAGTAATCAACACCACAATCTATTACCACAGCCATTTCTTTATAATTTTTTATACCAACAGCAACAACTTTGTAATTATTTGCTTTCGCAAATCTAACAATATCTTCTAATGCTTTTTGTTGCTCAACTGAAGATTCAATATTATTGATAATTGATATATCAACTTTAATGAAATCAACATCCAAATTACTATTTTCAGAATTAATATAATCTAGTTTAAAGTTATCAATTGCAATTTTTGCTTTATGATTCTTAAACATCTGAATTTTATTAGCTACTAATTCTTTATCTGCTTTTTTTAGTCTAGTTAACTCTACAACTAACATATCAAGATTGTTATGAGCTAGCTCTAACAACTCCTGCATAGCTCTATTAGCTAACTTTATATTAGATATTGAGTTAATGAATATCTTCCTATTTTTAATATTATCAATGTTTAACTGATAAGACTCAAAACCTTTTTTAAATGTTATTTCTTCTACAACATCTAATTTTTCATTTTCTTGCGCAATATCTAATAATTTTTTAGGGTTATTCAATATGTCACTAAAGATTCTCATCAGCATTTCATAACCGAATATTTCCCCGTTTTTCGCATTAACTATAGGTTGATATGCAAATGTTACATAATCACCATCAATAACTTTAGCTAGTTCTTTATTAAAATGGTGTAAATTTACATTCGATTCAAACCCTCTACTTAAGATACTAGACATACCTTCAAACTCATATTTAGATTGATACAACTTTTTATCTGCATAATCTAATAGTTGAAGTAAATCATTTCCGTTTTCTGGATACCAAGCAATACCTACAGATGCTCTAACTTTTTCAGTAATATCATCTGAGACATATAAAACAGCTTGATTAATCATAGATCTTACATTTTCTAATGCCTTAATTATATAATCTTTATGTTCACTATAAACAATCGCAAAGAACTCATCTCCAGATCTTCTTGCAACAATTGCATCATGATTTTCCAATGTTCTAATGATATCAGCAAATAACATAATGTATCTATCGCCAGTTTCATGTCCATATCTGTCATTAATATATTTTAATTTGTCCATATCCCACATTATAACTGCAATTATTTTATCTGAATGTTTTTCAAATACTTGAGTTGCAAGTTTTTGGAATGCTATTCTATTATATAGTTTTGTAAATCCATCTACTTCTAATTCTTTTTCTATTTTCTTAACTTCTCTAATTTGGTCAGTAATATCAGTTACTATACCTAATGTAAAACTACTTTCAGTTTTAGTTTCCAATTTAATCCAATGATTATTAGCTAATTGAAAAGCTTCATGTCTCTTATCATAGTAAGAATTAATGATTCCTTGATATATTTTATCAAATTCTTCCCTGCTCAAATTACCTTCTTTTAAGTCAGATCCACACATATCCAAGAATGCTTGTGTACAATATACTCCATCATCCTTATTCTGATAAAAATATATTCCTAATAAGAATGTATTCACAGCATTAGTTATTTTGTTAGAATACTGAAGCACATCATAGGATAGTTTTTCAAAATTAAGGATAAGATTATTAACTTCTTCTACATTAGATTTAGTAAATTCATTATACATGTTTGCGGAACGGTCTCTAACTTCATCTGAAAGAAGTCTAATTGGCTTCGCAATTTCTAAGTTTGTTAAATAAATAATGATAAATCCAAATAATACCGAAATGAACATTATTGTTAGAATAATTGATTCTACATATTTAGAACTTCCAGTTAATACATTTTGGTCAACAATTCCAACAAAAACCCAGTTTTCATTAGTATAAAGATTTCTATTCTCTCTATAAAACTCTAACCTATGAATACTTAAGGATTTTTCTTTATCACCAATAATACTATAATACTTATCTAGTGTTGGAAGATTAGATACATTAAATTGCTTGTTTAAAGTCTCATTATCTTTTCCCCAAGTTAGTACTGGATTGATTATAAAATCATTACTATCAGTATACCCTAGCACATAAGTAATATCTTCATTTGTAGGGTTAGCTATAAGAAATTCACTCAAAAGAAATTCAAGGCCAACTATAGCTACAGTTTCTGAAAATGTATTTAATATAGGATAAGAAATATTTATAACATCTGCATCAAAAAAATTTTGATATCTAACTGAAATGAAGGGGCTCATTCCATGAAATCCTAACCCGCTATTTCCTTTTATTACATTATAGTAACGATTGTTTTTGTCGGCTATATCTATTTCAAACTCCTCCACATCATGATCAACTAAGAGATTATAAATATCTACATCTAAATCTTTACTCATAACTTCTGCTATATATTTTTGATTGTAATTAAATGTGTTAGGAAAAAAGGAAATATAGACCCCTTCATTTACAACTACATTATCAACTACTTCATTATCATTTTCAAAATGTATAAAAGCACCATTTGCCTTTGTGTTATTCAGTAAACTTATTAAATAAGTTGGTGTTACTTCAAGTGCTTCAAGCTGCTCTTCTCTAGAATAACTTGGTAGATAATCAATTGACGGGAAAAAACGTTCGATATCTGCCCACAATCTAAATACAAATTCATCAAATTTTAACTTTGAATCAATTGTCTTATAAACGCTTGATACACTCTCATTTATATTTTTATCAAAATTTAGATATGATTCTTCTCTTATCTTTTGCGGAACTCTACCCAAATAAACAATACTTAAAAGTATTGCTATTTGTACAAGTATTGTTACCGAAAAAATTATCGTCATTATTCCTGTAATAGATTTTTGATTTTTCATAAACTTTTTTTCACCCCATTAAATTTCATCCTTAAGGGACAAAATTCCAACTAACTATTTCCCCTAGTTTGCATTACAAATTATACTACTTTTAGCCAAAAAAGTCAAAAATATCTATAATATTATTTAATGCAATTATATTTACTGTTATTTCTCTTTTTCTTTATCTTTAATATTATCTAGATCACTATCTTTATTGTTGTCTACAATAATATCATTATCATCTGTACTATATTTTTCCAATAATTGTTGTTCTAATTTTTGACGTCTATCTTCATTGATATTTTTAATTATATTTTTAACTTCATTTATTATTATAATAACAAAAATTAAGATAATTATAGTAAACATAATATTTCTATAATTCAATACTAATGTTCCAACCTTACGAACTATCTTTACAACTGTACCAACATAGTTTTCACTAGTAACTTCATCAGGATCTTTTGCAGGATTATTATCACCTTTAGTAATTAATGTTCCTTCTTCTTTGATCTCAACAACTCTATGAACAATATATTTATTGTCTCTTTGTGAATAGAAGACAATAATATCTTCCACATCAACTTCTTCAAAATCTTTTTCTTTTGTAATTACAATGTCTCCTACTTGAATAGTTGGAACCATAGAATTTGTTGGGACTACAGAATATGTATACCCAAGTAATTTCGGAATTTTATTTTGACTATTTGCTCTTATTCCAACAATTAAAACTGTAATTGTTAGAAAGAACAAAATAATTGTTGTAACATTTGTTACAATATTTAAAATTTTTTTTACTTTCTTCATAATACACCAAATAAGAAAAATTGGAGCACAGCATGCTCCATTATTTCTTTAATTTCTAAATAATAACCTTAATGAACAAGCATGATAAATATATATGAAATTAACCTTGCATTCGTAATCGCACTTTTTCAAGTTCTTGTTCTCTTCGGATTCTAAATTGTTCTTGTAACCTATCAATTTCAAGTTGTCGATTAGCTTTTTCGTTTTCAACAATTTGCTTATGTAATTCTCGATATTTAGCACGTAACTTGTCTCTTGCTTCTCTGAACAATTCTCTTTCTCTTTGAATGGCAAGTTTTCTTTCTTCTCTTAATCTTGCAAGAGTTTCTTGTCTTTCTAATTTTGCTCTTTCTTTTTCTGCGGCAATTAATTCTTTATCTACAACTGATTGAAGTTCATTTGTGATTTTCTTTTGCTCTTCAAACAGATTTTTTCTCATCTTAGCAAGTTCTTCTATCGATTCTAAAACTTTTTTCTTTTTCTCAGCTGCAATCTCTCTTGCTGATTTTACCTTTTCTTGTTCAATTTCAATACTATCTTTTTCAATTTGATCTTTTGCTTTTTTCTTCCTAACACTATGTGATTTAATTATTTCCTTATTTAAATCATTAATAGTTTTAAGTTGTTCTTTTTCTAAATCAATCGATTGCTTATAATCTTCTTCTTTTGTTTCTCTAACTATTTTAGCTATCTCAGCTTTTTTCTTTGCTTCTGATAATTCAAAATTTAAGTCAGTTTTTTTATACGTTTCTGCTTCACTTTGAATATCAGGATTTAAATCAAATACAGACTTATACAAACTATTAGTAATATCCATAGTTTGTTTCATTGCTGTTTTTAGAGCATCTTCATAAGAGATATTATCGCCAAGCAAATCAACTAAAGATTTCTTAAATATTCTTTGGTTTTGATCTAAATAGTATTCATTAATGGTATTATCTTCCATAGCAATAGCATCAGGATTATCTACCATGTCTTTTGGATTAGTTCTAACAATTTTTGTTGCTTTACGTACATATTGTACCATATCTTCAGCAGCATATTCTTCTTTTCTATCTTCTTGATTATATAAAATATAAGCATATGCCAATAAAGATAATTGATTTAAACTAGCAACAAAATTTGCATCCAAATTCATGTCTCTTTCTTGAACATCTATATCATAAACTAATGCATTATATTTATCCAAGAATATCCATAAATCATAAGCGTTTCTAAAATCAGGGTTCTTTAAAATAATGTTTGTTTTCATGATCGGTGGTAAAACAGGTTTTTTACCAGCCAATTCTCTCATAAATGGAGATATCATATAACCATGAACAGTTTTATATAATTTAGTAACCCTTTCAAATAATCTATTATTTCTTTCTTTTAAATCAGAATCATCAACTTCACTTCTTACAACCATATCAATATTTAAATTAATATTATTATTATTTAAATCAAAATTACTTGTAAGACTTAGATGTCTTCTTTGATATGATTGGATATTACTTTTTATAACTTCATAACGATTACCAACAAATGTAGCTAATCTTTGGATTAAAGTCATAATAAATCTATTTTCATAAATTCCATATTCAATTTCAGGATTAGTTGTGAGAATCTTATTCGGAATTATATCACCATTCTCATGTACTTCTTTAATTAAATGGGAATTCGCAGCTAAATGTCTAATCGATTGTGATGTAACTTTTTTTGCTTTTTCGATTATCGTTATTTCTTCATCATATCTTAATACTGACTTAGGGTTTCTTAATATTTTATCTAAACTTGGAAAATAGTCTTCCAATTTTTCTATCCATTCATTATCAAAGTTTTTAAATTCAGCTATGTTTCTTTGGTAAACTGTAGTGTCGCCTGCTAAAAAAGAATTATAAAAATATCTCGTGAATTTCTCATTTTCTTCCTCAATCTTAAGGGTTTCAGTAATGTTTTTATAAAAGACTGCTAAATCATCTTTTTTCATAGCGTTTCACCACCTTTATTAACTGACTTTATAACTTTCAAGTAAACTAATAGATTCCAAAAATTCACCTTTTCCAAATAATTTATTTATTAATTCAATCAATTCATCTATTTCTTCTTGTAAGAAGGCAAGGTTTAAAGCTTCAAATTTACGGAAAATTTTGTTTGCACAAAGATAGTCTAAACCTTCATATTCGCTTCTTCCACAAGCTATATAAATAGGAATAAATTGCCTAATTTGTTTCATAATACGGTTACCAAATGTAATTTTAAACTTAGCAGTTATAAATAAATCTAGCTTCATTAATGAGTCAAGTGTCTTTGGAGACATTTGATTTTCTTTTTCTGCTTGTTTATATAAACTATCTAAATATTCAAAACTCATTACAACGGGTTCGGTATATGGAGCATCAATATATTCAGATTTTGTATTCATTACAATCGGAACAGCTCTATCATAAACTTTATCAGTAATCGTAAATGTCGAGTCATCCTTATTGGCAGTACCTACAAACCATAAATTCAGAGGGATCTTTATTTTTCCACCATCTAAATTTATAGGATCTCCTGGTTGATTATTTGCAACTACTTCTATCTTCCATTCCTCAGGATTAGGCATTTCTAGTATAGATAAAAATTCCGCAAAATAATATTCAACACGAGCTAAGTTCATCTCATCTAGGATGATAAAACTTAAATCTTCTCGATATGTTGCTTCATATAAATGTTTTAAAAAGTCTGTTTCATTAAACTTTTTAGTAAACTCATTTAAATATCCTATTAATTCTGCTCTATCTCTCCAAGATGGTTGTACAGAAACAATAGCTGCATCTTGTGAGAAAAACTTACCCATTGCATATGGAAGGGAAGTTTTACCAGTACCTGAAATACCTTCAAGAATCATAATTCTTGATGTACCCATACCAGCAATAAAAATCGATATAACTTTTTTAGTATAATATAATCCAAGTTGGGATGCAGAGAAGTTAACAAATCTTTCTACTAATTGTTCTAAGTTTATATTATCTTCATCTTTCATTACAACAGATGTAATTTTATCTTTATACTCTTCATCAACTTCAGTTAACTTAACAAATCTTGATTCAATTTCAACCTTAGGTGCTTCTTCGTCATCAAACCCATAATCATCATCGGCTTCTTCTTGATATGGTGCAGCACCAACTCCTAAACTAGATACTTTCATTGCAAGTATCTTATTCTTTTCATCAATTAATTCACTAGTCTTTAAGTTAAGTAATGAAATTTCTTCTAATAACTCATCTTTTTCAACTTCTCGTTTTGTAAACTTAAAGTATCTTCTTAATAATTGATATAGTCTAATGAGAACAAAAGCGAAAAATACGAAATTAATGATTGTAACAATAAAGAATACTGCCCAATCTAATAACCCGAATTTTCCACTAGCCTTTCCTAACTCATCTATATATTCAACAATATCTCTATATAGAATATCGCCAAATGCCTCAAAAATCTTTTTGAAGAAACTGCCGATGTTAGTAAAAAATTCTCTCATAAAATTTATATAATATCTTGAGAATTCAACCATTAAATAGCCCCCATTAGTTATATTATTTTATTTCTAATTTTTTAAAATTTTATTCTTCTGTTTTCTCTTCTTGTTGTTGTTTCAACTCTTCCATAATGCGTCTACGCATTTCTTCATCTTTTTCTTGATATTCTTTATCAAGTTTTTCTTTATTCATTCTTAAAACATTTTTAATTAAGAAATATGCTTCCACAATCAAAATCAATACAGCAGGTAAAACAATAAATATACCAAAGCCAGCTGGTGATCTTAAATAATCTAAAGTTTTCCCAGCACCACTCCATGATCCGGTATAAACAGCAATAGCTTCTGATGCAAATAGAGATTCGTAATTCTTATCATCATTTTCTCCACCTTCACCATATTTTCTACCAGCCATTTCAGCAACTTTATCACCCTGAGTAACTAATACCATTTCATCATCTGCATTATATAATATTTTAACAATTCTATGGGTATTTAAAAATCTATCTCTTTTTCCAGTTGCTTCATTATAAAATGATCCATAAAAAGTAACTATATCTCCCACTTCTAGTTTAGCTCTTTCTTTGTCATTTAACATATTGACAAATATCAAATCACCCTCTTTAAACGAATCTTCTTGACTACCATCCATAGAGTCAGATTGTACTGATAAGAATCCACCACCAAATATATTAGGAATATCAGCAGTAGTTTTTACTTTCATATTAGCTATTGCAAATAATAATATCAAAACAATAACAACATAAAAAAATACATTCAGAGTAATTTTAGAGATCCTTAGAACTCTTTCTTTTGTTAATTTACTTTCCATAATTTATCCTCACTTCAATCATTTTCATTAACTTATCATAATAATACCATATAAATATAAAAATTTCCACATAATTTTGAATATTATAAATAAAAAGATGTAATATTATAAATAAAAAGAAAGAATAATGTAGTAGATAGAGTGTTTTGAATCTAAATAAAAGAGTATTGTCTTCACAATACTCTAATATAATATGTAATTTTATTGGGTTAATTTTGCTTAATCCTCAGGATCAATAACTGGGGCAGCAGTAACTGCAAATGCAAATCTTATTGATAAACTAGAATCCAACAAAGCATCAAAGTTATCTGGATCCCACCCTTCTAGCCATATTCTTACTTGAGCATAACTATAAAAATTAGAATCAT
>JBAYTA010000068.1:0-9718 GCA_041675865.1 Bacilli bacterium | reverse complement strand
TTTCTTTGCAGCAACAACTTCAACAGTTACTTCCGCAAATACTTTTTCATGTCCTTCAAGTGTAACTTTAACTTTTACCTCACCAACAGCGATACCTTTAACTTTACCGTCAACATAAGTTGCAACAGCAGTATCTTCAGATGAGAAAACTAATTTATATTCTTCATCCTTTTCATTTTTAACAGCAGGTTCCAAAGGTAATTCTTTGCCCACTTCCACTGTATAGGTTTCTTCTTCAAATGATAGTTCTATTTTAGTACCACCACAACCTATAGCAACGATCATAACTAATGCCATAAGCATTAGGAAAAATAAATTTTTGAAATTTCTAATACTTCTCAAGTACGATATTCCTCCTTTTCAATAATATTATATCATTATTATAAAACGTTTGCAATATTTTCAAAAAACTAGTAAATTTTAGCGGTAAAAAAAATATATATAATTTAAATTATATCTTAATGAATTTTTCCTATAATAAATGAAAAAAACCGTATATAAATCTATATACGGTTCATTTTATTCACTAGGTAATTCTGAAAAAGTTGTTTTACATTTAGGGAATTGATCACAAGCGTAGAACTTTTGACCCTTACTTCTTCCCTTTTTTGATACTCTTTCGACTATCATTCCCTCTTCACAATTAGGGCATTTTACTCCTGTAGATACCGCTTCTTCTTTTTCTTCCTTTTTCACATATCTACATTCAGGGAAGCCACTACAAGCTAGGAATCTTCCATATCTTCCGTTACGATAAACTAGTTTTCTACCACATTCAGGGCATTCTTCATCAACAAAAATTGGATAGATTTTTTCCATCTTTTCATCAGCATTTTCTACTAGAGGCATAAATCTATTATAGAATCTATCTAATTCTTTATACCAAACTTTCCCTCCAGTAGCTATTTCATCAAGAACACTTTCCATATTTGCTGTGTATTTCACATTAATAATAGCATTAAAGAACTCATCTAATTTTTCACTAGTTAGCATTCCTTGTTCTGTTGGTACGAATGACTTTTTATCCATACTAACATAATACCTTTGCTTTAAAGTATCCATTGTAATTGAATAAGTAGATGGTCTACCTATACCTAACTCTTCCATTTGCTTTATAAGTTTTGCTTCAGTATATCTACTTGGAGGATTAGTAAACTTTTGTTCACTTGATACAACTGGGTTTTTTATTTCTTCATCTTCTTTAAACACAGGTAAACTCTTTGAATCTTCATCATCATCACTACTATAAACTTTTAAGAATCCATCAAAAATAGTACGATTCCCATTAATTTCAAAAATATAATCATTGTTATTAATTTTTATTTTTTGATCTTCAATAACTGCATTTGCCATAACAGATGAAAGTGCACGATTATAAATTAATGTATATAATTTATACTCATCATTTGATAAAAACTTTTTAATACTTTCAGGAGTATATTTCAAACTAGATGGACGAATAGCCTCATGAGCATCTTGAATATTTTTTTCTTTAGATGGTATTCTTTTATAACCATGATAATATTCTTTTCCGTAATTTTCAATAATAAAGTCATTTGCTTCATTAATAAACTCATCACTTAAACGAATTGAATCAGTTCTCATATAAGTAATTAACCCAACACGTTCATCTTTTAATTCAATACCTTCATACAGTTTCTGAGCAATCATCATCGTCTTTTTAGAATTGTAATTGAATTTACTTGAAGCATCTTGTTGTAATGTAGAAGTTATAAAAGGAGGTTTTGGCGCTCTATTTCTATTTTTCTTAATTATTTCTTGAACTCTAAACTCTTCAGACAATGCATCTAAAACTTTTTTTGTTTCTTCTTCATTTTGTAATTTAATTTTTTCATCTAAATAACTTATTAACTTAGCTTTTAACTTACTTCTACCCTTTTCAAAATCCAAGAATACTTCCCAATATTCTTCTGGTATAAATGCTTGAATCTCTTTTTCACGGTCACAAATTAATTTAAGTGCAATGGATTGAACTCTACCTGCACTTTTCGACCCTATTTTTCTTTGTAGTAATTTAGATAAAGAAAATCCAATTATTCTATCAAGAATTCTTCTTGATTCTTGTGAATGGACTAAATCCATATCTATATCTCTACCCTTTTCGATAGCTTTTAAAACTGCAGGTTTTGTAATTTCATGAAAAACTATTCTTTCATATTCCTTTTTTTCTAATCCTAAAACTTCATATAAATGCCATGAAATTGCTTCACCTTCTCTATCCGGGTCGGTTGCAAGATATACTTTATCTACAGTTTTTACAATCTTTTTTAATTCTCTTACAACTTCTGCTTTGTCCCTTAGATTCTTATACATAGGTTTATAGTTATCCTCTATGTCAACCCCAAAACCTCCATATCCTCTTGTTGTAAGATCTCGGATATGACCTTTAGAGGATGCGACAATATAATTGTCACCTAAGTATTTCTCTATCGTTTTTGATTTAGCGGGACTTTCTACAATTATTAAATTCTTTCCCATATTTATTACACCTTTTATTTTTCTTTTTTTACTTAATTATTATTCATTTATTACAGCTAGTATAACTAAATTTTCATTAGTATTATTAATTATACTATGTTGATTTCCTTGTCTTGCATGATGATATGTTCCTGTAAATATATCAAATAATTCACCATTTACATATGCTTGTCCTTTGCCTGATAAAACATAAACCATTTCTTCATCATTTTCGTGAATATGCATACCAATTGATGAAGATGGCAAGATAGTAATCCTAGCATACATCTTACAATTCATCATATTAGAACTAGCCTTTTCAATTAAGACAGAGCCAACTCCGCCTCTCATATTTTTTACTTCAACTTTTTCTTGAAACATTATTTTCTCCATATATTGTTTGTTTAAAAATCAAAACTAATTTGCCTATACATTGCTTTTGCAACAGGTTCAAAACTTCTTCTATGAATATCACATGGACCATGTTCAGCTAGCATTTCCAAATGATATTTAGTAACATAACCTTTATGTCTTTCAAATCCATATTCAGGATATTTCTTAGCCATTTCTTTCATATATCTATCACGTTCAACTTTTGCTAAGATACTAGCAGCAGCAATAGATGCGGATTTACTATCACCTTTGATCAAACTTAAACAATTAATCTCAATATCTAAATCAATTGCATCACTTAAAATATAATCAACAGGTAAAGACATACTCTTTATACAATCTATCATTCCTTTTTTAGATGCTTGATATACATTTATATTATCAACATCTTCAGAAGATATAAACACAACTTTATATTCTAAAGCATATTTAATAATTTCTTCATAAAGCAATTCACGTTTTTTCTCACTTAGTTTTTTTGAATCATTTAATCCTTCTATTTTATAATCATCAGGCAATATAACTGCAGCAACAACCACTGGTCCTGCCATCGGTCCTCTTCCTGCTTCATCGGTCCCAACTATATATTTATAGTTCTTTTTTCTTAATTCGTTTTCATATTTATATAAATCAATCACTTCAGGCAAAAAAAATTCTCTCCCTTTTTAATATTCTACATTCTAACATATAATATTTAATTATGCTATAAAAATAACAAAATAAATTAAATTTCACGTATTTTCAAGTTTTTCGGCTCCAAATAAAAGGGATAAGTTAAAACTCATCCTCTTATGTTTTGCTTATTTAAAATATTATCTGTCTAAAGTAACTCGACCAATCCTCGCTGAACGAAAATCATTAAGGATTACATCCATCACTTTTATATAATAATCATCACCGAATATTCCACGGTCTTTAGAAATTTGTTTGCAAATTTCAAGATTATCTAATTGCTCATTTATATTGTATTTTTTTTCTAAAATATTTGGGTAATTAACTTTTAGAAAATCAAGTAAATAATTACCAATATCTTCAATGCTTAAAACCTCATCCTTAATAGCACCAGTTACCGCCAAATTATATCCAACTGTCATATCTTCAAACTTTGGCCATAATACACCAGGCATATCTAAAAGTTCTAAGTCCTTATTTATTCGAACCCATTGTTTAGCTTTTGTAACTCCAGGTCTATCTCCAACTTTCGCAACTTTTTTATTTACTAATCTATTAATTAAAGTGCTTTTACCAACATTAGGTATTCCAACTATCATAGCTCTAATAGCTCTAGGTTTTAGCCCCTTTGCTTTTTCTCTTGCAAACTTTTCTTTCAAGACAGAGTTTGAATAACTTACTATTCTATTTATATTCATACCACTAATAGAATCAATTTCTAAAGCTATTATATTGTTTTTCTTAAATTCATTAATAAATTTTTTCGTATAACTTGGATCTGCTAGATTTGATTTAGTAAGTAGGACAAGCCTTGGTTTTTGATTTAATATTTGGTTTATTAAAGGATTTCTAGAAGATATAGGAACTCTTGCATCTAAAAGTTCAAAAACAATATCTACTAATTTTAAATTAGCTTCGATCTCACTTCTTGCTTTGGCCATATGACCAGGAAACCATTGTATCATTGTACCTTCTCCCAGTTTAAAAAAGATATTCGCCTGTACTTTATTAGCCCAAGTATTTTTGAATTAGGAACAGCTCCAAAATCACGACTATCATGAGAATTGCCTCTATTATCTCCCATTACAAAATATTGACCCTGAGGAACTGTACAAGACTCACTAGCACTACACTGTGTAATTTTTCTTAAATTATAAGTTCCATTCCCAAGGATATAGTCTTCTTTTATAATCTCGCCATTTACCACTAATTGAAGTTTATCATTTTCAATGTGTTCAAAATAGAAAGTATCACCACCAACTGCGATAACTCTTTTTACTAATTCATGGACCTTTTCATCTTCATCATTAATTATTCCATCATAATTAGTATCTACTTTATCATCATATAAACTTACAACTACAATGTCACCTCTTTTTGGTGTACCTAAAGCTTGAACAATTAAGCGGTCATCATTAACCAAAGTCGGTAACATCGAAGATCCATCAACTACAACAGGGTAAAAAGCTACCATAAAAAACACTTGAACAAATAATACAGCGATATTAAGAAGGAAGAAAAAATCTATTATTTGATAATAATAATTAAGATATTTTCTACCTAATTTAAAGAATTTAAAGACACTAATAGAAACTACCAAAAGAAACGAAATAATTAATGCAACTATAATATACGCTTCTTTTACAAGTTGTATTTTATTTATTTTTAATACAAAAAATAAAAATAAGAGTAATGCACTAATTTCTAATGCAATTGCTTTATTTATTACCTTTCTAATGGGAACTTCTTTAAACATATAATACCTTCTTAATATTCTAATACATCATCTAATTCATCTATTGTTATTAAAACAGTTCTTTGTTTACCCGCAACTCCTTCACTTACTACTCCTAACGCTTCAAGAGCATTCATGATATTCTGAGCACGGTTAAATCCAATTCCAAATTCTTTTTGGATTCTATTAATGGATGCACTGTCGTTTTCAACAACAAATCGAGCAATAATAGGGAAGTATTCATCTCCTCTACCATCTTCATCCATTCTTTCTTCTCTTTCCATTTTACTTGTAAGTTCTTCTTTAGAGAACATAAAGTTTGGTTCATAATTTTCTTTCACATAATCAGTAATAGCTAAAATTTCTTCTAAACTAACAAATGCACCTTGAACACGAAGTTCATTTACACCATCAGAATAAAGCATATCACCTTTACCTAGTAATTTATCTGCACCAGCTCTATCTAAGATTGTCATTGAGTCAACTTGTGAGTTAACTGCAAAAGCAATTCTTGTTTGCATATTAGCTTTAATAGTACCTTTAATTACATCAGTACTTGGTCTTTGTGTAGCCATAATTAAGTGAATCCCAGCTGCTCTTGCTTTTTGAGCTAAGCGTTGAATATATTCTTCTACACTACTTGCAGCAATAAACATTAAGTCTGCTAATTCATCAATCACTACAACTATGTAAGGAAGTTCAGCTAAACCTTCTTCTACTGCATATTGATTATATGAGGTTATATCTCTTCTTTTACATGCTTTAAATAATTCATATCTACTTTGCATCTCATCAACTGCCCATTTTAAGGCAGCTGTTGCAAGTTTAGGATCATTTATTACTGGTGTTGCAAGATGAGGAATATCTTCATAAGCAGAAAACTCAATTAATTTTGGATCAATTAAAACTAATCTGACTTGATCGGGTGAAGCTTTATAAATAATACTTGTAAGAATTGAATTAATACACACACTCTTACCACTACCCGTTGTTCCTGCAACTAATGCATGTGGCATTGCAGTTATATCTAAGTCAATAAAATTCCCTGCTATATCAACACCTAAAACTACATTAAGTGGATTATTATCATTTAGAAAATCTTTATTGCTTAATAACTCACCCAATAAAATCTTATCTTGAACAATATTAGGAACTTCAATTCCAACAGTAGATTTCCCCGGAATTGGTGCTTCAATTCTAATTGATCTACCTTCAAGATTCATTTGCAAGTTTCTTTGAATGCCTTTAACTTTCTCTACTTTAACTCCAGCATCTAATTTAATTTCAAATTGAGTTACAGAAGGTCCCTTAGTATAATGAACTACTCTACCACCAATTCTAAAATCTTTTAAGGTTCTATCAATAATTTCTTTTTGATAGTTAACACTTGAATAATCACTCTTTTGAATAGGTTGTCCTCTTTTTAACAAACTAATTGGCGGAGCATTATATTTCCTTGATTTTTTCTTGCCTTTAAATGCAGTTTTTATTCTTGAAGTATCATATGCTTCAAGAACATTATTAGGTTTTTGAACTTCTTTAGTTCTTTCAATCTCCCTAGTGCTCTTAAGCTCAACTTCTCTATTATTATAATTATTTGAAGAATGCACACTTTCGTTAAAATCATATTCATCATCTGCTGGTAAATCTCTTAATTTACCTAATTCTTCTTTAGACTCATAATATTCTTCTTCAGTGTATTCTTCAATGCCGTCTTCTTCAAACTGCATTTTTAATGACTGTGTATCGTTATCTTCTCCATCATTTTCATCAAGTGTTTTTGGTTTAACACCTTGAATTTGAGTAAACTCATAGTATTTTGTACCATGCATTTGTTCTAACTCTGCATCTGTTTTTAGTCTTTTATCTCTTAACCCTTCATATTGAGATCCACGATTGCCATACCTAACATATGGAAAAGAAGGAATATCCTTAACTTTTTTCCCATGAAATGAAGAAACAAATTGTTCAGACTTAAACTTCTTCTCTTCTATTTGTCTTTCTTCAGTAGGCTTCTCTGGTTTTTTATCAATATCAATCTTTGCAATATAAAAATTCCTTTTTCCCATACTATTCCTCCACTTGTAAATTCTCTAATTCCATTATCGACTTCTCAACTTCAATATTAGCACTTCTTTCTTCATTAAAGACAGATTTGCTATATACTTTATTGGTCTCATCACCAACTACCTCAATTACTAAACTTCCAATTTTATTAGTTACAGCAACTAGGGTTGTGGAAATCATAAGCTTTTTAACCCAATACGCGGGATTAAATACATTTAAAACCGAAAGAGCAATCTTCCAAGGTTTGTTTAATTTAGTAGCTGCTTTTACAGCTTTGTTTTCGTCAATCTTCTTTTTCATATCAAGGATTTTCAAAATATACGCAATCCTTAATTTCTTAAACGGTTTTAAAACAGGGCCTTTAAATAAGGAATCCACTCTATTAGTAATATAATGATTCAACATCATCAACTCATCAATACTCAATTCATAAATCGGATATTTTGAATCTGGAAAATATTCTTTTGCAATTGCATTAATTAATTCCCATGATATTTCTTTCACATCATTTATTTTCTCAGCAGTACTTTTAGTAGCACTATCTACCAAGTACTGATTCTTTGCGCTTTTAATTAGTCTTTCAATTCGCTCCATACTTATATTTTCTTTATTTACTTCAACCTTCTTCTCTTCCTTTTTTAAAGAAGCAATTACAAAGGTGAAATAAATTAAAAAGCATAGGAGAAAACCAAACACTATACCAAAAATTAAAACAATAAGATTATCAAATTGGAATTTAGAAAATAAGTTTCTAAAAAATGTTCTGATTGCTTCAATAATGCCTAGATACATAAAACACCTCTTTCAATAATCTTATCTATTATTTTACTATAAAAAACAACCTTTTGCAAGTAATCATAAAATATATATTTATTCTAGACAGTATCTTAGTTTTATGTTAATATATGAAAGATAGCGAGGTAAAATATGAAAAAAGATTTTTTAATAGCAGTAGATTTGGATAATACCTTAGTCTATGAATTTGATAAATATGATAAACAAAGTTTTAATCTTTTAAGAGAATTAAGTAAAACAAACCATGTCGTTATTGCAACAGGTAGACCATATAGATCTTCAAAATATTACTATGATTTGCTTGGACTTGATACTCCAATCATTAACTATAATGGAGCTTTAGTTCATCATCCTATAAATAAGACATTTGAAAGTTCAAAAATAACTGTGGATAAAAATGTAATTTTTAAACTAATTGAAGATAATAAAGAAATAATCCATAATGTATTTTGTGAAGTAGGAGATGATATCTATTTATTAAGGGAAACAAAGGAAGTTATTCCTTTCCTTCATGCAGAAGGTGGAAGTCTAACAATTGGCGACTTAAAAGAAACACTTAAAGAAGACCCAAATGGCGCTATAGTAATGGCTAATAATGGCACTGAAGAAATATTAGAAAAATATATTCAAGATACATACCGTGGTTCAATTAATATTAGATTTTGGCATGTACAAGAGATAGCTGTAGCAGAAATATACAGTCCTCTAACTTCAAAAGGCAATGCCTTAAATTTAGTGAGAAAATACTATAATATTCCAAGAGAAAAAATTATTGCTATTGGTGATGGCCATAATGATATTGAAATGATTGAGTTTGCAGAATATGGTGTTGCTATGGCAAATGCCCATCCAGAGTTATTAAAAGTAGCAAAATACAAAACAGATACAGTTTATAATAATGGTGTCTATAAATTTTTATCAGATTTCTTTAAGATTAATAAAGAGCAAGAAAACTAATTTTCTTGCTCTTTTTATTTACTATTTAAATATATTTGATCTATTAATTATCGTCTTATGTTGATAATAATAATTATCTAAAAATATTCTTGGTAAGAACGATGTAGGGATTACCCTTATTTCAATAATCTCTGATTTAGAATTTGCAGTTGCTGTATTAGCTTCAATTTGAAGATATAAAATATAATACTCAAATGTTGGATATACAGTATGACCAGTTACATCTGGATAGTAAGTTAAGACATTCCTTTGATCATATAATCTTGCGATTTTCCATGTTTTTAAATCATGAGACATATTAGCACGGTATGTTACCTCCCCACTAGAATGGGTTAAATTATCCCATGTAAACTCAATCATTTCATTTTGGTTTACATAAATAGGCTCAGTTATTGCTTGCCCTTGATATTTTAAATTAAGAGCATCAATTTTTTCATAAGAAGCAATTCTTATACTTGTCGAGAAACCACTACCTTTAGAATCTGTAGCTAAAACCCTATAATAATTATTTGAATAATTATTTGGGAATTTATAAATAGCAGTTACTTTGTTTCCACTTTGACTAATAGTTGCTTCTACATCACGCCATTGATCTTGGTTTGATGATGTTTGTAGTTTATA
>JBAYTA010000067.1:0-9969 GCA_041675865.1 Bacilli bacterium | reverse complement strand
GGGGAACGTGTCATAATAGTGACAGGGTGCAGCTTTTATTGTAGTATCAAGGGTTTCAGGAACTTTAAACAACTATATTTCGTGCATTGCTTAGAGTAATTAGGATCTAATTGTTGTAAGCAGTGCATGAGAAAAATAAATTCGTTCCTTTAATAATTTATAATTATTTAGTATAGTTAATGCTAGAACAATAAAAAGGTATAAAAACAAATTAAGTGTTATAATTAATATAATCTTGGTTTGCTATAGTTGTATAAACTTAAAATTTTAAAAGGGGTGTATCAAATGGCCAACAAAAAAACAATATTTATTGCTTTTGCAATTGAGGATGAAAGACAGAGAGACTTTCTTAAAGGACAATCATTAAATACAAATTCTTCATTTGAATATATTGATATGTCTGTTAAGGAGCCGTATAGTTCTAATTGGAAAGATAAAGTGAGGACAAGAATTCGTAGATCTGATGGAGTAATAATACTCGTAAGTAAAAATTCAAAACAATCTAGTGGACAAAAATGGGAAATAGCTTGTACTAAAGAAGAAAAAAAGAAAATGATTGGTATTTGGGCATATAAAGATGATAGAACAAACATTGAAGGTGTGAACACTAAAGTTTGGACTTGGGATAATATAAGTAACTTTATAGATAGTCTTTAAAATGAGGAGGTATAAATATGCGTATAGCTCTAATTGTAGGTATCGACTATTATAAGCATGGTGGATCATTATTTGGATGTGTAAATGATGCACATTCTGTGAAGGCGGCTTTAGAACGACATGATGGTGGTAGTATTAATTTTGATTGTAAACTTCTTACAGGAACAAATGATAACGATTCAGTAAATAGAAATCAACTTAAAGATAGCATTGAAGAGCTTTTTAAGCAAGATGCAGATGTAGCATTATTCTATTTTGCGGGTCATGGACATATTGAGCCATCAGGAGGATATATTTTAGCTAGCGATGCTGAGCGTGGTGATGGGGGAGTTTGTCTTTCAGATATATTAAATTATGCGAATTCATCTCCTGCTAAGAATAGACTAATTATTTTAGATAGTTGTCATTCTGGTATAGCTGGTAATCGTCCAAGTGAGGATGCAGCGAATTTATCTGAAGGACTAACAGTGTTAACTGCTTCAACAAAAGATCAGTATGCATCAGAAATTAATGGAAGAGGGGTTTTTACAACTCTTCTCATTGACGCATTAAATGGAAGTGCAGCTAACCTTATGGGAGATGTTACACCAGGTAGCATATATGCACATATTGACCAATCCTTAGGAGCTTGGGAGCAAAGACCTGTATTCAAAACAAACGTGAAACAATTCATATCGCTGAGAAAAGTTTCACCTCCAATATCAACAAACGATTTAAGGAGAATCTTAGAATTTTTTCCAACTGCAGGATACGAGTATAATTTAGATCCAACCTATGAGCCTGAAACAAAAGGAAGAGATAAGGGGATGCCTGAACCGATAAAAGAGCATACTCAAATTTTTTCGATACTACAACAATATAATAGACTAAATTTATTGGTTCCTGTAGGGGCAGAACATATGTGGAATGCGGCCATGGAAAGCAAATCATGTAAATTGACTGCATTAGGGGAGCATTATAGAAGATTAGTAGAAAAGAATAGGATATAGTAAATTAAATAATAATAAAGTTATTTATAAGTTGAAGGAGAATAATCTTAAAATAAAACAACAAATCGTCATAACGAAACAATCGGAATAATAAAAGCAACTATCGGATCTGAAACAAACCAATATGATAATAGATGGGTTAAAAAAAATAAAAAACTTTTTTATTATTTTCAAACCGAAAGAAATCATAATAATCATCTTACGAGAAACTATAAAATGCCAGCAAATAGACAACTATATTTTTCTTTTATAATTAATAAGCCTACCGATGTTCATGTATACTATAGAGATGAGAAGCGTGTTTCTTATTTTTATGATGGCGTTTATTTAATGACGTCAATTTCAGAAGATGGCCGATCAGCCGTCTTTACTAAAAAAGAATTTATAACTGAAAAAGAAGTGAAAGAATATAATAAAACTTTAGATCGCGAAGACGCCGAGAAGTTTGTTACAGTAGATAATGATGGTGCTTTATATAGAGAATATATGAGCAAAATAAGATTAAAGCAAGGAGCCTTTAGAGAAAGTTTGATAAATAATTTTGGAGAAAATTGTATGTTGTGTAAAGCAAAAGGTAAAGAATACATTATAGCTAGCCATATAAAGCCATATAGTAAATGTAGAAGTTATGAGGCTTCAGACTACAAAAATGGATTATTATTATGTCCAAACCATGATAAGCTATTTGATTTAGGACATATAACATTTGATGATGAAGGAAAAATTATAGTTTCAAATCATAAAAAGGAAGTAAGAATTTTATTAAGTGATCATGTTAATGAATTACCAAAAGATTATAAAAATAATCAGTATTTAAAATATCATAGAAAACATATTTTTTTAGATAGATGAAAGGGATTAGAAAGAAATGACTTTAAGATTCTTAGATTTATTCGCGGGTATAGGCGGTTTTCATGAAGCGGTATTGGAACACAATTCTAAAAGTGAATGTATAGCTGCAGTTGAAATTGATAAATTTGCTGCAGAAGTTTATGAAAAAACATTTAATATTGAGCCTTTAGGCGACATAACGGATCCAAAAGTTATAAGGGAACTTGATGATATTATAGTAAAGAAAAAGTTGGATTTTTTATTAGCTGGATTTCCCTGTCAGGCTTTTTCAAAAGCCGGAAATCAGGAAGGTTTTCAAGATCAAACAAGAGGAACATTATTTTATAGCATAAAGGAAATTTTAAAAAAGCATAAACCAAAATATTTTTTATTAGAGAATGTTAGAAATCTTCTTGGGCATAAGTCTAAAGATAATATAAAAACATTTAAAATTATTGAAGATACTTTAGACAAACTTGATTATGCTTTTGAGTACTCTATATTAAGTCCACACAGACTTAAAAATAAAAAAATACCTCAAATGAGAGAAAGAATTTTTATCTATGGAATATTAGATAAGAAGAAAAATGAATCAAATATTAAAACAATAAAAAAAGACATTGAAACCAACTTTGTTAGGCAATCAGAAGTAGAAATGAAGAATAAAAAAGAAATTAAAAAATATTTACATAAAACAAAAGATATTATAATACCTCAAGAACGTTTGGAGGCCTTAGAGATTTGGGAAGAGTTAAATAAATCAATTGAAGGCCCTTTAATGTCACCCATATGGTTAGATGTAATTTTCAATAAAAAACTTCAGACGTCAGAGTTAGAATGGAAACAAAAATTAATTAATAAAAACTTGGATTTTTATGAAAAAAACAAAATTGAAATAAACAAGTGGTATGAAAAACATAATGGTTTAAAACAATTTCCAGCGTCATTTAGAAAATTAGAATGGAATGCCAAAACTTCAATTGAGTCTGTTTTTGATGGTATCATTCAATTTAGACCTTCTGGAATAAGAATAAAAAAGCCAGATTATTTTCCAACATTTGTAGCTATAAACCAAACTCCCATAATTGGTTGGGAAAGGCGATATATAACTCCTGAAGAAATAAAAAAATTGTTTGGGTTTAAGAAAATTAAACTTGGCGAAAGTGCTTCAGAGTCCTATAAACAGTTAGGAAACACAGTTAGTGTTGATGTTGTAAAAGTAATTTTAGATAATTTATTAGAACAAGGAGTCTGATATGCCTATTTTAAATATTAATAAAAATTTTGAAATTATCAAAGCTTCTGACAAAAAGTTTAAGCCAAAGGACTTATCTTTATTTTTTATTGAAATGATTACAAAGAATGGATTTAAAGTACTTGAATTTAAAGATGAAGGTGCCATTAAATATTTAAAAACTTATAAAAATGGCAAAACAATAGAAATATACTTTTTAATTAGAAACGTTGCCCATTCTGGATGGTCTAAAAAACCTCATATAAAAAGAATACAAGTACAAAACTTTTCAATTGATAATCCGGAATTATTTTCGCCTTCTGATAAGAATGTTTATTTCTTCTTTGTAGGATATTATAATTTTGACAATAATCCGTTGTTTATTTTTTGGGATCCAGGAAGATACACAGAACATAAAACGAATAGATCTTGTTATGTTTTTCTAAATACTCTTTTAATGGCGTATAAAGAAGGTTATGTTGATTCAATAAACATGAATCGTAAAGTCTGGGTAATTGATGATAACAATTTCGAAAAGTTTTTAATAAATTATAGTTCAGTTATAGATAGAAAATAGGAGGAATTAAAATGACAAAGTTTTCAAAAGAAAGATTGGATATTAGGCCAAAAGTTAGCATTTATCGACTTTTTTCTAGACTCAATTATAAGCCGTATTATGCAATTGCTGAGTTTGTTGATAACTCAACTGCATCGTTTTTTGGAATGGAACGAACTTTAAATTTTTATAATATTAAATCAACAACTATCAAGATTGATTATGATGATGATTTAAATGAACTAACAATTGAAGACGACGCTTATGGAATGGAAATAGAAGATTTTAGGCGAGCGATACTTTTAGGCGCAAAGCCCGAAAATTTAAACGGTAGGAACGAGTTTGGAATGGGTCTGAAAACAGCAGCCAGTTGGTTTGGTGATGTTTGGAGCGTAAGAAGTACTCAGCTGAACAGTGAAGTTGAATATTTTGCTGAAGTTGACATTCCTTATATGGATGAGCATGATTTAAATGAAGTAGAAATTCAAAAATTTAAAACTGATAAAACAAAACATGGGACAGTAATAAAAATTAAACAACTGACAAAAAGTATAAAGAGTCGAAGAACTAAAAACAAGATTAAAAGCCATTTAAGTAGTATGTATAGAAGAGATTTAAAGAAAAATGTTAAAATTATCTTTAATGGAGAAGAATTATTTTTTAAAGATTATAAAGTTTTACAGTTTAGAGATAAAATTTGGGAAAAAATTGTAAATTTCACATTTGAATTTGAAGATAAAAAATATAATGTTGATGGTAAAGTTGGAATATTAAACCCTGGAGGCTTTGATAAAGCAGGCTTTGCTCTATTTAGAAACAATAGAGTGATTTTAGGCGGAGAAGGTGAAAACTACAAACCCTACAGTATCTTTGGACAGGCACAAAGTCAAATATCATTAAAATTATTTGGCGAACTAAATATGGACGATTTTCAAGTTAATCAGGCAAAAGACGGTTTTGTCTGGGATGGTGGTCTAGAAGAGGCATTTATAGAGAATTTACGAGCAAATATTAATGAATATATTGAGATAGCCAAATTGTCTACAAAACAAAGAAGCGCAGAAGAGAATATCACTGATGAAGAGTCTGATGCCGTTCAAGAAGATGTTGCAAAAACAATAGATAAACTTAACAAATTTGATCATGAACCCCTTGTGTTTGAAAATGGAAATGACACTGAAATTTATAAAAGACAATTAGAAGAAGAAGATTCAGAAATTTTACAAAGTCCAATTAAAGATGAAAGTAAACCAAGAAATTATGGACCAATAAAAATCTCTAGAGATTTGGAATACAAATTTTTAGTAAAATGGATTGAAGATGGGGGAACGGCTGATTGGCTTTCATTAAGAGAGAACGAGGATAATAAAAAAATTGAAGTTGATATAAATATAAATCATGACTTTTTCAAACCTTATTCCACAAGAAGAGATTTCAAAGTTGTACTAGAAAAACTTGCATTGTCATTTGTTATTGCTGAAATACAGGCCAAGAAAACTACTATACATGATAATGATTTAATCACATCAAATTCAATAAGAATTAAAATGAATAATATTCTTAAAAATTTAACGGATTGATAAAATGCAAAAGATGAAAGTTTACCAAATAGATAAAAAAACAAATTACACAAAAAAATATGGAGCATTTTATGAGTCTGTTTTTGATAAACATACGACAAAATATAGCGATTCCAGTGAAATAATTGCTAAAAATGTAGATAAAATTTACGACCAAGTGGTAAGTTTAACAGAAGAAAATAAAAATTTATTATTAGTCGGCAAAGTCCAATCTGGTAAAACATCAAACTTAGAATTGTTAACAGCATTACTATTTGATAATGATTATGACTTAGGTATAGTTTATGGCGGATATGATAATACATTGTTATTACAAACAGCAAATAGATTTAAAGATACATTTAGTGAATTTATAAATAATAATTATTCTGATGAAAATAAACTTATAATATTTAATTCAATAGATAACAAATTTAAAGAAGAACAGGCGAGATTGTTTCATAATAAATTAAAAGAAGGAGTTAAAATACTTATAGTTACTATCAAAAACCATCAAACAATTAAAAATTTAAATAATTTTATTCAAGATTTTGAAAAATTAAATAAAAAAGCTTTTATTATTGATGATGAAGGTGACCAAGCAACCTTAAATACAGAATTTAGGAATAACAACCAATCCTCAACTTATAAAAATATTGTAGAAATGAAAAAAACTTTAAATAACCCATTATATTTATCTACAACAGCAACTCCATATGCTGTTGTATTTCAACCTGAGATAAGCAAATTATTGCCTGAGAAAGCAACATTGATAGAACCAGGTAATAAATATTATGGTCCAGATGAATTTCATCTTACAAACGAAAATATTATATTAGTTAGTGATGATTATGATAAATATACTATAGACATACACAAGGCTTTCTTACATTTTTTAATATCATCAGCAATTAGATATTCTAAAAATAAGAATAACAAAAGCGATATGATTATACATATGAGTTCAAGCATTAACGTTCATGAAGATATAAAAGAAAGAATTGAAGAAGAAATTAAAATATTAGAAGATTATTATAAGGGTGATAAAAGAACCTTTGTTAATATTTTTTCTGAAATATACAATGAAAAATATTTTTCTAAGAATATATTACAAGAGCACTCTATAAAAAAACTTTCAGATTTGATAGGTAAAGAAATATTCGAAAAATTGTATATAATTCTTCAAAACAGCCAAGGAAAAGACACGCAAGAACTTATGGAGTATAAACAATTTAAAATATTCATAGGGGGTGAATTACTGCAAAGAGGTGTTACATTCCCAAATTTAGTCACAACATATTTTACTAGAAGGCCAAAAACTGGAGGTAATGTTGACACTACTTTACAAAGAGCAAGATGGTTAGGTTATAGAGGTGGAATAAAAGATTTAATGAGAATCTTTACTGTTAGAGAACTTGCTGAGGATTTTAGCGCTTTAAATGAAATAGAGAATGATCTTTGGGCTCAACTTTATGATTGTGAAAAAGGTCTTCTAACATTAAACGATATATATGTGGATCTTACTGAAGTTGATATGAATCCCTCGCGAACTAACGTTATAGACGTAATATATGATAGATTTGGCAAAAAGTGGAGAAAACAAAGATCAGGAAGTTTTGATAAAAGAATTATCCAAAAAAATAATGATCTAACACGAGATTATATTTCAGAAAACCACTTTATCGACATAAGTTTAGCTAGGAGAGATGAAGAAAAAAACTTTAAAATATATTCAACAACTTATGGTGATGCTAAAGAATTTTTAAATAAAATTGATACTATCTTTAATCTAGATCCATTATCAAACTTGTTTATCAAAGTTAAAGATTCAGACCAAATTGATTTTATAACGATGTTCAATGATGATTCAAAGTACAGAAAAAGATCTTTTAATGATAAACTTGAAATAACAAACTTGCATCAAGGTTTAGACACAATTGATATAGAGAAAAGTAGATATTTAGGAGATGCATCAGCAATAAATGACTATAACAATATTACTATTCAAATTTTTGATATAGTTCCTATGATAAATAGAGAAGAAAAAACAGAATATAGACAATACATGTTTGCTGTTTATATGCCTAAAGAAGGCAGAATAGCGAGGAGAAGATAATGTTAAATAAATTCAATGAGTTAAATAAAAGAGAAAATATTAATGAAGATTATATATATTTAATAGAACCTGTTGATTCAAATTCTGGCTTTTATCTTCATCAAAAAAAGATTGTTTTCATTTCTCGCCAATCTCATGATGAAAAAAAAGAAATAAATGATGTTTCGACTGATCATTTAAGATTAGTTATGGGCGTGTCGATAAAAGCTATACAAGGTGATCCTTACTTTAAAGAGGGATTATTTAACATGCTATATTATGATGGCGATTATTCTATTGAAGAAATTGATGTTTTTCAAAGTCTTTGTAGATTATATATAGAAAACCAAGAAACTATGAGTTTTAGCGAATTCTTTCATTTAATAAGAAACCTATTTAATAAAACTAAAGAAATAGAAAAAATTGAAGGTTTGGGATTATTTGGAGAGTTATCAATAATTTATAGAGCCTTTACCAAATACGGTGTAGATTTATCAAAATATTGGCATAAAAACGGAATCTATTCTAAGTATGATTTTATTATAGGTGATTTAGCCTATGAAATTAAAACATCAACGTCTTCAAATTATGAATATAAAATAAAACATGATCAAATTTTTGGATCTGAAAGAATATTTATCGGGACTGTCAGTATTCAAAACAACGAAAACGGCATTACAATAAGACAATTAGTTAGTAATATTAAAGAAATTCCGGATTTTTATAACAATATTAAATTTATGATAAATTTAGAAAAATCTTTATTAAATATAAAGAGATCAGAAGAGAATAGTTACTATGTTGATGAGGTTAGAGTGTATGACTCACATGAAATTAAAACGATTGATATATTAAGCGATGGTGTAACTAATATTTCATATAACTATAATTTCAGTAATCAAAATTATATTACAGAAGAAAAATTTATTGATGAAGTATTAAGAACAAAACTTATTTAACGGTCATAATGAAAAAACAAATAGAAGTTGTGGCAGCAATTATAAAACACAACAATAAGTATTTAGTAGCTCAAAGAAACAATTTTGGTGAACTTGCGAAAAAATGGGAGTTTCCCGGCGGTAAAATTGAAAAAGGTGAATCTAATGAAGAAGCACTTATTAGAGAGATCAAGGAAGAGTTAAAAACAGATATAGTTATAAAAAACTTTTTTATGACTGTAAATCATGAATATAAGACTTTTAATTTGACTTTACATGCTTATTTATGTGAAGCAAATACTGAAGAAATATATTTAACAGAACACTTAAATAGTAAATGGTTGAAAAAAGAAGATTTAAAAAGTGTTGACTGGGCAGAGGCAGATATCCCCATTGTAGAAAAAATTATAAAAAATGACATATAATTTATATCAAATCAGTTTTACGTTAAATATCTTTAACAAAAAAATATATGGACTTATGTAAGAAGAAATGTCAATATTTTAGGAGGCCGTTATAAAGATGGATAACAATAAAAAATCTTCAATTAATAATAAAATTTTAAATTTAACATTTTATTTAACTTTGTTATTACCATTTACGATACTAACAAGATATTTTATCGGTTACAGGAAAATAATTTGGTTTGATATCACTCTAACGATCTTATTACTTGTCTTAATAGGAATACATAAGTTTAAGAAAGAAAAATCAGTAGGCTTATATAAAAGCATACTGATATTATTTTTAATTGCTTGTCTGAGTGGGATTATACTACCTGGATTTGAATATAGAGGAGTAGTTGATACTTTATTAGCGCAAATCACTTATACAATTCCAAGTATAATATACTTTTTATTTTATAGATATTATTACAGAAAAGGCTTGGTTTTGCCAAAGGATTAAGACTTCTTTGCTACACAGATGATTTCCTTGCAAAAGTTATATGAAAAACTAATTAGATGTTTAGTTTGATATATAGCTTATATATTTTTAGTTGTATTATTTTAATTGTTGATGTGTGGTTGATTAGTAATTTATAGATAATTAAGTGTTTGACTATAGTCTATTGAATACTAACTGAAATTTATCCTAATATTATACGAGGAG
>JBAYTA010000066.1:0-9986 GCA_041675865.1 Bacilli bacterium | reverse complement strand
CTCGTTCGACTTGCATGTATTAGGCATGCCGCCAGCGTTCATCCTGAGCCAGGATCAAACTCTCATAAAAAGTTTTATCCCGCTCCACCTGTTCTATTTAGTTTTCAAAGACCTTATTTTTACATAATTTATCGCTCTTATATAACCTCTGGTTTTTTGGAGCAACCTTATATATTATACTACAAACTAACTTTCATGTCAACAACTATTTTTAATTATTTTTTGATTTTTATACAACAATTAAAACAAATTTAGTCAAAATAAAAGCCCTCTATTTGAAGCCTTAGTTATTATATCAAATGTAAATATATAAGTCAACAACTAAGTGAATTTATTTTAAAGATTTATATTTATTTGATCCACTTCAGCTGATGGACTTATATTATACTATAGGTAAAAGAAAAAAGCAACAAATATAATTTGCCACTTTTTTCTATTTTTATTGATTTGTTTTAATTAAGCTGCTGGAGCAGGAGCTGCATACTCTTCCCAACCAGTTAATTTAACAACATCTATCTTCGTACCTAAAATTTCGCCAAATGTATGTAAGTTTGGATTTAATGCAGCTTGGATATAACCAGGTAATACTAACATACCGCCAGCTGGAATTTCATATTCAGTAAACCCTTCTGGAGCAAATGCCATAGCAGGAGTAGTTTTAGTAGTTACTTCACCTTCTGCATCAATTACAAATGGTAAATAAGCAGCACTACCAGCTTGTGCACCTAATGCAACAACATCATCCTTATGAACATAAACAGTTTCATCGGTACCATTAATAAAGATTCTTGTAGCAGATCCCCATTTAGGAGCTATAATTGCATCAGTTTTTGACTTATCTACAAATTTCTTACCTTCAACATCTTTTAAATGTTCTGTAGCAATAACCTTAGAGTTTTCCATAACAAAGAAGAAATACCAAGTCTTAGTAATAACTTCTTCTCCAAGAGTTCTTTCAAATGTAGACTTAAAGTAGAATGATTCAAACCCAAGTGCATACACAGTTCCAATTCCACCTTCTTCAGCTGGCATACCATCTTTTTGGTTATGAGCCTCTCCAGTATATGCAATAGTTCTTTCAGTAAATGCAAATTCATCATCAGATCCAGTTAAAATACCTATATTAATAGGAAATGCAATAATAGCACTTGTAAATCCTTCTTTAGAGAATTTTGCATAAACCTCAGTTGGTGTGTATGTAATTCTTGGAATTAACACATTCATCTCTTCATCAAATTCTCCTTCCTTACCATACCATTCGATTGTTACATCGCCTTGAGATGTAGGAAGATCAGTTAATTGACCAGGAATATCAGAATTTCCAAATACAACTTGTTCTGGTAATTCGAATTCACTTTGTAAGAATAAAATTACCGCTTTTCCTATATCACTAAGTGGTGTATAAGTAATTTCAATTTCAAGAGTCTCTTCAAAATCGAATCCTTCAACATCATAATTAATTGTAACAGTATAAATAACAGGTGTATTTTCTTCTAAATCTACGTTAGCATAACTACCATCATGATTAGCAATATCTAAATTATTAGAAACCCAAGTTATAGTTGCACCAAATTTTTCATCAACTTTTGGTAAACTAACATTTGATGCAGTCTCTAAGTTCATAAAAGGTTTTAATGTGTTTTCTTTAATATAATCTACTTTTTCTTCATCACTATAACCAACTGCAACTACATCATATGAAATTAATGTAGATGCGCCAGAGTGACCAAAGTTTGCAGTTAATTTAACATTTGTATCATTATCAGGACGAATAAATGTTCCGTCATTTTTAATAACACCAGTCTTATCTGAAGCCCAAGTAATCTTAACACCATCTACATCTGTATATAGCATTAGATCATCTGTAATATTTTCTCCTACAGCATCCATATATGCATTTACAGCAGCAACTGCATATGGAAGTTTAGCATGCAGATTGTTTTCTAAATCAATAACTAATTTAAGAGTGATATTTTGAGATGCTTCTGCTGTTTTATAAGTAACATTAACAGAAACATTTTCACTACCGTCTCTTATAGCAGCAAAATCAAATTGTGTTTTAACTTGACCAGCAAAATTCTTCCATTCAACAACAACATCTGGATTTGGATGAATTGGGAATGCAAATGATTCAGTAACATATTCTGGTAATTGAGCAATTAAATATTCAATAGCACTATCAACAACTTCTTGATCAGTTCCCTCTGCAACAACTTTTACAGTGTGTTCACCTTTAACTGTTTCATCTATTGTAGAAGTAGCAGTTATTTTAACAGATCCATATCCTCTTGCAAGAATAGTTCCATCGCTTAACACAGTTACTATTTCTGCATCTTCCGATACCCAAGCTAACCCTTTATTTGCAGCAGCAGGAGTTATGGCAGCATTTAGTTTACCACTAGTATTTAGCCCTAATTCTGCTGGACCAGTAATAGCTATAGCAGTAGGAGCAAAATCATTTAATGCAACTTTGTGTTTTACCACAACTGGAAATTCTGTCTTAACTTCTTCATTATCTTTTATACCAATAGTAATTGTAGTGTTTCCCACTTTAAGAGCTGTAATAACTCCAGTATCTGAAACGCTAGCAATACTCGAATCCCCTGATGTATAAGTTAGTTCAAAATCCTTCAAACCAATTACATCCGCATTTAATGTAACTTTATCGCCGACAGTAATATCAAATTCTGCATCTACAATAATTGTAGGTTCTGTAGAATTACATGCAACTAATATTAACCCAAACGATAACAAAAACATAATCATTAGAAAGTTTTTAAGTTTCATTATTTCTCCTTTAATAATATTATTTAAAAAGCATGAAAGCTTTTTCATATATATTATAGCACATTTTATCATCTTTTCAATAGAAAAAATAAAGCCAAATTATTACATCATTAGTAGATAATTCGGCTTATTTTCTATAAATATTCTATTAATATATTTAAAGTAAACTTTCTATTATACTTATTAGTAAACTATTTTACCTGGGTTTAAGATATTGTTTGGATCAAACACTCCCTTAATACCTTTCATTAGATTTACTTGTTCTTCTCCTAGAACTAAATTCATATACTTTTTCTTAGCATATCCAATTCCATGTTCTCCAGATACTAATCCACCAACTTCTTTAGCTTTTTGATACATCTCATCAAAGATTAAATCTAAATTCTTTTCAAAGTCAGCGTCGCTCATATCGTCTTTACAAATATAAATATGTAAGTTTCCATCTCCAGCATGACCAAAGCTTGGAATTCTCATATTATATTTTTTTGCTAATTCATATGTAAATTTAACATAGTCACTTACTTCAGAGCGAGGAACTACAACATCACATTCATCCATTTGGGTTGTGGAAGCTTTAATAGCTTCTAAGAATGCTCCTCTTGCAGACCAAACAGCTTCTTTTCTTTCATCTGTATCAACTATTAATACATCAATTGCTCCAAGCTCATTCAAACAAAGATCTGCAGCTTTTTCATATTTTGATTTTAACTCTTCATCAGTCGTTCCATCAAAAGTAAGTAATATGTAAGCTACATTATTAGTATCAGGGAATCTCTTACCTAGAAATGTTTCCGCAAAACTAATCGTCTCTTTACCAAAGAACTCTACAGCTGTTGGTTCTGTTTTACTCTTAATAATTTCTGGAACTCTTTCAATTCCGTCTTCTAAAGTTTTAAACGGAACTAATAAGCTTATTGCTTTTGTAGGTTTACTAATTAATTTTAAATATGCTTTAGTAATTATAGCAAGAGTACCTTCGCTACCTATCACTAAATTCTTTAAAGAATAACCAGTTGTGTCTTTTACAACATTTCTACCTAATCTAGTAATTTCACCATTTGGTAAAACAACTTCAAGTGATAATACCCAATCTCTAGTAACACCATATTTTACTGCACGCATACCACCTGCATTAGTAGCAATATTACCACCAATAGTTGCACTCTTTTCACCTGGGTCAGGAGCATAGAAATATCCTTTCGGTTCCACATATGCATAAATATCCATTAATAGAACACCAGGTTCTACTTCTAGAACCATATTCTCCTCATCTAAAGAAAGGATTCTATTCATTTTTGTTGTATCAAGTACTATTCCACCATAAAGTGCAACACATGCTCCAACTAGTCCAGTACCACTACCTCTAACAGTTACTGGAATTAGTTTTTCATTTGCATACTTCATAATCTTTGATATTTCAGTAGCACTCAATACTTTCACAACAACTTCAGGAAAGTTTTTCACAGTCCCAAGTTCGTCTTTTGCATAATCTTCACTTATTTCTTCTCCAACCATTACTCTATCACTAGAAGTAACAGATTTAAGAAACTCTAAATCCAAGTTATCAATTTTTTTATACATAGGTTTCACCTCAATTTAACCCTTTCAAAGATTTAATATCTTCAATCAACTTTGGTAAAATTTCAAAAACATCTCCAACTAATCCATAATGTGACACATCAAAGATTGGTGCGTTTTTATCATCACAAATTGAGAACACAACTTCACTACCAGTCATTCCTGCAGTAAACTGTACTGCACCACTGATTCCTAAGTTAATTAATAATTTAGGTGCAACAGTTCTTCCACTTAACCCAATTTGTCTTTTCGGATTAGCAATACCTGATTCTACTAATGGTCTTGTTACTGCAAGTTGTGCCCCAAGTAAATCAGCAAGTTCTTCAGCTAATTTCAAGTTTTCTTGTGAATTAAATGGTCTTCCACATGCAACAATTGTTTCAGCTTCACTAATATCAATATCTTTAGGTTTTTGTTTAACCTCAAGAAGTCTCATTGAAGATGCAAAACTAAGTCCTTTAGTATCCATCATTTCTACAGTACCATGTGGTTTAACTTTTTCAGGCATTTTAAATATCTTATATCTAACAGTAGCCATTTGTGGTCTAGTATTAGCACATAAAATACCCGCCATAATATTTCCACCAAATGCTGGACGATTTTGAACTAAGTCTGTATTTTCTTTCATATCAAGAATTGTACAGTCGGCAGTTAAACCTGTCTTAAATCTCGCTGCTACTCTTGGTGCAAAACTTCTACCAATAGAAGTACCTCCATAAAGTATTACAGTTGGCATAACCCTTTTCACAAAATCTTCCATCATATTTGTGTATATCTCAACATTAAACTGTTCTAATAAGCTATTTTCGTAAACATAAACTTTATCTACACCATAAGCCAATAATTCATCTTGATACTTTTTCACATCATCAGTAAAAAGTATCGCATATACTGGATGATTAATTACTGCTGCTAGTTCTTTAGCTTTACCAATTAATTCTAAAGATACAGGATGAATTACTCCATCATGGTGTTCAATAAATACACTTACTCCAATCCATTTACTCTTATCTATTTCTTCAACTACATCTTCTTCAAAAGAAAATATTGCAGGCTCTTTACGCACACAGATTTTACATAATCTACATGCACTATTAATACTTACATTTTCTCCATCCCATTCGATTGCTCCAAAGGGACAAATACTAGGCGCTTTTTCACCTTTTTCTAAAGTTACATTTTTATTATCAACAACTATTTTAGCCATATCTTCTCACCTATATAACCTTTATATCTTTCATTTTATCTAGCATCTTTTTAGCTAAAACATTATTATCTTCTTCCCAGATCTCTTTATCATTATTTTTTTTTGGTGGAAACATTCTTTCCACAGATGTAGGAGATCCTTTAGCACCATAATGAGATTCATCTTGATCATCTAGATCTTTAAATGTAAGTATTTTAATTTGATCCTTACTTATTTCTTTTCCTCTTTTATAAGATGGAAGACGAGGAGTAAAGATTCCTTTTTCTACTGTAATTAAACAAGGATAATCTATTTCCCAAACTTCTGTTGTAGTATCCATACTAACTGATACAACTACAGATTTTTCTTTTATTTCTATAATATTATCTACATAAGCAATATGTGGTATATGTAAGTTTTCCGCAATCTCAGGTCCAACTTGAGCTGTATCACCATCCGTAGTTTGTTTTCCACAGATAATCAAGTCAAATTCTCCTTGTCTTTTAATACCACGACTTAAAGTATATGCAGTAGCTACAACATCAGCACCACCAAATTTACGGTCAGTCAAAAGATAAGCTTCATCACAACCCATCCAAAGTGACTCGTTTAATACTTGCGTTGCAGGTGGTGGACCCATTGTTATTGTAGTTATTTTAGCTCCTACCTTCTCTTTAAATCTAAGTGCTGTTTCTAATCCGTAAAGATCATAGGGATTCATTTTGGTATTTTTACCATCACGAATCAAGTTCCCAGTAACTGGATCGATCTCTACATTAGAACTTCCCGGCACTTGTTTTATACAACAAACTATATTCATTTTATTAACCTCTCACAAATTTATATGATTCATTCAATAATTCTTCTTTTTCTATCCTCTTATCATATCCATGACCCGCACTTTCAATAATATGGACTTTTGCGTTCTTATATAATTTTTCATATACAAATGCCGCTTCTACATTTACTGCTAAATCTTTTCTACCATGAATAATTAAAACATTTTTTTTGAAATTATTAACTCCTTCTAGGAAATCATAATTATCAGTTGATTTATACATTTTTAAAGATAATGGATAATTACCAAAATCAGCATCTCCATTAGGTAATTTATCAGCATGTTCATATCTTGTTTTAATCATATTTAGAATATCCTTTGCAGGAGACCAAAGAATTAATTTATCAATATCAGCTTCTCTTTTCCCTGCAATATAAGCAGCAAGTGCTCCACCCATACTAAATCCTAGAAGAACTAGACTTTTTAGACCTTCAACCTTTAGGGCATAGTCAATTAATAACTCGGCTTCCTTTACCATTGTATCCATAGTAAAGTCATTAAAACTACCATCTGACTCGCCATTACCACTGAAGTCCATTCTCAAACTACCACTTCCGCCTTTTTCTAGTAATCTTGAGAAATCTCTAAAATGTCCTCCATGTTCTGTTTTATTACCTGTGAAACCATGATAGAAAACTACAATAGTACCATTAAAGTTTGTAGGTAAATGTAAGTAACCTCTTAAGGTTTTACCTTCATGATTTTCAAGTTCAATATGTTTAATCATTTGTTTACCAATTTTAAAGCATTTCTTAGGTGTCCTTTTGTCTTAGATAATAAATCTTTAACTTTATTTACATCTTCAATTTCACCTAAAGTTGCTAATATTGCTGGTTTTACACCACCAAATTTATCTATAGCTGCCTGTGCAACTTCTTCAGAAACATCAGTAATTTGCATTACAACGCTTCTTGCTCTACTTACTAATTTTTCATTAGTAGCTTGTACATCAATCATTAGATTAGAATAAACTTTACCCATTTTTATCATTGATGCAGTAGAAATCATATTACAAATAAATTTTTGTGCTGTTCCTGATTTCATTCTAGTCGATCCAGTTAATGCTTCACTTCCAGTTACAGCACATACAGGATAATCAACTAAAGATTCTAAAACTGAATTAGCGGCAGTAGTTATACAACCAGTAGTTGCTCCAACTTCTTTCGCATATTCAATTCCACCAAGTACATAAGGTGTTCTTCCGCTAGCAGCTATTCCGATAACAACATCATTTTCAGTTAAATTAATATTTTTTAAATCACTAACTGCAAGTTCACGATTATCTTCAGCACCTTCAACAGCTGACTTAAACGCTAAATCTCCACCAGCCATTAAACACTGAACCATATCATCACTAACACCAAATGTAGGTCTACATTCAACAGCATCAATAATACCGATTCTTCCGCTAGTACCAGCACCAATATAAATTAATCTACCATCTTTATAAAATGCTTCAACAACTTTATCAACTAATTTTGTAATATTAGGAATAACTTTTTCAACTGCATACGCAACAGTTTTATCCTCATTATTAATCTTAACTAATATTTCTTCGGTTGATACAACATCTATATCTAATGTATTTTGATTCCTTTGTTCGGTCCCAATTTTATTTAAATTAACTTTCATTGTTTATATTTCCTTTCGGGGTAATTTTGCCTAAAACGACGCTTTTTTTCGCTCCAGTTGCACTTTTCACATTTCCTGCTCTATTAGTTAGAGTTAAGTATCCAAGCACTACAAAGGCAATTGCTTCTTTCGCATCACTAGGAATCCCATATTCATCACCAGTAATAACTTTTACATTTAAGATTTCTTTTAATCTTTTAATAATATATTTATTGTGGCTTCCACCACCATTTACAATCACTAAATCTATAGGGCCTAAAAATTTTTGATAATTCAAACAAATAGAATAAGCAGTAAATTCGGTTATTGTAGTAACTACATCTTCTTTTTTCTCATCATCTAAAGCAAACCTTTTTACCAAGCCTTCCATAAACTCTTTTGTATAAAGTTCTCTACCAGTAGATTTTGGTGGTGAACTTTGGATAAAACTATCCTGCTTTAAATACTCAAATAAGTTTGGTATTACTCTTCCATTTAATGCAATTTTACCACCATCATCAAACGGAAGCCCAAAATATCTATTTACAAAATAATCTATCATAGCATTACCAGGTCCAGTATCAAATGCTTTAACATCATCAATATCTCCACCTTTAGGTAGATAAGTTAAATTACCAATACCACCTATATTTTGAAGAACAACATTTTTCGCCTCATCCTTATATATCATATATTCACTCATAGGTACAAGTGGAGCTCCTTGCCCACCTGCAACTATATCCATAACTCTAAAATCAGAGATAACTTGAATATTCGTATGATAAGTTATAACGCTACTTTCTCCTATTTGTAATGTACTAGGAATATTGCTTCCTATTTGGTTGGGATTATGAAAGATTGTTTGCCCATGACTTGCAACAAAGCAAATATCATCATAACTGTATTTAGTGTTTTCTAATAATTTATTAATAGCATCAAGAAATTTATAACCAAGTTCAAAATTCAAACTGCAGATTTCGCTTAACTTAGCACTACTATCATGAAGATTTCTCATCAACTTCGTCTTGAAACTATTATCATATACATGTGTAATAAATTTTAATAATTCAAATTTATCATCTTTAATCTCAACTAAAGCAGCATCAACACCATCTAAGGAAGTGCCACTCATCAAGCCAATTGCAATCATATTTTCCCCTTTCTTTTTGCCATATAAAATGCTCCAAAAACAGGATCATCACTTTCTTTATACAGTTTTGGTAAAATATTTTCTTCCTTCAATATTAAAAGTAGTTCTTCTTTCACAATTGGTGCTTTTTGAATAAATCCACCAACAAAACCTAAAACATAATTTGGAGTAAGTTTTAAATTTCTATGTAGTCTTTTAACAGAACTAGCTAGGGCTCTAGCACTTTTCTTAAGAATGTTGATTGCATCAACATCTCCTTCGAGCGCTTTTCTAGAGATAAACTTAGAATAATTAGCAATTTCATCCTTAGTCTTTCTATACATGAATTTACGGAAATCACCAACACTCTTAGCTTCAATCAAATCCAAGAACTCCAAACCAAGTTTTGAGTAAGTCATAGATTCTTCATATTGATTTATAATACTTACAATCAATGATTTTACCGCAACATAAGAAGACCCTGTTTCAGTTAATAAAACGCCATATCCACCATGAAGTAAAATATTATCATCCTTCATCCCAACAACAGCACTACCTGTCCCAGAGATAATTAAAATACCCTCATTGTACTTGTCTTCCACAATCGAATATAATCCTAAATTAGTATCACTATCAATACTTACATCAACACCAAGTATATCTTTTAATTCATCTTCTAGTAAACTTACATTTTCTAAAACACCAAAACCTGATAATCCCATTTGGACAAAACATACATTGTATTTATCTTTAATATTTTCATACACTTCCCTAACAAGTGCAAAAATATTTTTTATTGCCTTATCACCAACAACTGCAGGACTTCCACTACCACCAACTAGTTCATAAACAATATT
>JBAYTA010000065.1:0-10102 GCA_041675865.1 Bacilli bacterium | reverse complement strand
TTAGCTAAGAATAGCTAACTAGCTTTCAATGTTTTTCTTCCAAATATCGCTTGCAACTCTTTCAAAATCTTCTTTATTATTGGCAATAATTGAATAATGCTTTGTTCCTCTTGCAACCACTTCGTATGAAAATACTTTCCCAAACGCTTTAAATATATCAATGACCATAGAAAAGTCAAAGGATGTACAAGAAAATATATCTGCATAGATCACTTTATTTACTTTATCAAAATGTAAGGAAATATGACTTTCCGCAATCATTGTTATACCTGATATATATCTGTGGTTTTTAATTTTACTCTTTAGGACATATGGTCTAATAATAGGTGTCATACCAATTGTAGAAACTAAATGTTCTAAAAAGTCATATATATCTTCCATAGTAGTATCTTTATCTGCTGCTATCTCAGCTAATACATGTGGTCCAAAATCATCTCCTGGATGGTATTTTGACTCTGTATCAAAGACTTCTACATTTCTATCACGATCATTTGTGATAGATGTATCTTGATTATATGGTAGGTTTTCTTTTAAATATTCTACAATCTTATCACTATCAATATCTTTTGCAGCATAAATATCTAAAAAATATGCTTTACGATGTGGGAATGTATGAATTGTAAGGTGTCCCCCTTCTAAAATAACAAACGCACTAACACCATCATCCTCTTTTACTTTTCCATAATAATATGGGATTAATGTTGGAGGGTTTACTGGAGTAATACCAAGTACATATGGTATTTCGTTCATAACCTTATTTATATATTTTAAATTTTCTAGTAAAGTAGTATTTGCTCCATAGCAATCTAACATAACATGGTTCATTCATTTCTCCTTATAATAAATATTTTATTTTAATTTATTGTTTAAAGTATAAAATACCTCATACATAATTTTTAGGGCTGTCCAACTAGTAATATCATTAATATCAAGCGCTGGAGAAATCTCAACAATATCCCATGCTCCAACTGGTAATGTACTAATTATATTATTTATTAGTTTATTTACATAAGTAGGAGTAAGACCGAAAGTCTCAGGTGTTCCAGTACCCGGTGCAAATGACGGATCAATTGCATCAATATCAAAAGATAAATAAATTAAATATTTATCATCAAGTTTATTCTTCAATAATTCTAAAACATTAAAATTATCTTCATTAATCATCGAAGCATTAATAATACTTAGTTCAGGGTGTTTTGAGAATAATTCAATTTCTTGTTCCTCATATCCCCTAATCCCAATTAGTACAATATCTTCTAATTTATAACCTTCTTCATATGCTCTAAAGTTTGTACAAGCATGAGAAAACTTTGATCCATCATATATATCACAAAAATCAGGATGGGCATCTATATGAATTATTGCAGGTATTTTACCCAAACTTTTCGCATAATAATAAAATGCTGTTTGCAAGGGAATCGATACTGAATGATCCCCACCAATAAATATAGGAAACTTTCCTAATTTAAAAACATCAGCTGCTTTTTCATATAAACCACTTAAACCACTTTCATTATCTGCAAGATCTAATAAATCATAAATTTTTAAATCTTTTATACTTTTGCCATCTTTTGTAGCAGCTGGAAGGTGGTATGAGAGTTCCCTAAGTTTTTTTGGAGCAGTAGATGCACCAAGTCCCACAGAAGCAGATAAATCATAAGCAACACTTGCAATTACAACTTTCGCTTCATCTAAATTATTCACTTTCAAATCTCGCCAAGAATCCATATTTTATTTCCTTTTATGATTTTTTATTCAAATTATTATATACATTTTTAAATGTAATTGCAATAATTATTATTCCTTTTTTTCACTAATTGTATTGATTCAAAAATATTCCAAATAAAACTTATGAAAATTTGAAATTTAAATATAAAATTTAAAAAAAGCCATTTATTAAAAATAATAAAATGGCTTTTCACAGTGCTTATTATTAATTAAAATTATTTTATTAATTAAAATCAGCAACTGTTCTATCAGCTTGAATAGCTTTTAGTTTTAATGTAAACATAATTGTTTGACCAGCTCCATCTGCTACAGTCATTGCTGGGTTTAATTCCCAAACAACTTTTATTTGTTCAGTTGCATTACTTAGTACTTCAGAAGTATTCATTCCAGGAAGAACAAAGTAGAAGTCATTACTATAACTTTGAAGTTGTTGATAATTTAAAGTAAATGTTTGATTTTTGTATGTAAAGTGTAATAATAAATTTGCTTTCATGTAATCAGATATAGCCACTTCATCAATAATTTCGAAGTATACTTTCATATCTAAAGTACCTTTGTTAGTTAATTTAAGATGTCTTTCAGCAGTGTCACCAGGTTTTGCATTATCTGTCTCAAATAATACACCTTGGTCACTTGTTAGTTGATACCAAGTTGCTCCTGTGCCTTTAAATTGTGCTTCAAGATCAAATTTACCAGTTTTGATTACGTTGTTTTCAACTGTAATTGTTTCACTAAACCAAGCAAATGTTGATCCTAGTAACATAGCAAGACTAAAAATACTCATTAGAATTGCTGTAAGTAAAGTTTTTTTCATTTTTTTCACCTTTCTAAATAATTTATTCTTGAGTTTATTTTTTTATTTGCCAACTCACGAGGCAAAAAATTTATATAATAGCAGCAGTTTAACTGTTATTACCAACATTTAAATTAGATTTTAAGCGAGCTAGTTCTTCTAACATTTGTTCGTTCTTCTTACGCTCAAGTTCTAATAATTTATCCTTTTGGATTATTTCCATTTCTTTGCTTTTCTTATACTGTCTTGATACTTTTATTACTTTATAAACATTAGATAAGAATATCAAAAGGATTGGAACAAAAATAAAAAGGATATATCCTATAGGTTTTTTTATAAAGTTCAATAAAGCACCAGCTTTGGGTACATTAAACTTATAAATTCCAATTACATTTACATCCTCAACCGGAAATGGATCTGCTTGATCAACATTTATTCCTTGAGTAATAAAATAGACTTTACCATCTTCATTAGCAATTTGTTTTAGTTGATGGGTTACAATAGTTTGATTTGGATCATTGGAATAATAAGTTATTATGTCTCCTTCTTTTAATAAAATAGGATCTATCTTCTTTATAAAAATTAAATCTCCGGCTTCAAATTCTGGTACCATTGAGTTACTTTTTACCAAGTATAATTTATAACCAAACACTTCTTTGCTTTGATTGTTTACATTTTTAATTGTTATTATTGTGAAAAACAACATGTAGAATGCGAAAACAATAAAGATAACTTTTAAAGTTTTTAATGAATATTTTATTGTATTTTTACTTTCTAACTTTTCTTTTAAGTTATTAATTTTTGTTTTTAGATTATTAATAAGTTTCACAGAATACCCCCTAAAAGTAACTTTCATATATACATTATGTATGATATATTAAATTACTAATCCTAGTCAATTATTTATAAATAATTCAATTAAATATTATTTTTGTTGGGTAAATTAATTGTTTTTTATTAAATTTATATAGCAAATAATTAAATTTTTTTTTAAAATTTGTCTACAAATGTTTTTTCAATACAATCTACTTAAATTTTATATTATCCCTATAAATTATATAATTATAGTTTGAAAAATATTATTAAAAATTAAAAAAAGAATGTATTTTTGAAATACATTCTTAAAATCTTAAATCGTTTCTTTTTAAATCCTTTTATTTTCCAAGTTTAGATAACTCAACAGACAGCTCTGCACCAACTTTTGCATTGTTGTAAACTAATTGAATATTTGATTCTAAACTTTCACCACCAGTAATTTCTTTTACTTTCGCTAGTAAGAATGGTGTACTTTCCTTACCATGAATTCTTTTTTCATCAGCTTCTTTAATAGCTTGATTAATTGCATTAGTTATAGCATCATAATCCATTTGGTATTCTTCAGGAATTGGATTTGCAACTACTAAACCACCTTTTAAGTTTAAATCCCACTTAGCTTTAATTGCTTTAGCTAACTCTTCAGCAGTTTCAACTCTATAATCGACACCGAATCCACTTTTTCTAGTATAAAAAGCAGGAAGCTCATCAGTTTTAAAGCCTACAACAGGTACACCTTGTGTTTCTAAATATTCTAAAGTTAAACCAATATCAAGGATTGATTTAGCTCCTGCACACACAACAGCAACATTTGTATGTGCTAATTCTTGGAGATCTGCAGAAATATCAAATGTAGTTTGAGCACCTCTATGCACTCCACCAATTCCTCCAGTAGCAAATACTTTAATACCTGCTAGATTAGCAATAATCATAGTAGTTGCAACTGTAGTTGCACCATCTAATTTCTTTGCAACAATAAACGGAATATCTCTTCTGCTAGTTTTCACAACTCCGCTAGTTTTCCCTAAATATTCTATTTCATCTCTAGTTAGACCAACTTTTAATTTCCCACCAAGAATAGCTATTGTTGCTGGAACAGCTCCATTATCTCTAACAATTTTTTCTACCTCTAATGCAGTTTCTACATTTTTTGGATATGGCATTCCATGAGAAATAATTGTAGACTCAAGAGCAACAACTGGTTTATTAGATTCTAAAGCTTTTAGAACCTCCGGATTAATATCTAAATATTCTTTATACAATATAAAACCTCCTTTATTACTGTATTATTCCTTTTACATTTTCAGATGACATATTAGGATTTATAGTATCTTCATGTTTTAATGCAAGCACCGATGCCGCCATTGCAAACCTTGCGCTATAATCAATATCAAAATTATTATAATAACAATATACTAAAGCACCTATAAAAGCATCTCCTGCTCCAGTTGCATTCACGACATTAATTTTATGTGCTTTTAGATATTTATTATTAACACCATCATTATAATATAATCCATCTGCTCCAAGACTAATAAATACTCTCTTAACACCTAAACTTAAAAAGTAATCTGAGCATTTCTTTAAATCTTCTTCATTATTTATACTTATTCCCGATAATACTTCAGCTTCAATTTTATTTGGTTTGATTGTATGAAAATAACCGAGCAAATCTTTAACTTTTATGGCTTTCTTTGTAGATACTGTATCTAAAAAGAAATCAACATCTGTATTAGTATTAAGAATATACTCAAATACATCTCTTGGAATATTTGTATCTAAAACACATGCTTTGGAGTTTTTAATAATTTCGTTTTTACTTTTGATAAAATCAATAGTTATCTTATCAATAATACCCATATCTGATATTGCAACATTCATATCTCCATGTTCATTTAAAACAGCAAGATAGATTGATGTAGACTCTCCATCTAACACGAAAGTATCATTTATATCAATACCTAACTTTTTAGAAGAATCAATTACTAATTTACCATAATCATCATTACCAATTGCGCTAATAAGTTTTGTAGGAACACCTAATCTTACAATATTTTCCGCAATATTCCTCCCTACACCACCTAAGGACATTTTAATTTTTCCTGGGTTAGAATCATTAAGAGTTAAATTTGAATTAGGAAAACCAATAATATCAATATTAATTCCACCAATCACAATTACATAATCTTTTCCTATTATACTTTGATTTAATTTGGTCATAACCAACTCCTATACAAATGTTTTTAATTAAACTATTATATTACTGCCTAATAATTTTATTATAACTAATAATTTTGTTATTATAATATTTTTTACTTTTAAAAATAAAACGAGGGATTAACCCCTCATTTTAATATAGGGATTAAAACTTGTCCCAAACTTTACTTTATTATACAACAAAATTTAATTAATCACAATTCCATTTACCATCAATAATTGAACAAGTTCCTGATTCATCACTAAACTGAATTGTTTGTAACTTATTTAATGGTACACCTTCTTCTTTTGATATCCTCGTTAGAGCGTCAATAATAACATCTTCAGGTTGTGCTCCACTAATCGCATATTTATTATTAATAACCAGTGTTGGTGCACTATTCACTCCATATGATCTTACAATCTCAAAGTCTTTTAAAACCGCTCCTTCAGTTTCCTTTTTCTCAAATTGCACTTGCCAGTCTTTAAAAGAAATATCAGTTTCTTTTACCGCTTCTTCTAAAACAGAATTATCTTCAATGTTTTTATTCTCTACAAATAACTTATTTTGGATTCTATCAAAAACATCCCAGTACATCGAATCTCCACCAACAATTCCTGCAGCTTTTGCAGCAATTAGACCTGGTTTTGAAATCGGGAAATTGAAATCAGTTTTTTTCATTCCCTCAATATTGAAACGATGTTCATCATCATTCTTATTAGCATGTATCCAGTGATTTAAAACTTCTGGTTTTACTGCTTCACGTGATCCAAATGAATTTATGAAATCTTTAGGATCCCACCCTAAAGCAAATGATCGATGAATTATTTCTATATTATTATATTTATTTGCTATACGACGCATCCTTGCAGACATTGGGAAACAAAAGCTACATATTACGTCGTGAAAAAACTCAATTTTTAACACAAAAAGTCCTCCTATTTTTACTATTAAATTTTATTAATTATATAATATATAAACATATTATAGCATTTATTGTAACATTTTATGTCCTTTAAGCACCGAAATAAAGAACAAGGAAAATAGATATAAAAAACAGGCTCAACATAGCCTGTAAATTTATTAATTATCTATTTTTTTAAAATTTGTATAAATATTTTATAAGTTTCATCATCAAAACATACAAAATAAACATCCGTAATTGTGTTATTGTTATCCAAAAACTTTACTACTTCAGTTAGCGCTATCTCTGTAGCTTCCATTTTAGGAAAACCATAAACTCCAGTACTTATGCTTGGAAATGCTATCGAGGTAACATTATGTTCAAGCGCAAGTTTCAAACTGTTTTTATAGGAATTTCCTAAAAGCTCAGCTTCACGATATAAACCACCTTCCCAAATTGGACCTACAGTATGTATTACATATTTAGCTTTAAGTTTACCTGCAGTAGTAATTACAGCTTCACCAGTCTTACATCCACCTTGTTTATTTCTGATTTTTATGCATTCATTAAGTATTTCAATTCCACCAGCTTTATGAATAGTACCATCTACTCCACTGCCTCCAAGCAAACTACTATTTGCATCATTTACAATCGCATCTGCTTCAATCTTTGTTATATCACCTTTAACAATCTTAATTTTATATTTAATTTTATTTAATTCCATTTTTTCATCCCCCTATAATATTAGATTAATATAATTATTTACCTACTGGTTTAAGCAAACTATTCAACAATCACTATTTCAAAATTAGATCCTTTTTTAAAAGAATAACTATTTTTAATCCTAATTTTTATATCTAAGCTAGATTTATCAAATTTTAGTAATTCTGAAGATCTATAAGTGTTTTTAGAATCTGTAGAAACTGACCACGAAATATAAAAACTATGTTCATTCTCATCAATTGAAAATATAAACTCTTTCCCGTTTTTTACTTTTCCTTTTATTTGTTTAAAAATAACTATTCTAATATAAGTAACATTTTTGCAACAAAAATTTAAAATCTAAACTATACTTGAATAACTTTTTATCAAGTAAAAAAAGGTTAAAATAAAAATTTTCTAACCTTAATACAATTTATAAAATTTAAAAATTTTATCTTCGCTCTAGAAGAACAACACATTCCACATGCGTGGTGTGCCCCTTATTGCTTGATTTTTTATCGAATAATGTATGTTAGTAACATATTTTCTGTTACTTACCTACTTTCGACTTAGGGCTGTATAAGGGAATATATTTCCTAATTATACTTGCGAGCACAACGCTAATCGCTTTGTTTTATAACCTAAATATTGTGTAGTAATATAAGGTTTAATAATATCACGCAACACATCACTGAGTGTAGTGTATAAACATAAATTAATTATTTAATTATTTCCACAATGATACACCTATATATTGGAATATATAGATTCATCATTAAAAATATTGATAATTTTTCTAATCAGAAAAGTTTTTAAAAAGTAGGGCTATTTCACTTTCATCTTTAATTTGGCCATCACTAATAAATTTTTCAATTTCAACTTTACCATCTTCAAAAAACTCAACTTCCCATCTTTCACCAGGTACGGTTATTTCCACTAAAATACTTTCACGTATTTTATTCAACCGATAATAAATATTACATTTCTCTAATTTATTAAGAAATTCTAATAATTTTAACATAAAATTTCACCTATTTCTTTTGTCTACTAAACAGTTAAATTTGACTTCTCTCATAAATTAAAGAATTGACTTTGTTCGTTAAATTGGAATTTGTTAAGCAATCGTGCAATTCCACAATTAGCAAAACAGTCATTTCCAAAAGGAAAAATATGCTTTACCATTCATGGGCCCTGGCTTATCTTCTAAATGATAACTTGTAAGATTAAATGTTGATAAATCTGAATTAATAACAAAAGTATTTGTATAGTATTCAAGTACAATTCTTTTTTCATCCTCAGTATATAAACATAGAAATTCTTTCTCATCTATTGTTTCAAAAGTATACTGCCCTTTAATGCTTTCATTTACATTTTTTGATCTATCAAAATATACAAATTGGAATAATTCATATGTACCATCGTCATTCATTTGTAAGGTTGATTGACCTTCCTCATAGATACTATAATGATATTGACCATATAATATTTTGCTATCTAAACATTTTGTATTAAAAGTACGTTCGAAAAAATCTCCATCTCGAAATTCAATTTTATAAAAATATATTTTATTCATCTCTAGTTCAATTTCTATTTGTATAAACCATGATCCTTCATATACTATTTTTTCGTTGGTGAGTTCTTGATTGTAATCATAATTTTTAATTACTATTTTAGTAAACCTTTCCTTCGAATGATAATTTGTTGTAGATAAAAAGAATTGATATTTATTATTCGGTAAAAATTTATTTTTTTTAGAATAGGATTCATTAATCAAGTAAAGATTCTTATTGGTATCAATGGATTCACTCTTATTCCATTTATAATTTACTTCACCAACCATAGCTATGGAATTATCCCCCCCAGTACCATATTCACCAATATCATAGCCAAATGCATAAGATACTATAGGAGGATGAAGATAAAACTTTGGAAGAGTACCTAGTACTTCCTCACCACATAAATCATAAAAAAATGTTGAACAATTGTTAAAAGTTTCACTTGGTCCATCATTTATTCCAATGGATATTTTTGATGAACCATCAATGTATTCAATTGAGATACTCCAGGAACCACCATCGATAATCCAATCTTTTTCATATTTATCTTTTAAATTGAATAGCCCCATATTATAACAACCATTTATAAAAACTTTTTCTTCTTCCTCAGTAAAAGTTCTTTTCACTTCAAGTAATGGTTCATGTTCTTGACTAGGTAAATAGCTATTTTTTAAATATTGATTATTTACAAAATCTAATACCATATTACTTCGATAATCGCCATTAAAATCTATGGTGTGATAAGAAAGTTTTACTATTTCTTTTCCATCATATTCTTTTATTCTATTACAAGATGCAAGAATAATGACAAAAAGTGAGATTAATAAAATAAATAAATTTTTTTTCATATTCATTCCTTCCTAGTAATATAACAATCTACCTACCCCAATTTTTTGGACACATATTATTATTAAAGTGCATATTATTATTTTCTTACTTGAATAACTTACAATTTATAGAGTTATCACTCTAACAAAAGTATAACATAATTCTTTTATAAATACTACCATATTTTAGGAAGTATTTAATTTTATGTTCCCTAACACTATCTTGTATAGTATATGTTATACGGTTCAACATTTACCACTATTGTTAATATGTTCCCTAATACCACCACCTTATTAAATTTCTAATATAAAATAAAAAATGAGGTTAGAATTACTAAACTTTAGTAAAATTTCTAACCTTTTATGTTTTTAATATAAAAATATGAGTTTTTAGGTTCAATACTGTTCAACAAAGTTCAATAAAAAACCTATCTTCTTTCAAGCAATACGATGCACTCCACGTGAGGAGTATTTGGAAACATATCTACTGGAACTACGAATTTAGTATCATATGCTTTTTGTAAATGATTAACATTCTTTGCTAGAGTAGATGGATTACATGATACATAAACTAGCTTTTTA
>JBAYTA010000064.1:0-10370 GCA_041675865.1 Bacilli bacterium | reverse complement strand
TTTGAAGCAGAACCAACACATACTATTGAACAACAAAGGGATGGATGGCAAGCCATATTAAATAATTTTAAAAAATATACTGAAACACATTAAAAAATAAAATAAACTTATTCACAATTTAAACAATACTACGGGTATAAATCTAAAATTAGGTTTATACTTTTTTTATTTTAACTATAAGAGACCAGAGTTTATTGAAAAAATACTATAAGTAATGTACAATACAGTTAATAATTGGATTTTTTTTCAAATAGTGTGGGGTGTTTTAATGAAAATAAAAAAGTTATTAAAAGAATTTATAGATAAATATAATAAATTAATTAAGAATGATATTTTTATTTCTAGAAAATATTATTCAAATGAATTATCTAAATATTTTGATAATCTTAAAATCCTTTCGACTTATAAATCAAATAGTTTATTAAATGAATATTGTTTAAAGAATAAACTAAATTATAATTTAGCTCTAAGAGCACTTGATATATATGAAAATCTTCAAATAAAAATTGATGCCCATAATAATGATTTTATTCTTTCGCAAATGACAAAGCATAAGGATTATTTAGACAATATTCTTAAAGAAGATGATCCAAATGTATTGCTAGATGAAGAACAAAGAAGGGCTATTATAAACAATGAAGATTATTGTTTAGTAATTGCTGGAGCTGGTAAAACAACTACAATTGCAGCAAAAGTGAAATATTTAGTAGATATTTTAAAAGTAAATCCAAGTAAAATATTAGTTATTTCCTTTACAAATAAAGCTGTTGATGAATTGAAGGAAAGAATCAATAACAGGTTAAAGATTAGTTGCCCTGTTACGACATTCCATGCATGTGGGAATGCAATTATAAGAAAAACTCAAGATGAGAAACTTAGAGTAGTAACTGAAGGCATACTTTATAATGTAATAAAAAAATATATTTCAAAAACTATTTATAAAGATAAAATAGCACTTAAAAATCTTATTTTGTTCTTTGGATATTATATAGATGTACCATTTGAAGGAGATAATATAGAAGAATTTTTTGAATATAAAAAGAGATCAGACTTTACTACAATCAAAAGTAACTTAGGTGAAATTAATAAAGAGATTATAGATAGTAAAAAGAAAATTAAAATAACAATTAATAATGAGATAGTTAATTCTCTTGAAGAAGTTATGATTGCGAACTTTCTATTTATTCATGGAATTGAGTATGAATATGAGAAAGCATATCCATACCACATTCCTGGAGCAACAAAGATTTATACTCCAGATTTTTATATTACCCAAGATGGTAAGGAGTATTATTTAGAACATTTTGGAATATCAGAATCAGGTAAAAATAGTCGCTATTCTGAACTTGAATTAGAAAAATATAAAGGTCAAATTGCAGATAAGAAATTAATCCATCAACGTCATCAAACAAATCTTTTATATACTTACTCAAGTTATAATGATGGAAAGCCATTGCTTTATCATCTAGAAGAAATACTTTTAAATGCTGGAATTAAATTTAATCAAAAAAGTGATGAAGAAATATATCAAAAATTATCAGAGATTGAGTCAAATAAATATTTTGATAAGCTGATTAGACTCATATGTGTATTTATACTTAATTATAAAACTAAAGATTATGGTGCTGCTGATTTTAGTACTTTGCGAAATAATTCAAACAATGTAAGAACAAAACTATTTTTAGATGTTTGCGAAAGGGCATTTTTAGAATATGAGCGAAATTTAAAAGAATCAAATGCTGTTGACTTCCAAGATATGATAAATACATCTACAAGATTACTTAAGGAAATAAAGGAGTTAAAACATAAATTAGATTTTGAATATATAATTGTTGATGAATATCAAGATATATCAAGACAAAGGTTTAATCTTACAAAAGAACTATCTGCAGTAACAGAAGCTAAAATAATAGCTGTTGGAGATGATTGGCAATCTATTTATGCATTTGCAGGTTCAGAGATTGAATTATTTACAAAGTTTAAAGAAGAAATGGGTTATGCAGATACTCTACGAATAACCCACACATATCGAAATTCACAAGAATTAATTGATATTGCTGGCAAGTTTGTACAAGAAAACCCTAGTCAAATAAGAAAAAGTTTAATATCACCAAAACAAATTAAAAAGCCTATTGTTATTGTTACTTATAGTGATGATTATAAGGAAAATAAAGTTCCTGGGAAAAAAGGGGTAAATGAAGAAAAGGCTAGGTTGCTTGAAGAGACTATAGGATGGGTTATTAAAACAATTAAAAAGCCTAATTCTAGCATCTTAATAATTGGTAGATATAATTTCGATGCATCTAATCTTGGTAGAACATCATATTTTACTTATTCAGATAAGGAGTTTAAGTCAAATAAATATCCAAACTTAAATCTTTCATTTTTAACTGCGCATAGTTCAAAAGGACTTACTTATGATAATGTAATAATAATAAATGCAGCAAATGAGGTTTATGGTTTTCCTGCTCAAATCGAGAATGATCCTGTTTTAAATCTTGTCATAAATAACGATAGAAGCTATGAATTTGCAGAGGAGAGAAGATTATTCTATGTTGCTTTAACAAGAACTAGAAATAGAGTTTTTATTTTAGCACCTAAACTTCGTCCATCTAAGTTTGTTTTAGAGTTATTAAAATATGATAATGTTATATTGCATGGAGATATAAGTAAGAAATACGTTCCTATAAAAAAATATGATAAAAATTGTCCTGTATGTGGATATCCACTACAATTAAAAATAAATAAAACTTACGGATTAAAACTATATATGTGTACAAATGATCCAGAAATTTGTGATTTTATTACAAATAACATTAGAGGAGGGTCAAATAGTATTAAAATTTGTACAAAGTGTAATGGTGGATTTTTAATTATAACTAAACAAAAAGGGGAAGATAAATTCTTTTTAGGTTGTACGAATTACAATGATAACAAAGGCTGTAAAAACACTGAACCTCTTAAGTTTAGTACTTATCAAAATGTTAAATAAAAATGACTTATTGAATTTCAAAAGTCATTTTTTGATATTTGTATAGAAACTATTTTTCATTTTTTGACCTAGGTCAAATTATTTTAAAAGACTATAGAGTATAATGATAGTGTAATTAAGAAAATATATAGAAGGCAGGTATAAATTATGAATAATCAATTTAAAAAAGTGAAAGAAAATTATTTTAAGAGATTGGAACAATTTGTTCCAATTGTTGACAGAGTTCATGGATCTCATCACCCTGAATTTCATGATGTTAGAAGAGTGTTTAATAATATAGGTGAGAAAGTAAAAAATACTGAAGGTACAGATTTAAAAGAAGAGTTTTTGGAACTAAGAAAGATAACTGATAATTACAAAGTTCCGACTGATGTTTGTGAAACATATGAAGCTGTATATAATATGCTTGAAGAATTAGATAAAGCATATTTTGAATAAAAGGAAAAACAAAAGTGCAAAGATTAATATTAAAAAATAAAAATAAAATAACTTTAATTAGCTTTATCTTAATTGTTATAGGTTTTGTTAGCAATTTAGGATTTAGTTATGAACCTTTATTTGAACTTAGTTTAATTATAGCATCTATTTTAGGTGCTTTACCAATTGCAATTCAAGCATACCAAGCTTTAAAAGTTAAAGTTGTTAGTATTGATGTATTAGTAACTATTGCAGTAATAGGTGCATTTGTTATAAAAAACTTTGAAGAATCTGCAATTGTTACATTCTTATTTCTATTTGGTGCATTTTTAGAACAAAGAACTTTAAATAAAACAAGATCTGCTATTAAAGAATTAACTGAGATGGCACCAGAAAGTGCATTAAAGATGATGGATAATGGTGAATTTGAAGAAGTTGAAGTAGACAAAGTAGAAGTAGGAGACATTTTATTAGTTAAAACAGGTGCTAAAGTACCTGTTGATGGTAAGGTGTTATCTGGTGAAGGCTACATTAATGAAGCAAGTATTACTGGTGAAAGTGTACCAGTAAATAAAATAATAGATTCTTATGTTTATGCTGGAACAATTTTAGAAAATGGTACAATTCAAATTATTTCTGAAAAAGTTGGGGAAGATACAACATTTGGGAAAATTATTGAACTTGTGGAAGAGGCTCAGGATTCAAAATCTGAAGCAGAAAGATTTATTGATAGATTTTCAAAATGGTATACACCAGTTGTGTTATTACTTGCTTTAGTTGTCGGTTTATTATTTGGTTTTATCACTAAAGAAGCAAAACAAGCAGTTACACTTGCGGTTACCATTTTAGTACTTGGATGTCCTGGTGCTTTAGTAATTGGAGTGCCTGTATCTAATGTTGCAGGAATTGGTAATGGAGCTAGACATGGTGTATTACTAAAGGGTAGTGAAGTAATTAATGATTTTAGTAGAGTAGATAGTATAGTATTTGATAAAACAGGAACTCTTACTATTGGAAATCCAAAAGTTGCTGATGTTGAATATTATAGTGAAGATAAAGAAGAAGTTCTATCTTACTTATTGAGTGTTGAAAAAGAATCAGATCATCCACTAGCAAAGGCTATTGTAGAACATATTGGTGAATTAAGTGCATATATAGTAGAAAACACTGATGTTATAAAAGGTGGAGGAATTATTGCTATTCTTAATGGTAAGAGAGTCGCTGTGGGGAATGTAAAGTTAATGGAACAAGAAAATGTTTTATTAAATGAGAAAGTTCTTGAAGACATTAATAGATTTGAAGCAAATGGAAATTCATTAGTCTTAACTTCAATAGATGGTAAATTACAAGTATTAATGGGAATTAGAGATAAAATAAGACCAGGTGTTAAAGAAGAATTAATTCGACTTAAGAAACTTGGTGTTAAGAATTTAATAGTCCTATCAGGTGATAATCAAGGTACAGTTGATTTGGTTGCGAAAGAGCTAGGTCTTACTGAAGCACACGGACATATGTTACCAGAAGATAAGTCAGCTTATATAAGTAAACTCCAAAGACAAGGACAAATTGTTGCTTTTGTCGGAGATGGTGTTAATGATAGTCCTTCATTAGCGCTAGCTAATATTGGTATCGCAATGGGAAGCGGAACTGATGTTGCGATTGAAACAAGCGATGTTGTATTAATGAATTCAGATTTTAGTAGACTTCCACATGCTTTAGGCTTAACAAAGTCTACTGCTAGAAATATGCGTCAAAACATATTTATTGCAATTGCAGTTGTAATTGCATTAATTACAACAGTATTTTTAAATCAGATTTATGAGTTTTCTGAAAAAATGATGTCAATAGGAATGTTAGTCCATGAAGCAAGTATTTTAATTGTAATATTAAATGGAATGAGACTCTTAAGTTATAAACTTAAGAAAACAAATTGATTAAAAATAAGTAAAAAATAGTGTATAATATAATTATAAGAATAATAATAAGAAAGGAGAATTGAGTATGCAAAAAGCTACAATTCAATTAGAAACACTAGCATGTCCATCATGCCTGCAAAAAATTGATAAAGCAGTTAAAGCAGTTGCTGGTGTAAACAAAGATAGTGTTAATGTATTATTTAATGCAAGTAAAGTAAAATTAGAATTTGATGGTGAGGCAACTTCAATTGATAAAATCGAAAGTGCTATTACATCATTAGGTTATGAGGTAAAGAAATCACAAGTAAAATCTGTATAAATAAAAATTTGACCCTACTCCTATTGGATTGGGGTTTTTTATTTAAAACATATTTGTTTTCCATAACCAAATAGTGTATAATTTATATAAAAGAATATAATTTACTATTGTAAGGAGTTGAAACTTATGAATTTAATAAACGAATTATTAAAAGAAAAAGAGAAAATTGATTTTTTATTTCCAAATTCTTTTGACCAATTAATGAATGATGACTATTATGATTATGATAAATTCGAATGGTTTTTATATTATGTATTTAAATTAGACGGAGCAGACGTGAAAAAGATAGGTGCAAAAGGAAAAGGTGATGGTGGGGCAGATTTGATTGTTACCCAAAGACAACCTGATGGTAGTCAATATAGAATAGGTATTCAAGCTAAATATTGGAAAAACCGTGTTGGAGTTGGCCCGATAAATCAACTTGCTAGTGCTGCAAAAAGACTTGATCTTACTCATCTATATATAATTACAACTTCTGATCTAACAAGCGATGCAAAGCAAATAGCTGAAAACTTAGATATTACAATTTTGAGGGCAGCGGAAGTTAAAAAGTTTATAGAAGATGTAATCTTAAGGCATAAAAAAGATATAGAAGAAAAAGGTGAATCAAATATAAAGTTTCTACCATTAAAAGAAAAGGTTGAAAATAAAAAGGCTTTTAAATCAAACGATAAAACCAAAAGTGGAAATTCTGATATGGAAGAAGAATTAAAGTCTTTGAGATTAAAAATTGCAAAGAAATATAATTTATTTCCAGTTTATATTGTATATAATAATGCTGAAATGGCAGAACTTATATCAGCAAGCCCAAAAACAATTTCAGATCTAAAGCTTGTAAAAGGATTTAAAGATAAGAAAAAAGATGTATTTGGCGAGGATATTATAGAATTTTTTAAGTCTAAAGATTTAAAAAATAATGTTGATGAAAATATATATAGTTTGTTATTAGAAGAAAGGCCTAAAATAGCAAAATATAATAAATTAACCGAAGAAGAAGTATACAGCGATAAAGTTGCTGGTTATATAGCGAAAATGATGCCTAAGACAAAAGAAGATTTAGGAAAAATCTTTGGATTTAGAAAAGAAAATATTGAGATATTCGGTGAATATTTATTACGAAAGATAAATAAATAGATATTTTAATAAGTAGTCCTCTATTTCAATGAGGACTTTTTTCTATAAACTATAAGTTTTTATAAATTTGCTATTATTCACTATATTTAGTATAATTACTTAGGTTATTGAAAGGAGTAGATATAAATGATATGTCCAAGCTGTGGATTTGAATACAGTTATGAAGATGATGGTTTTAATGTATGTTCATCTTGTCAGTTTAAATGGAAGGATGAGGATATAAAGAAGGATGGAGAAGAAAAGGTATTCAAAGATGCATATGGCAATATATTGCAAGATGGTGATACTGTAATTGTGATAAAGAATCTAAAAGTAAAAGGTTCTAGTGACACATTAAAACAAGGAACTAAGGTTACCAATATTAAACTTGTTGATTCTGATCATGATATTGATTGTAGGATACCTGGATTTGGGAATATGAGTTTAAAATCTGAGTTTGTGAAAAAGATATAGAATAAAACCAAGGTATGGTATCAGTTCAGTAACTTGGTTTTTATTTTAATATGAATTATTTAATGCAAGAAGCATTAATTTATGGTATACTAGATAATACTAAAAGAGAAAAGGATATAAAATGAAGAAGATATTAAAATTGCTATCCTTAATCGCTCTATTATTTATAGGGTTATTTGGTTGTGAATTTATAGAAAGTCCAACCATCCCCAATATTACTCCTCCAGTTATTGAAGATAGTGATAAACTAGATGAAAATATTGATGATCCTGAAGAGTTAGAGGATGAAGAAGAGCAAAGAGAAGAAGAAAACCCTATTGAAGAGAATCCAATTGAAGAAGCACCGGTTAAAGAAGAACCAGTAGAAGAAGATATTATTGATTATGATGGTCTTTTTACTTCTAGAGATGATGTAGCCTTATATATTTATGTTTATGGTCATTTGCCTAGTAATTATAGAACTAAATCTGAAGTATCTAGGCATATCTCTTATTATTATACTCATGAAAATAAATTAAGTATTGGGGGAGATATTTTCTATAATCGAGAAGGACTACTTCCTAAGAAATCTGGAAGAACTTATTATGAAGCTGATATTAATTATAGAGGTCAGTCAAGTCGTAATAGCGAAAGAATAGTATTTTCTAACGATGGTTTAATTTTTTATACTGATGATCATTATGAAAGTTTTATAGAATATGATGGAGAGATAAATTCATGGAAATAATAATTGATGGAAATCTAATAACCAACAAACAAGAGTTATTTTCTAATTTAAAATTGCAAATCAATTCTGATGAGTTTTATGGGAACAATTTAGATGCTTTATGGGATGTTTTAAGTTCGATCAATGAAGAGTTAATAGTAGAAATTAAAAATTTAATTACTTTGAAACTTAATTTAGGTGAATATACGGATTCTTTAGTGCAGTTATTTATGGATTTAAAAGAAGAAAAATCAGATTGTATAATTAAAATTATATAGGAGTTATTATGATACAAACAATTAGTTCTAAAAATATAATTACAAAAATGGGTAAAGAAAACAAACCAGTATTTTTCTTGGAATCTGGGGAAAGTGTTAAGTTAGAAACACTGGATTGCTTTGGAAATAGATTTTATACAGAAACTAAAGATTTTGATAAAATTAGAGGTTATAATCCTGCGACTGGTCCAATTTTTGTAAACGATGCGAAAGCTGGCGATACCTTAAAAGTTACAATTGAAAAAATTGAGCTTGCAGAAAAGGCTGTAATTGAGTTTAGATATAAAAGTGGAATTTTAGGTGAACGAGTAGAAGAATTTGATTATAAAATAATCAAAATGGATACAGAATGTGCATATTTAGATGATTTAAAATTACCACTAAAACCAATGATTGGTGTTATTGGAGTAGCTCCAAGTGGTGAAGCAATATCTACTGTTGTTCCAGATAGTCATGGCGGAAATATGGACTGTAATGAGATAAAAGAAAATTCTGTACTTTATTTACCTATTTATCAAGATGGTGCATTACTTAGTTTAGGTGATTTGCATGGATTGATGGGAGATGGTGAAGTAGGTAATTGTGGTCTTGAAGCATATGGAACTGTTCAAATTAAAATTCAAGTTTTAAAAAATTTTAAGATTACAAATCCTTTAGTTGTTGCAGATGATAAATTATTTGCTTTAGGATCAGATGAAAGTCTAGATGAAGCTATTAAAATGGTAAGTAATGATTTAGTAGATCTATTAGTTAAATATGAAAGATTTAAAGCAATTGATGCAATTAGATTAATTAGTATGATAGGTGATTTAGGTATTTGTCAGGTTGTTAATCCAAAGAAAACAGTTAAGATGAGTTTATCCTTATCAATCTTAAAAAATCATGTTTTTAAATAGAAAATAAATAAAACCTTCATTTTGAAGGTTTTTTGCTTGTTTTTTAAAGTATTAACTTTATATCAAAAAATTGGACTGATATTTCGCTTCTAATCGGACTACTAGTCATTTAGTTGTCTTTTACTTGTATGTGCACTCAAAACTAGTAGAAAGGAAATTTATAATTTATTAACTAAACTTTCATAGTCATTCTTTGGACTATTTACCTCATTACTTACTTTATATGCTATCATTTTCTTATCATCATATGGAAGAAGAATTTCTTTTAAAGCATTAGGATCTTTATTTTGAGGATTTAGCCAAAAGTGAATTTTGTCTTTATCTAGGATAACAGGCATTCGATCATGAATTGTTTGCATTAATTTATTTGCTTCACATGTTATTATTGAGAAAGTAAAAACTTTAGAGTTATCTGGTTTTATGAAAGTACTCCATATTCCAGCTAATGCAAAGATACTTTTATCTTGCATATGAATTCGCATTGGAGTTTTTGAAGTTCCTTCTCTTTTCCATTCATAAAATCCATCTACTGGGATAATACATCTTTTATAAATAAATGAATTTTTAAAAGAAAATTTTGAATCAATAGTTTCACTTCTTGCATTTATAAGGATAGTTTTTTCATCTTTAGAAAATTCTGGGATAAATCCCCATTTTAAAAAGCCAGCACGATAATTTTGTCCATCATTAATAATTGATAATACATTTTGGCTAGGTGCAACATTATATCTGGGTGAATACATTTCAATATCAAAATTATTGATAGAAAAATAATCATATAGATATTTTGAAATTTCTTCTCTAGGAACTGTAATTGTAACTCTTCCGCACATAGTATTTTCACCTCTTTCTTAAATTATAGCATAAATATTATTTAATTTACCAATTAGCAATAAAAAAATAGGTGCATATATTAAATTGAAGTGAGGTTTTATGAATGAATAGGTATGTACTTAAATTTGGTGGTTCAAGTGTAGAGACAATTGAAAAAATGAAATTAGTAGCAAGAAGGATAATTGAAAGGATAAATGATAATACAGAATTAGTTGTTGTAGTTAGTGCAATGGGTAAATCTACTAATAGACTTTATGATGAAGCAAGGAAGATTACTCTCTTACCCAATAAGCGAGAATTAGATTTCCCGAGTTTGCCACTAAGACCTTTTAATCTCTTGTAAAAATATGTACTATATTTATATCAAAAATAATTATTTTATTAATAAAACAGGGCTAAAACATTCATTTTTTGGCTTTTTTTAA
>JBAYTA010000063.1:0-10694 GCA_041675865.1 Bacilli bacterium | reverse complement strand
TAGCCATGTGATTTATACTCCTCTCGTGAAGATATTTCCTGGTAGTTATCTTCTTCACGATAAGTATAAATCATTTTGTCGTTTTATACAATATTGGTCTCACATGTATTGTAACATTACAGTTATGAATATAATTTTCAAAAAAAAATATTGATAATCAAATTAATTTGCGTTATAATAATGTGAATGTTTTCGAGGAGGAGTAGATGAAAAAGTTAATTTTAATTTTCATGGTTTTATTTCTTGCTGTCGTTTTTATAGCTTGTGATGATACAAGTGACGATACAAGTGATAGACCAAAATCAATAGATGTTACTATTGAATCAGAAGTTATGGAAGTAGGAGAAGAACAACAATTAACTGCAAAAGTTAATCCTTCAACAGCTTCTCAAGAAGTAGTTTGGTCAACATCAGACGAAAGTGTTTTAGAAATTGCTGATCAAACAGGAAAAGTAAAAGCAGTTGCTGCTGGTGTTGCAGATATTATCGTAACAAGTAAAGCAGATAACCGCTTAAATAGAAAAGTTACAATAGCTGTTAATGTACCGATTGTCTATGATGATCCAGAAAGTATTGTATTCACATCTACAAGAGCTGAAGTAGGTGTAAACTTCTTTATTACTGTAGTTGCGGAAGTGCATCCTCTAACAGCTAAACAAGAAGTTGTTTGGTCTAGTAGTAATGAGAATATTGCAACTGTTAATGAAAATGGAAGAGTTACAGGTCATAGTTTAGGAATTGTAGAAATAACTGCAACTGCTGTAGCTGATACTTCAATATTTGCAGTATATTCTGTAAGTGTTGTTGATCGTGAAGATATTTCTGATACAAACCCTTCAGAAATTATTATCACAGGTGAAAATAATGTAATTGAAGGTCATTCAATATTACTTACTGCAGATGTTCATCCACAAGGTGCATCTTTAACTGTATTTTGGACTAGTGAAGATCCAAGTGTTGCAACAGTTAGTGAAAATGGAACAGTAACTGGTTTAAAACCAGGTGAAACATTTATTATTGCAACAAGTGCTGTTGATACATCAGTTTCAAAAGCATATAAATTCACTGTTAAACCTGAACCATTTAATGAACCAAGACCAGATTTAAAGAATTATACAATTACTGTATTAGCATCTCAAGGTCATGAAGATGAACATGATCCATTCTTAGATACTTATATGGCTGCTGATAAATTAGCAAAACAACAAGCTTGGTTAGAAGTTGAAGATTTATATAATTGTAAGATAGTTGTAACTGAATTCCCTACAACTGCAGCTTGGGGTGGACCAAGAATATCTTGGGTTAATACAAATGCATCCACTAACACTCATACTGCAGATATTATGGTTCTAACAACTGAATGGATTTCTCAATTAGCTAATGGTAATTCAGTTGTCGATGTTACTAAATATTATGAAGATTATGGTAGAAACCAAATGCCAACTGCTATGCGTCAAGCATCAACTTTACATGGAAAAATGTATGCATTACTTAGAAGTGCTCCAGGAAGTATTTATGTTGACCAAGGTTTATTCTATAATGTAAATTTAGTTGAAGAATTAGGCTTAGAATCACCTGCTGCTATATTTAATAGAGGTGAATGGACATTCTCAGAATTTAAAAATTATGCAATTGCTGCTAAGTCAGTAATGAATGAAGAACAATCAGTATTTAGTGGTAAAACATCTCTATACTGGATTGGTATGACAAATGCATCTGGAGTTAAATTGTTAGATACAAATACTCTACAAGTTAATTTCCATAATCAATATGCTCGTCTTGCTGCAACAACTTTAAGAGATATTTATTTATCTGTTGGTTGGGGTACTAACCATTATGATGAATTAGTTGAATCATTTACAGAAGGAAAATCTATTTTTCAATCAGGTGAATATTGGTTTATTCGTGACCCATCCCGTTGGGGCAAAGATATGTGGGGTGAAGGAACTACTAAATTTGGTTATGTTCCATATCCAAGAGCTGATCAAGTAAGTAAAGAAGATACAAGAATTAATGGTGGAGATGGCGAATGTTATATGATGGTAACGGGAGTAGGTTCAAGACCATCCTATGTTACTGAAGCTGCAATTTATCGTGCTTGGAGCGATTTAATAATTAATACAGCTACTATAATGCAAGAAGATCCAAACTTCAATGAAGATATAGCTATGAAGAGAACAGCTGAATTCCAATTAGATGACCCATCATCACTTGATGCAGCTACATTCTTTAAACGCGATAAATTAATTTTCGATCCATCTGTTTATGGTATTGTTAACTATTCTTATATTTCACCACATATCGATAGTGTTGTATTCAATGGTGAAGATTACACTCAAGTTATGGATACACATATTGGTCATTATCGTAGTGAATTAGAAAGATTATATGGATAATATAATTTGGTAAGTTAAATAATGTTATAACTTGGTAACAAATTAAAGATAACTAGAACACATTTCAATTGATATGTGTTCTTTTTTAAAAAAAATATGGTAATATTAGTATATTTGATATATAATTAGGTAAAAGCATAAAGTTTTTTTAAATGAGGATATTTTATGGAAATAAAATTTTCTAAATATCATGGTTTAGGTAATGATTTTATCATAATTGATTATATTAATGATCAATTTGATTATTCCAAACTTGTAAAATCTATATGTGAAAGATATATAGGTCTTGGAGCTGATGGCTTAATCGTTGTTATTAGAGAACCTCTTACTATGATATATTATAATCAAGATGGCAGTCTTGGGACAATGTGCGGCAATGGCTTAAGATGTTTTTGTAAATATGTGACCGATAAAAAATATATTAATGATAATGATTTTTCTGTTTTAACATCATCTGGTATATATAAAGTACAAATGCGTGAAGATTTAGTAAATGTAGAATTCCTTGAAATATCACTAGATCCAAAAAGAATGGGGATTGATACAGAAAAAGATAAATTTTTTAATGAGGTAGTACTTGATTCTACTTGTTATGCTATCCATTCTGGAACAAGTCATTTAGTTGTTTTTGTAGATGATTTTAAGCAGATTACAGGAGATTATGCGAAAAGTTTGCATGAGTATCCACTATTCACAGAAAAAATAAATGTAAATTTTGTGAAAGTAAAATCTAGAAATGAACTAATAATCAAGACTTATGAAAGAGGAGTAGGGTATACACTTGCTTGTGGAACTGGAGCTATTGCTAGTTTTAAAATTTGTCGAATGTTGGACAAGGTTAATAGTAGGGTAACTGTTGATTATAAAGTGGGGAAATTATTGATTGAAGAAACTGGAGGTAAAATTTCATTTACTGGTCCTGCAATTAAGATTGCTAATGGAGTTTATATTTATGATTAAAATAAGTATTGGTACTAATGTGGTATAATAAAGAAAAAGAAGGAGATAGAAAATGAAAAAACTTACAAAAGTAATGTTACTAATCTTTACTATATTTGCACTTGTTAGTTTTGGCTTAAATACAGTTAGAACTGAAGCAAAATACAATGCAGATTTGGATAGCGTTAATTTATCTAGAAATTTAAGAAACGAAAAAGAAGTCCAAATGAATCTAAGATTAGAGCGTGGTAACTTAGTGGTTGATTATTTAGATAGTTTTTCTAAAGTTAATACACTAGGTCTTGGGGGGTACGATATGTATGGAGTGCTTAATGAGGAAGGTAAAGTACTATACTATATCGCTGATATTTTTGAAGATAGTGCTTATTTAGAGGGCAATCAAAATACAAAAGTTGTTAAAGCGATGATCTATAATAAGTTTGGTTTAGAATTCGATAAAAATAAACCTATGTATTTAGAACTTACATATTATAGTTTAAAAGATGATAATATTTACTCAACTGAAATCCAATTACAAACTTCTGATTTTGCCCTTCTTACAAGAAGTGCTATAAACATTACACTCTCAGATGATGAAATTTCTGATCGCTTGAGAGCTAGTATGAATGCAGAATCTTCATTTAGAGCATATGATTTACCAATATATGATTTAAACAAAGAAGAAGGTTTAGAGTTTAAAACTATGAATATGGGAATTCAAAGTACGACTCATTTCTTCTCGAATGCAAACAGAACTGTTTTCACTTACTCTCATGATTCATATACAAACACTGATGATTTATGGAAAACTTATATTCCTGAAAACTTTAATAATAATATTATTAATGGAAAATATACAGATGACTATATAACAAGATTAGTTCCGAAATATTTATTCTTTGGTGAAGGTGTTCATTCATATATAGGTAAAGAATATGGTTTTTCTGTAAAAACAACAAAAAATAGTAACTATAATTTTACTGTTGATGTATTTTTATTTGATATTAATATAAAAAAACCTCTAGATTATTATATGGACTGGGGTCGTACAACTGTAGAAATTAGACCACAATTTCAATTTAGATATTATGCAAAACAAAAGGGTACAATGTCTAATGCAGAATGGAATAGTCAATTTGATCCGAATCTATCAGAAGTAGTTTATAAACATACAAACTATAATGCACCAAATTATTATTTAAAAGATATTCAAATTAAACTTACCTCTACAAACTATATTTATAAAAACCCTGGTGACCCTGGTTATGAACCTTATGGAGACTATGGTGATCATGTTGCTTACACTGCATATCAATATAGAGGAGAAGGTAAATTAACGGGTAGAACCACTTATAATATTTCTGATTATAGAATTGGTTATGATATGCATGATGTAGCTAATAAGAAAACTAATGATTATTTATTAAGTGGAAATCTTGTAATTGGCCATACAAATTCATATACATATTATACTCATGCTGCAAGTAGAAGTGTATTTACTGATTATTCTGGTGAAATTTACCAAGAAAATTACTTTGATAAACAAGGAAGCCTTGCTTATTTTGGAACTATTGCAAAATCTGTTATACTTAATAAAAGAACAGAAGCTGTTTCAAATAATCCAGATCCCCTACTAATTGGTACTAGAACCTCAAACAATCATATTAAAGCAATGATTGATTATTCTGGAAGAGATATATACACTACAAAAGAAAGCCAAGTTCATATTTCAATTGCTGCTGATTTTGTAAGTGATGATACTTATTATTATTTAATTTTCTTAAAAGGTGGTCAAGTAACTGTTTTAGATACTATGGAAGGATCATACAATTATGGTTCATACCATAGAAAACCATGGGTGGTAAATGCTGCAGGTTCTGCTTTTGAGTTTGAGCACACTATCACAGTTCCCGGAGAAACTATTTATGTAACTTTTTCACCTACAACTGATAGTAAGTTTGCCTTGGAAACGATGGGTAATCTTGATACTACGATGGAACTTTGGAATACATATACAGAAGAATTTGTTGGTTTTGATGATGATAGTGGGGTTGGCCTAAATTCTAAAATTGAATTTAATGGCTATGCATCAGGTGTATTTTCATTTAAAATAAAACTATATGATCCAAATAAAACTGGTACTGTAAAGGTTAGATTAAAACATCTACCTAGTAATACTTTCCATGCTCCAGGAAATTATTTTGGATTAGAAACTGAATTTGAAATGCATGTAGTTAGAATGTATATTCCAAGAGATAGTATTTATCGCTTCAGTTCCCTTGGCTCATATGAAACTGTAATTAGTTTATTTACAGATGATGGAAGATTTTTAATAAGCAGCTTTTCACATCCAAGTCAAGTAGGGCAAAACGGACTCATTGACTGGGAGTTTGAAGGGGGTATATATGTAGTCGTCACGATAACTATGGCTCATTATGTACCTGGATCAGAAATAGGGTTCTATTACCGAGATCTCTACGCATAAATAAAAATAAAAACATGTATAATAAAATATACCCTGTAATATGGACACTTATAAAAAAAGTGTATAAACCATGTTGCAGGGTTTTTGTTATGGTGTATAATAAAATTAGGAGAAGTTAATTATGGGAAAAAATTATTTTACTAAAGAACAAGTTGAAATCTTAAAATCCAACCCTTATGTGAAAAATGTCAGTGAGAAAGCTATAACATATACAGATGAGTTTAAACTAATATTTCTAAATGAATACAAAGTTACCCCATCTCCATCTATGATATTTGAAAAATATGGGTTGTCATCTTCTATCCTTGGCCAAAAACGAATTTCTGAAAGTTCAAAGAGATGGAGAAAACAAGAATTAAGAGATGATGGCATTAAAGATACTAGGAAGATAAACTCTGGTAGACCAACTACAAGAGACTTAACAGCTGAAGAGCAAATTAAGCGTCTAAAAGATCAAAATGAATATCTGAAGCAACAGGTGGAATTCCTATCCCAAATGAAAAGGCTGGAAAAGGAGGTGAAATGGAAAGAATCCCAGCACAAGAAAAATACAAGATAATTCATAAAATGGCCTCAAAAAGAAATTCAAGATTAAATATAAAATACATGTGTGATTTTGCACTAGTATCTAGATCTGGTTATTATAACTTTTTAAAATATTCGAAGAAGGAATCTAAAAAAGAACAAAACTACTCTAAGGACTTTAAATTGATTTTAGATGCATATAATTTTAAACGACGCCACAAAGGCGCTAGGTTGATTAAAATGACACTAGAGAAGCAATATGGATTAATTATGAATCTAAAGAAAATAAGGCGATTAATGGCCAAATTTGGGCTTGTATGCCCAATAAGAAAGGCTAACCCTTATAGAAGAATGGCTAAAGCATTACAAACAAACAATGTTTTTAAAAACACATTAGACCGTAAATTTAAAGAAGGGAATCCTGGAGAAAAGTTTTTAACCGATATTACATATTTATTTTATGGTAAGACAAAAGACAAAGCTTATTTATCAACTATTAAAGATAGTATTACAAATGAGATTGTCGCTTATAAACTTTCCAAATCCTTAGACATTAGCTTTGTTTTAGATACAGTTGATATGTTAATAAATAATTCAAATATCAAAATAACCAAAGATGCTTTTATTCATTCTGATCAGGGTTGCCATTACACTTCTATTGCGTTTCAAAAATTATTAAAAGAATATGGAATAGGTCAATCTATGTCAAGAAGAGGAAACTGTTGGGATAATGCTCCTCAAGAATCCTTCTTTGGACACATGAAGGATGAAATATATTTACGTGATTGTTCATGTTATGAAGAACTTCAAAATGAAATCGATGACTATATTGATTATTACAATAACCATAGATATCAATGGAATCTAAATAGAATGTCTCCAAGTGAATACAGAAATTATTTAATTCATAATATATCTGTATGAAAAAACTAGCTACCTTTTTTGGTAACTAGTTAATTAAAAATTTCAAAAGCTCTCATATACTAAGGGGGACACATTCCCCCTTAAACCCCTTTTTTTCTAATTGTCTATTATTTAGGGTACACTACGTAATGCATTTTATACATGTTTTTATTTTGAACACTATAAATAGCATATCAAATTTAAAATACAATTTTATTATTTTTCCCTTGACAATACTCTATCTTGCTCCTATAATATATAGGTCGGGGGAAATAAATATTGAACGTTATTGATGAAAAAAACATTTCATTTTTTCTGCATGAGATAAGAAGCCCTATAAGTTCATTACTAGGGGTTATTAGTCAGACGAATGTAGATATGAATTCTATTGAAGTTGTGAAAGATTCATTTGATAAAATTAAATCAATTGCATCGTATTTACTATCACTAAGTAACAATTACTTGGAAGTTATGAAATCTGAAAATTCATTTTTTCAATCTGAGGACAAACAGTTTAATTTAAATGATGTTGTTAATTATGTAGTCGATATTGCGAAATTCCAATTTAGTTCTAAAGGAATTAAATTTGAGACAAATTTAGATATGTTTAAAATGCCATTCTTAGGAGATCAAATAAAAATCAAACAAATCCTAATTAATTTGCTTTCAAATGCATTTAAATATACTCCTAATTTCGGAGAGATATATTTTGAATGTAAGCAGGAGTTTTTGGATGTTGATGTAGAAGAAATAACCGTTAAGGTTAAAGATAATGGAATTGGCATGAGTAAGGAGTATTTAAGAAAATTATTTACTCCATATAAAACTGAAAGTAATTTGATTAAACCAAAAGGAACTGGACTTGGTTTATATATTGTTTTAGACAATATTAAAAAATTAAATGGAACAATTAATGTTGATAGTAAAAAAGGCGAAGGTACTTGTTTTACTGCTAAAATTCCATTGAAAATATCAAATATTGAATACGACTTAAGAGGAAAAAAGTATTTAATAATTGATGATTGTAGTATATCGCAAACTATCATAAAAAATTTTTTAGAATCTGCAGGTGCAACTTGTGATCTTGCTAATGATGGTGAAGAGGGTTTGAAGAAGTTTTTTGAGTCTCCTATATTATATTATGAAGCAATAGTAATTGATAAAAAGCTGAAAAACATGAATGGAGATGAGGTAGCTTGTTTGATAAGATCCTCAAGAAGAAAAGATGCTAAAAAGGTTAAAATTATCGCTATTTCCGCAAGCATGTGTAATAGTGATATTAACCATTGTTTGAGTGTAGGTGTAAATGATTATTTACTAAAACCATTATCAAAAGATAGATTATTGCAGTCAATAATTAAATAAACCTATAACAATTGCCTAGTCTGAATGATTAGGCATTTTTGGTAAAATTCGCCAATATTCTTGATTATTATTTTAAATATTTAAAACTATTGATTTATTTAGGTATAAATAGTATAATAAGTATATCTAGTTTGCTATTTACAAGAGCACAAATTAGATATGAAATTTATATGTAAGAAATGAAGGTGTTTGATATGGGCATAAGAGAACAAGTACAGTTAGTTAGAGAATCCTTAAAGGATTACCCTAATGTAGATGTAATTGCTGCTACAAAATATATGGATGTAGAACAGACTAAGGAATTAGTAGAAGCAGGTATAACAAAGTTAGGAGAGAATAGAACTGATTTGTTTTTAGAAAAATATGAGGCTCTAAAGGATAATCCTAATGTAGAGTGGCATTTTTTCGGGATGCTCCAAACAAGAAAAATTAAAGATGTGGTTAACAAAATTCATTGTCTTCACTCTTTAGATAGGATTTCACTAGCTATAGAGTTAGATAAAAAATTAACCGACCCCCTTGATTGTTTCGTTCAAGTGAATATTTCAGAAGAACCAAATAAGCAAGGAATACCAGTTAATAAAGTTAAGACTTTTGTAAAACAATTAGAAAGTTATAAGAAAATTAGAGTTATTGGCCTAATGTGTATAGGTAAACTAACATTTGATGAAGATGTTCTAAGAAAGTCATTTCAAAAAATGAAAAAATTACAAGAAGAGATTGAAAGTCTTAATATTCCTAATGCGCCTTGTCATGAACTATCTATGGGAATGTCGAATGATTACAAGATAGCTGTTGAGTGCGGGGCAACAAAGGTTAGATTAGGGCGAATCTTCTTAGTTTAGGAGATTTTATGGGAATTTTCAAAAGAAAAAGAGAAAAGCTTAATAAAGTAGAATTTACAGAATATAATAATCATAAATCTAAAAGTAAAAAGAGATCTAGTTTACTAACATCTTTTGATAGAATGGAATATAGTATTGTAACTGAGCATTCAAAGGATACTCTTTTAAAGATTTGTGATACTGTTTTATCTGGCAAAGCTGTCCTTGCTAATTTCGATAAAATAGATCCAGAACATGCAAATGAAATGCTTTCGTTTATTTCTGGAGTTGTTTATGCAAAAGAAGGAGAGATTTATAAACTAGATGAGAAACTATTTCTTTTTGGAAGAAAAGAAGAGTTTGAAGACGGTTCATTATATTCATATGTAGAGGATACTAAATAATGTTTTTTAATGGTTATTATACAATCATCGGAATACTATTTATATTGTTAAGAACTTACCAAGGCATAATGGTTCTATCCATATTTATGTCTTGGATACCTAATGCAAGATCAACAAAAATCGGTATATTGGTTGGAAGAGCAAGTAATTGGTATTTAGGTTATTTTAGTAATATTTTAGTATTTGGTGGAATAGATTTTACACCAATGATTGGATTAATTTTATTTGAATATTTAATTACAATGTTATAATTATGGAAAATATTAAAATAGAAAATATAGTTAGAAATGCACATTCTAAGCCTTATCTAACTAAATTTCTCACAATTAAAGAGCAGATTGAATTAGAAAAATTAAGTAAACAATTTAAAGTTTCATTTTCTAATTCATATCCTGATGAAGAAAGAAAGAGGGCGTTTCTATCTGAAAAAGATATGAATATTACGCCTGATTTTAAAATTGCTTATCTAAAAATAATAAGTAAACAAAAACTAGCTCACTCTGATATTTTAGGAGCAGTATTAAGCCTAGGTATTGATAGAGAAGTTATAGGCGATATTTTAATAGATGAGCAGATTATTATTTGCACAGAAGAAATTAGTCTTTTTTTAATTAATAATTTAAATAAAATAAAAAGAAGTATTGTTCAATTGGAAATAGTTACTAATTTTAATTTTTCTTGGAATAATAATTATGAAGAAAAGCAAATTATATTAACTAGTTTAAGACTAGATGCTATAATAGCAAAAAGTATTAATGTATCTAGAGCTAAAGCTCAAGAACTAATTAATAATAGACTAATTATGGTGAATGGAAATACGGAAATTAAGTGTGATTTATTTTGTATTGAATCC
>JBAYTA010000062.1:0-10746 GCA_041675865.1 Bacilli bacterium | reverse complement strand
TGTGATATTATGAATACAGTTTATTGGAGGACGTTATGAGTAAATTTTGTACTAACTGTGGAAACGAATTAAATGAAAATGCAGATGTTTGCTTAAACTGTGGTTCACTTGTGAAAAAGGCAGAACCTATAATAATGAATAACCCTTATCAACAACCTATGCAAAACAATAAAGGTAAAGGTTTAGCAACTATATCAGTTGTATTTGGTTCTTTAGGGTTTTATCCACTAATCATTATTGGTTCGATTGTAGGCTTTATTACTGGTATTGTAGGAGTAACTGATAATACTAATCAGTATAAGGGAAGATCTAAAATCGGATTATGGTTATCCGTTGGCTCTTTTGCACTTTGGATTCTTTTAATCATTTTAGGTGTATTTGATAGTGATGTATATTGGTAAACTAGGCTGTTAAAACAGTCTTTTTATATTAAAAAATAGCTCGCAGTTTATGCGAGCTATATATATTTACATATGAATAGGTTTATCTAAAATTCCATGAGCAGCTTCCATTATAGTTTCTGAAAGTGTTGGATGTGGATGAATTGCATTTGCAAGTTCATATGCTGTACCTTCTAATTCCATTAATACAACTGCTTCTGAAATTAAATCAGTTGCATGTGGTGCTAAAATGTGTACGCCTATTATTTCGTCGTATTTTTTATTTGCGATTACTTTAATAAATCCATCTGTTTCGCCTTCAGCTAATGATTTACCATTACCTACTAGAGGGAATTTACTTACTTTATAATCAATACCTTTTTCTTTTGCAGCTTGTTCAGTTAAACCTACGCTTGCGATTTCAGGTGTACCATAGATTCCAGCAGGAACTTTAGTATAATCAATCTTTGCAGGTTTACCCATAATGTTTTCAACTGCAATAATACCTTCAGCACTAGCAACATGAGCTAACATTTGTTTACCGTTAACATCACCAATTGCATAGATGCCTTTAACTGTAGTTTCTAGTTTTTCGTTAGTAGTAATACCACTTCTTGTGATTTCGAATCCTAAATGTTCGAATCCACTTGTATTTGGTCGCATACCAACTGACATTAAAACTTTTTCTGCAGGTAATTCGTGGTTTTGACCATCTTTAGTATAAACCACTTTGTTCTTATCTACTTTAGTTACAGCTGCTTTTGTAATAACATTGATTTTTTGTTTCTTTAGACTCTTTAAGTAAGATGCTCTAATTTCATCATCAATATTAACTAAGATATTATCAGCCATTTCTACTACAGTTACATTAGAACCAAAACTTGCATAAATTGTTGCAAATTCAATTCCAATAACTCCACCACCAACAACTACTAAGTCAGTAGGTATTTTATTTAATGATAGAGCTTCTTTTGATGTTAGGATATAGCCTTTTTCAAATCCTTCTTTAACTCCTTCAATTGGAGGAATTACTGGACTTGCTCCAGTTGCAATAATTAAGTTGTTAGTTTGGATAAGTTCACCATTAACTTCAACTGTATTTTTATCTTTAACTTTTGCTTCACCTTTAATAACATCAACTTTGTTTTTCTTAAGTAGCATACCTACCCCAGCAGTTAACTTTTTCACAACCCCATCTTTTCTTTTAACAACTTTCTCTAAATCAACTTTTACTGATTTTTGATCAAGTGTAATTCCGAATTCTTCAGCTCTTAGGATGTCTTCATATACTCTTGCTGATTTAATAAGTGCTTTAGTTGGGATACAACCAATATTTAGGCAAACTCCGCCAATTTCATTTTTTTCAATGATAGCTACTTTAGCACCTAATTGACCAGCTTTTATTGCTGCTACATACCCACCAGGTCCAGCACCAATAACTACAATATCATATTTTTTCATAATATTACCTAACTCATCAATAATAACATTGGATTTGTTATATATTCTTTGAATTTCATAATGAATCTTCCAGCGTCAGCACCATCTACGATTCTATGGTCAACTGCTAGGGAGATAGGTAAGACATCACCTACTGCTAGTTCGTTATTAACTACTACAGGTTTCTTATTAATTCTTCCAATACCAATAATTGCAACTTCAGGATATTTAATTATTGGTGTACCAAATGATGAATCAAATGCTCCATAATTTGTTACTGTGAATGTACCACCTTGGATTTGTGGTAATTGTAATGAACGATCATTTGCTTGCTTACCTAGTTTTTCGATTTCTCTTGCTAGGTCAAGTAAGCTTAAGCGATCAGCGTTCTTAATATTTGGCACGATTAATCCATCTGGTGTATCTACGGCAATCCCGATATTTAAGTTATTGTGGTAAACAATTTCTTCTCTTTCGTGATCATAAGATGCATTAAAGATTGGATATTCTTTGATTGCTAATAATACGGCTTTTACAATAAATGGCATAAATGTTAATTTAACACCATGACTTGCTGCAAAATCTTTATATTCTTTTCTAAATTCAGCTAATTTAGTAACATTAATTTCTTCCATTAAAACTGTATGAGGAATCATTGCTTTAGATGTTACCATTGAGTTAACAATAGCTTTTCTTAATTTAGTAATAGGAACTCTTGTAACACCTTCAGTAGGTAGGTTTGCAGCTACAACTGGTTGTTTTGCAGGAGTAGCAGCAGTAGGTGCAGGAGTAGATTTAGAAGTTGCTGCTAAAACATCTTCTCTAGTTACTCTACCATTTTCGCCAGTTCCTTTTATTTTATTAATATCAAGACCAGCTTCGCTTGCCATACGTCTTGCAACTGGTGTTGCTAGTGTTCTTTCTCTTGCAACTTCATTTGTTGCTTCTTCACTAACACTTGCGATTACTTCGTCGCCAACTTCAATTTCACCAACTACACCTGCATTTTCTTCAACAGAAGAACTTGGTTCAGCTTTTGCTTCAGGTTTAGATTCCTCTTTTGGTAACTCTCCACCAGTACCATCATCAATGATAACTAATGTTTCACCAACGTGGATAGTTTCTCCAACTTCAGCACCTAGTTTTTTAATAACTCCAGTTACTGGAGCTGGAATTTCCGCATTTACTTTGTCTGTTTCGATAATTACTACAGTGTCACCTTCATTTACGGTGTCACCAACTTTAAATAGCCATTTTAATATCTGACCTTCGTGAAGACCTTCACCAATGTCAGCAAATTTTAAGTCATACATAATTTAACCTCCTTAGGCCTTAAATTCTACGATTTTTCTTATTTCTCTAGCAATTTGTTTTGGATCAATTGCCATATGATGCTCACCTTTTGGAAGTGGAATTGTGATATCAAATCCAGTTAAGCGAGTTGGAGCAGCTTCTAAATAAAGGAAAGCTTTCTCGTTTATCATAGCGATAATTTCTGATGCTGGTCCAAATGATTTAACTGCTTCAGTAACAACAAGTAATCTTCCTGTTTTCTTAACAGATTCAATAATAGTTTCTCTATCATATGGAGCAACAGTTCTTAAATCAATTAATTCAACACTAATATCATCACCAAGTGATTTAATTGCTGTTTCTGTATCTCTAACTAATGCTCCCCAAGTAACAACAGTAATATCTGTACCTTGTCTTACAACTCTTGCTTTACCTAGAGGTATTTCATATTCTTCTTCAGGAACTTCTTGCTTAAATGCACGATAAATTTTCTTTGGTTCCATAAAGATTACTGGATCTGGGTCTTTAATAGCAGCAGTTAGTAATCCTTTTGCATCATATGGTGTTGATGGAATTACTAATTTTAGTCCAGGAATACTTGCAAATAATGTTTCTAGACTTTCACTATGATGTTCTAATGCTCTAACTCCACCACCATAAGGCATTCTTATTACAATTGGTAAATTGTATTTACCGCGCGAACGGTTTCTATATCTTGCTAAGTGTGTAACTATTTGGTTATAACCTGGGAACATAAATCCAGAGAACTGAATTTCTACTACAGGTTTTAAGCCATTAATAGCCATACCAACAGAAGAACCTATTATTGCAGCTTCTGCAATTGGTGTATCAAATACTCTTTCTTCACCAAATTTTGCTTGAAGTCCAGCTGTAGTTCTGAATACACCACCAACTACACCAACATCTTCCCCATAGACAACAATAGATTTGTCTTTTTCCATTTGTTGTTCTAGTGTATGATTAATACTTTCTAATAATGATCTAACTGCCATCTATTTTTCCTCCTCTTCAAGATATTTTTTATATTCTTCATATTGTTCTATTAATTGAGGTGTCATTTCTTCATAAGTATACTTAAACACATCTTCTAATGAAACAAGTCCTGAATTTTCTACTTTCGCAAATTCATCAAGTACATATTGATTTAATTCTTCTTGAAGTTTCTTATCCTTAGCAGCAGTTAATACTTTTTTATTAATTAAATATTGTCTGAAACGTGCATGAGGATCTTTTGCTTCCCATTTTTGTACATCTTCATCTTTACGATAAATCTTTGGATTGTCATTAGTTGTATGACTACCCATTCTATAAGTTAAGGCTTCAATTAAAGTTGGGCCTTCACCATTTCTTGCGCGTTCTGCAGCAACTTGAGTTGCAAGATACATAGCAAGAACATCGTTTCCATCAACTTGGATTCCAGGAATACCATAAGCTAATGCTTTTTGCGCAATACTATCTGTTTTTGTTTGTTTTGATCTAGGTGTTGAAATTGCCCAATGGTTATTTTGTACAATAACAATCATAGGAGCATCTAGAACTGCACCAAAGTTTAGTCCTTCATGGAACTCACCGTGGCTAGTTCCACCATCTCCGATATAAACAACTGCAACTTCACCCTTATTTTGGATTTTGCTTGCATATGCAAGACCTGCAGCATGTGATATTTGCGATCCAATCGGGATATTTATAGGTAATATCTTCACACCATCGTCGAACTTACTTCCCATTTCGTTACCATACCAGTATAGGTATAATTGTTCAAGACTTGCACCATGGTATAACATTGCGTTAAACTCACGAAACGCTGTAACTAGCCAGTCTGTTTTATTAATAGCAGCCATAGGGCCAATTTGTGCTGCTTCTTGACCTAAGTTAGGTGCAAATGTAAGCATTCTTCCTTGACGTTGAAATTGCACAGCTTTAATATCTGCAATTCTCCCAAGGGACATCATACGATACATGTGAAGTAAAGTTTCATCAGCAATTTTTGGCTCTAAAGATGGCTCTACAACATTTCCGTCTTTATCCAAAATCTGAAGGAATTTCTTCTTTAGTGGATCATACTTTTTTAGTAACATATTTTCCTCCTTTAAATTTAGTATATGTTATTAATATAAATTAATTTACAAAATGTACTTTGAGAAACATAAAAAAAACATAGTAACTCATTGTATATGTATATTATATCTAAAATTAAAAAATCTCTCAATTGTAATGCTTTATTTATAAAAATTATAAAAAAAGACTAAAACCTCTCTAATTAGTTTTAGTCAATAGTAATGTTTTTATAAATCAAATATCCAGTTTTTTGGAGCTTCTAAATCGCCAAATTGAATTTTAATAATTGTATCATATAATTTTTTTGTTACTGGTCCAACTTCAGTTTCGCTATAGAAAACATGGAAATTGTCATTGTATAAGATACCACCAATTGGAGAAATTACAGCAGCAGTACCACAAGCACCAGCTTCTGTATAGTCTTCTAAATGGTCAATATAGATATCTCTTTCAAAGGCAGGGATATTTAAATAGTCTTTCGCAATCACAAGAAGCGACCTTTTTGTTATAGATGGTAGGATTGAAGGTGATATTGGTGTTACAAATTCACCATTTTTTGTAATAGCGAAAAAGTTAGCAGCTCCAACTTCTTCAATTTTTGTATGAGTCGCAGGATCCAAATAGATACAATCTGCAAAACCTAAATCTTTTGCTAGTTTATTTGAATGAAGACTTGCAGCATAGTTACCACCAACTTTTACAGCACCAGTACCATTTGGGGCAGCTCTATCTTCTGAAGTAACCATAAAGTTAACAGGAATAAGTCCACCTTTAAAATAAGGTCCAACTGGAGTTACAACAATTGAGAAAATAAATTCTTTTGCACTTCTTAAGCCAAGATTATTACCAACGCCGAAAATAAAAGGTCTAATATAAAGTGTTGCATTAGTTCCATAAGGTGGAACAAAGTCTTCATTTGCTTTCACAACCATCCTAACTGCATTAATAAATTTCTCAACACTTATTTCTGGCATCAATAGTCTTCTACAAGTGCTTTGTAATCTTTTTGCGTTTTCATCTATTCTAAACATATGAACGCTTCCGTCTTTCCAGCGATAAGCTTTCATACCTTCAAAACCTTGTTGTGCATAATGTAGTGCAGGAGATGTTAGAGAGATTGTAATAGTATCATCTTCAACTAATTTTCCTTCGTCCCATTTTCCGTCTTTAAAATAAGAAATATAAGAGCAATTCGTTTTTGTATACTCAAAGCCCAAATTTTTAAAATCTAAGTTCATTTTATCCTCCGTATTAGTTTGCTTAAATTATAACATATAAACCATCTTAAATAAAAATTATTTTGAATCTTTTCTCATTGTATAGACATTGCATAAATGATATAATGTAATTAATAGAATAAATTAGCGAATTTTGGGAGGAACTCTAAAATGAATTTAGAATATATTTATAAAAATGTCTATTTTATGAATAGTTATATTGATTTTGAAAGTAAAAAAATACCCGTTTATTATACTGCAAGAACAGTGAAATTTAAGATGTTTTCTACATTTGATAAACATTTTAATAAAGATATATTTGAAATAGTAGATGATGGGTCAAAAATATCCTTAAATATCCATTATGATAGAAATATTAAATTAGATGGTTATGATTTAGAGATAACAAAAAAAGCTATTAATATTAAAGCAAATAGTGAAAGAGCAGCTAGTTATGCGATTAATGTCTTAAATAATTTAGTGAGTTTTAAACAAAATAAAGCTAGATTACCATTAATTCATATTTATGATGAGCCAAGTTTTAGATATCGAGGTATTATTGAAGGTTATTACGGTGAACCTTGGAGTTTTGAATCAAGGAAAGAACTAGCAAACTTCATGTCTAAACACCGCTTAAATACTTATATGTATGCCCCTAAGAGTGATCCATATCACAGAGTTAAATGGAATGAATTATATCCAGAAGCAGAATTAAAAAACTTAGTAGATTTTAAAAATTCCTTAGAGAATAATTATATTGATTTTTATTATTGCTTAAGCCCTGGTTATACAAAAGGTGGCGGGAAGATTTTTGAATATGTAAAGGAAGAAGACTTTGAATTATTATTCAAAAAATTTGATCAAGTAGTTGAACAAGGAATTACCAAATTTGGTTTATTATTAGATGATATTGATTATAAATTATCAGGGGCTAATTTAGAAAAGTTTAAGCGTCCAGGGATTGCCCATGCTCATATTTGTAATGTTATTTATAATTATTTATCTAATAAAGTAATTGATTTAGAAGTAGTAATGTGTCCAACTGAATATCATCAAATTGGTGAATCAGAATATAGAAATGATTTAAGAACATTATTAAATGAAAATATTAAAGTCTTTTGGACTGGAGATAATGTTTGTGCAGAAGTAATAACAGATTATCAAGCTGAAGTTACTAAAGATGCTTTTGGCCATAATTTATTTATCTGGGATAATTTTCCGGTAACTGACTTCACTTATGGTGTAAGACAATATATGGGACCAATAGTAAATAGAACAGCAGATTTAAATAAGTATGCAAGTGGTTATATTATTAATCCAATGAATTTATATGAAATTTCAAAAATAGCAATGATTACACAAGCACACTTTGCTTGGAATAGTTATAAATATGATTCAAAGACATCGTTTGAAATAGCTTTAAAGGAAATAGGTGAAGACTTCTATAAACAAGGTCTTGCTTATGTTAATTATAATTTACCATCAGTCTTAACACATGGGTATAGAGACTATGAATTAGAGTTGCTTGATAATAAGGAAGAGTTAATTAAATATTTAGATAATGTGAAAAAGAGTGCTACAAACTTACTTAAACTCGATCTGCCTATTATTAAGGAATTAAAACCATGGTTAGATAGAGTTATTCAAGAGAGAGATATTGTAGAAAAAATAGTAAATGACAAACTTAAAAAAGTAGAATTATTGAAATTTTTAGAAAATGATAAGTTTTCAGGAAGTGAAATCCTAGATAACTTAATTAAAAAGCATAATTTGTTGACTGATGAAGAGTATGCTAATTTGATTAAGAAAAGACGTGGAAATCCATGGTATAGAATCTGGGAAGACAAAAAATAATTGCTAAAGAAAAAAAAGCATGTTATAATTTAAAAAAAATATAAAAAGTGAGGAGATAATATGAATCCAAACGAAAATCAAAAGAAAATACCTATATATCAAATAATAGAAAAAGATTTACGAGTCGCTATTTTAAATGGAGAGTTTAAACAAGGTGATCTTGTTCCTAGTGAAACTGAGTTAGCAGCAAAGTATAAAGTATCAAGAATGACAGTAAGACAAGCTATTAATAATTTGTTGATCGATGGATATATTTATAGACATAAAGGAAGAGGAACTTTCGTTACATTTAATAAAATGGAAATGGAGAAAAATTCACATTTCTTTAACTATAATAGTGAAGTTCATGATATTGATGGACCTATGGTTACAACTATGATGAATTTTGAAGTTTCTCAAGCAGATGAAATTGTAGCTGCAAGATTACAGCTTAAGATTGGTGCCCCTATATATTATATAGAAAGATTAAAGACAAATAAGAATATTGTGTTAGTTTATGAAAGATTATATCTACCATGTAATATGTATCCTAATCTTACTGAAGAAAACTTTCCAAACTCTTTCTATAAATATGTAGAAGAAGAACTATTATGGAAGATAAAGAATTCTACACTTGCAATTGAAGCAAGAGCTTTAAGTAAAAAAGTTTCAGAATTATTCCATCAACAAGAAGGTGAACCAACACTATATGTTTCAAGTGTTGCTTATTTAGATAACGGAAGAGCTTTTGAATATACTAGATCATACTATAATGCAGAGTATTTTAGATTTAAATATAATAGTCCAAGACAATAGATTTAAAACTAAAAAAATATATATGGGAATAAGTATCTAATAAGAAGTAACAATAAATAAAAAAAAAGGTAAAATAAAAAATATGAAAACAATTGGACTATTGCCATTAGATAGTAGGCCTTGTAACACAATTTGGCTTGAACAATTATCAAAGTTAGCTGGTTATAAATTTTTAATGTATCCAAGAAATAAATGTGGTACATTATTTAAATCAGCAAACTTCTTAGACCAAAAAGCTTGGTTAATAGAAAATGCATCAAAAATGGATTATTTAATTCTTTCATTTGATGGATTAACTTCAGGAGGATTAGTGCAAACAAGGGTAGGAAATGCAGACATTGAGCAAATTCAAAACAATATAGATTTCTTAGGAGATATCAAGAATAAAAATCCTCATTTAGAAATATATGTTTTTGATGTATTAATGCGCACTACTATTTCTGCTACTACAATGGAAACAGCAAGAATTTGGGCTTTAGTAAATGAATATTCTAGACTTGCTGGTGAAGTGTATTTTAATGCTAGAGAAGAAGATAAGAAAAAATTAGAAGAAATTAAAAAGCAAATACCTAAAGAGATAATTGATGAATACTTACTTGCAAGAAAGAAGAAGAATATAATTAATAAGCTAGCCATAAATCTATCAAAAAAAGGATTAATAGATTATTTAATTATTTTGCAAGAAGATGCAGTTCCTAATGGAATTCAAAAAATTGAACAATTCGAATTAACAAATTTAATAAATAAAAATGATTTGAATAATAAAATCAAATACTATAATGGAACAGATGAAGGTGCCTTAGTATTATTCGCAAGAGCAATTCTTAAAGATAATAATTTAAGTCCTAAAATTTATTTGCATCTACCTTTTGCAAATGCACTAGAAAAATCAATGATTTTTGAGGATAGACCATTTATAGAAAATTTAAAGTTAATGTTTGAAACGATTAATCTTAAACTATCTAGTTTAGAAGAAGCTGATTTCGCATTAAGTATTTATACAGAAAAAGATAATATTGATTTCGATTTTACTGTTACAAATAAAGTCTATCCAACATTTGATGAAGTTTATTATAATTATATAAAAGAATTAAATAATCTAGTTTCAAAAATAGATACTTGTTTTATTGATTTACTATTTCCAAATGGTGGATGTAGTGAAATCCTAAAAGACATTAACTATAAAGGTCTAGCTAGTTATAGTGCTTGGAATACAGCTTCCAACTCAAGTGGTTCTGCACTTGCTCATATAGCAAGTGTTGTAGTCGCAAAGCACAAACAACTTGACTATAAAGAATTAAATGAGAAATTCAAAAAAGAAAGAATTATTGATGATTGTCTATTTCAATATGAAGCAAGAAGATTTATTAATAAGGATTTAATTGCAAATAATATAAATATTTATAACTTAGAAGAAAATGGGAAAATAGTTTTAGAAAAAATAGAAGTATTATTAAAGAAATTTTCAAAAGAATATTTTGATGTAGAGTTTAGTGTAAGTCTACCTTGGAATAGAACTTTTGAAGCAGAAATTCTTATAAAAGATTAAAAGGAGCAAAAGCTCCTTTCAGAGTGTTGACAAACAGGTTTTGTAGGCACTCTTATTTTTGTTTTAAACAAATATTTTAAATAAAATAAAAAAAACAACATTTAGATAACATTATCCTTATGTTGATAGTTTTTTGCTT
>JBAYTA010000061.1:0-11742 GCA_041675865.1 Bacilli bacterium | reverse complement strand
TCATTTAAAGTTAAAGATTCAAATTTTAAATTTAAAATTGAATCTAATTGTAGTAGTGGAAACTTTAAAATTGTTCTTGTAAAAGACAATAATACTATCATTAATATTGAAATAAATAATGAAGAAATAATAGAGATTAATGAGCAAGGTACTTATGCTCTTAAAGTTATTGGTGAAAGTGCAAAATTTAGTTTAAAGATAATAAGAATGTGAAAGAGAATTTTGTTCTCTTTTTTTGTGTAAAATATTTATTCAAATACTTGACAACATTGTACCATTGTGATATTATACTAGTACAGTGGGTTGTTAAGGAGGTAATAATGAAATTCAAGTTTAATAACGATATACCTATTCATCAACAATTAGTTGAACAAATTTCATATTATATAGTTTCTGGGTATTTAAAACCTGCTGATAAATTGCCATCTGTAAGAGATCTTGCGGTTATGGCTGAGGTTAATCATAACACAATTCAAAAAGCACTTTTTGAAATTGAAAATACCGGATTAATTATTACAAATAGAACTAATGGGAAATTTGTAACAGAAGATGTATATATAATAAATAATATAAGAAACAAAATTTTAAATGATAAAGTAGCTAGTTTCTTAAATGATTTAGAAAACATCGGTGTTTATAGTGTAAAATTAGAAATTAAAAAAGAAAAAGACGAGGAGGTTGATTTGCATGGATTTACTAGAATGTAAAAATCTTAGTAAATATTATGGTGATTTTATGGCTCTAGAAGATGTTAATTTAAAAATTAACAAAGGTAAGATTATTGGCTTACTTGGGCCTAATGGTAGTGGTAAAACAACTTTAATAAAAATTATTAATGGATTACTACAACCTAGTAGTGGAGAAGTATTGATTAATGGGTTAAAACCAGGCGTTGAATCAAAAAAAGTTATTTCATATTTACCTGAAAGAACTTATTTTAATAATAATATCAAAGTTAGTGAAGCTCTTAATTATTTTAAGGATTTTTATTCAGACTTTGATATTGAGAAAGCTCAAAAATTGATTTTATCATTCAATATTCCAATTGATAAAAAAATGGTTGAGTTATCTAAAGGAATGCGTGAGAAAGTTCAACTATCTTTAGTCATTAGTAGAGATGCAGATTTATACATCTTTGATGAGCCAATTGCAGGAGTTGACCCAGCATCTAGAGATTTAATTATGAGAACAATCGTCCAATATTTAAAAGTAGGATCTACATGTATAATCTCAACTCACTTAATAGCGGACATTGAAAGAGTATTAGATGAAGTTATTATGTTAAGAGATGGTCATGTTATATTAACTGGTGATGCTGATGATTTAAGAAGCAAAGAAGGTAAATCAATAGATGGTATATTTAGAGAGGTATTTTATGTTAGCTAAATTATTTAAGCATGAATTAATTGATTTGTTTAGAAAAACTATTATCTTTTTCTCTGTTGTTATTGGTTTAAGCGTTATTATATTTTTCTTGAGTAAACTTACAGAAGTACATATCATTTTTGGGTTCGTTAACGGATTATTTCTATTAGGATACTTTTTAGCAGTTTTTGGAATAATTCTTTATTCTATATTTTATCCTGTCACTAGATATTATAAATCTATGCTTAAGGATGAAGGGTATCTTACTCATACACTTCCTGTAACTAAAGGACAATTACTATTTGCGAAATTAGTTAGTGCATTTTTGTTATTTTTGGTATCAGTAGTAATTTTTGCTATTTCCTTTTCAATCTTAGCTAGCATGGTTATACCTTATGAAGATTTTAAAATCTTGATTGAATCATTACTTGCAGGTGTTAATGATAATATATTTTTAGCAGTTTTACTAACATTGATATATCTTATTATTTACTATTTTGGAACAATAATGATGTTTATAACTGCACTTACTGTTGGCCATAGTGCATCAAGTAAGAAAGGTTTAAATTCATTTTTAGTTGGTTTAGCAATATATGGAATTCAACAAGTCTTAGGATTTATAGCAATAATTTTAATATTTGTATTAGAAGGGAATTTCATTGAAGCAATTGAAAGTGGTACTTTTAATCCACTATTGATTCCACTTGCATCGATGATAATGTATGGAATACTTGCTACTGTTGAGATTATAGTAACTGGATATTTCTTAAAAAATAAACTTAATATTGAATAAAAAAAATGCAAACTATTTAAAGTTTGCATTTTTAGTTATTCTTGAATTATTAATAATGCTGCTAAATCATCATAAATTTTTCCTATCTCTTCATCAGACTCATATAATGATAAATGATGAGTAGGTTGATTTATAGGGATTTGAGCGATTACTTCTGAATCTAGTTCCATTGCAACTTGGTCACCACCACCAGTTCCAAAAATAAAGTCTTTTTGGTTATTTACTGGATTAATGTAGTAAGACATGTTTTCAACAACTCCTAAGATATTGTGTTTTAATTGTCTTGCTGCAACACCAGCTTTTGTTGCAACATGGCTTGCTGCTAAATGAGGTGTTGTAACTATTATAACCTCTGCATCAGGTACTATTGTTCTTAAGTCAAGTGCAATATCTCCAGTACCTGGAGGTGAGTCAATGATCATATAATCAAGATCTTTACTCCAATTAACTTCATAGAAGAAGTTGTTCATCATAGAGTTAAGCATTGCTCCACGCCAAATAACTGGTTTTCCTGGTTCTGCAAAAAATTCTGTTGACATAACTTCAATTCCAAAAGCTTCAAATGGAATTATTTTTCCTGCTGCATTAGCAGAAGGATATTGGTGTTTCATTTCTAGAATTTGCGGAACACTTGATCCATAAATATCTGCATCAATTAAACCAACTTTTCTTTTTCTTCTTGCAAGTGCATAAGCTAAATTACAAGCAACAGTTGATTTACCAACTCCACCTTTACCAGATGATATAATAACAAATTTAATATTTCTGTTAGCGATACTTTCAATTTTTCTTTTTTCTTCAAATTGAATCTTTACACCATTAAAACCTAAGTCAAGTTTACAAATTTTCGCTATTTCACGACGTAAAATCTTTTCTTCTTGCCCACCAGTTTTCGCAATCGCAACTATTAGGATTACGAGGTTTTTCTCAGGTTCTATACCTACATGCTTTATTGCTGCGGTTTCACCTAATGTTTTATTTGTAGCAGGGTCTATCAAGACCTCTAATTTTTCTTTTATTTCTTTAGTTGTCATTTCTTCCTCCTGTGACTGGTACTTTAAACTCATTTAAATATAGATCTTTTTGATCTGTTAGTAAACTATATATTTTACTAGCCTTTAATTCCAATTGTACTAGTTCATTATCTTCTTTATTCTTAAAAGAAGTTATAATTTTTGATTTTGTTGTTTTAGGTAAAGTATTTATGTATTCAAAACCAGAATTACTTGCACCTAATACTCTTAAATAAAAATTTGCTTTATCTTGATATTTAATATTTGTGTTCATTATTATATGTAATATAAGTCTTTTTATTTTATTTGGTGTATATCTTTTTGTTTTCACATTATCAATTAATTCTTGATATGAGTTAATTTTATCTAAAAAGGAATAAATTCTATTTTCAATTCCTTCACTAACACCAAATATGTTAGAAAAATGACTTATATGATTATTATAAAAATTATACTTTAGTAAATATAAGATATTATCCTCAATTAATTTAGGATTATAAAAGTTTAGATTTTCATTAAAGCTAGGAATAAAATCTTCTATGTTTTTATCTTCTTCAAGTAAAACTCTTAAAGAAGTTGCACTTGAGATTTTATTTGTAGTATGTTTATCGTAATAGTTATTATCTATCCTTTTAATTAAGTGTACTTTAATATTTTTATTAAGTTTTTCAATACTTCTTAAATATTGAATTCCTAGAGTATTATTAGGTAAGGTGAAGTTTTCAGTGATTTCAAGATCATGGACTAGTTCATTTAAAACTTTAAATGCACTTGCACTATAAGATAAACCAGTGTTTAGTTTTTCTTTAATGGCAGAGTTAAATAAATCACTATCGATTATATCTTTCATTTTCTTTAGCTTTTCTAAATTGTCTAATTCAACTCCAAAAGCTAAATCAGTAATTTTAAATTTATTTAAAATTGAAATAGAGTTAAGTGCAAAGAAATCTGCAGAGTTTATTGCACTAATAAACGGTAACTCTAAGACGATTTCAACTTTTGATTCTAATAAAAGTTTTGTTTTAGTCCATTTATCCACTACTGATGCTTCACCTCTCATAGTATAATTACCTGAGATGATTGCAATCACAATATCTGGATTAACTTTTTCTATTGCTTTGTCAATAAAATACTTATGTCCATTATGAAATGGATTTAATTCTAAAATTAAACCTAGTACTTTTTTCATTATTTCACCTTTGAATATTATACCATAAATTTTAAAAATCTTTAAATATTTACTTAATATTTTGAATATGCTATAATTGTTTAAATATAGTAGTATAAATCAATAAAGAGAATTAAGGTATTAATTATTTAAATAATTAATAGTTTTAATATTCATTTATTTGATAAATATGTTATAATTATTATATAAATAATAATAATATAATTATATAACAATAGTTAATGGAGAGTTTATGATTGAGAAAATATTAAATGATTTAAAGAAAAGATTAGAAGAAATAGTAAAAGAATTAGGTGTTGAAGAAGAAATAGAAATTTTCTTTGAAGTGCCAAAAGAAGAAAAATTTGGTGACTACTCTTCAAATATTGCAATGAGGTTAGCTAAACCACTTCGAAAAAGCCCATTAATGATAGCAAAAGATATTTTAGAAAAAATAGATTTAAAAAGCTATCATTTAACAAAAGCAGAAATTGCTGGTGGTGGATTTATTAATTTCTTTATAGATAAAATGTTTAGTGCAAATGTTGTCTTTCAAATATTAAATGAAACTGAAAACTATGGTAATTTAACTATAGGAAATGAAAAAAACGTAAACATTGAATTTGTAAGTGCAAACCCTACAGGCTATTTACATATTGGCCATGGTAGAGGAGCTGCTTATGGCGATTCCCTTGCAAGAATAATGAAAAAAGCAGGATTTAAAGTTACTAAAGAACATTATGTAAATGATGCTGGTAATCAAATAAATAATCTAGTTTTATCTATTTATGAAAGATATAAAGAATTGTTTGATCTACCTATTAAAATGGGTGAAGATTATTACCATGGTAAAGAAATTATTGAAATAGCAAAATCTATTTATGATAAACATGGAGATTTTTATTTAAATAATCCATTTGAAAATGACTTTAGAAAATTCGGTGTTGATTTTTTACTTAAAGGTTTAAAAGATGATTTGAAATTATTTAATGTGGAATTTGATATGTGGTTTAGTGAGCAATCACTTTATGATAATAAAGAAGTTCAAAAGACATTAGATTATTTAATTGAAAAAGGATATACATATGAATTAGATGGTGCAGTATGGCTTAAAACATCTGAGTATGGCGATGAAAAAGATAGAGTTTTAATTAAAAGTGATAAAACTTTAACTTATTTAGCACCTGATATTGCATATCATGCAAATAAATTATCTAGAGGTCATGATTATTTGATTGATGTATTGGGAGCTGACCACCACGGGTACATAAAACGTCTTAAAGCAGCTATAGCTTTTATTGGTGGTAATCCCGATTTAATTGATATTGAAATATTACAAATGGTTAGAGCAATTAAAGATGGTGAAGAAGTAAAAATGAGTAAACGTAGTGGTAAATCAATAACACTTCGCGACTTGATTGATGAAGTTGGTACTGATGCTCTTAGGTTTATGTATATTTCAAAAGCTTTAAGTTCGCCAATGGATTTAGACTTAGATTTAGCTGTGAAAAATAGTAATGAAAATCCGGTTTATTATGTTCAATATGCATATGCAAGGATATCTTCATTATTTAGAGTGGTAGAAGAGCAACAAATTATTTTTAAGGAAGTTAATGAATTTAAAGAATTAAATATTGATAAAATAGGGAAATTAGTATTTACACTAACTCAGTACCCTGCTGTTATAGAAGAAGCAGCTACTAAAAGACTTCCACATAAGATTAGTCAATATTTACTTAACCTTGCTAGTGATTTACATAGTTATTATAATGATGAAAAAATTATTACTGATAATCTAGTGGAAGTAAATGAAAAATTAACTGTGTTAAAAGCTGTTCAAATTGTTTTGAAAGATGGATTAAATTTAATCGGAGTAAATGTTAAAGAAAAAATGTAAGAGGAGGCTCTATGAAAAATTTCTTTAAAAAGTATTTGTTTGTATTCGAGTTTATCGCTGTTGCTATTTTATTAGCAGTAGGGATAGTTGTTAAGGTGAATGAAGAGATATTTTTGTATATTGTTGGTTTAGCATTAATAGTCTTTGGATTATTAAGAGTATTTCCTTTGGTTAAAACGACTAAAGATAAATTAATGAAGTTTATATATATTGGTGAAATTATATTAAATATAGTTGCAGGTGTAATATTAATAGCAGCAGCTAGCAAAGAAGAAGATTCTGGTAATCTAATGGGTTATATTGTTGGTGCTATACTGTACCTAAGAGGGTTCTTGTATTTCTTCTCAACAGTTATAAGAAAAGAATCAACAGATTATGTAAAATTCTTTACACACATAGGTATTTTATCACTTGGTGTTATAATTTTATTTAGAAAAGATTTATTTAATAAAGAAATTATGGCATGGATTGTACTTATCTTATGTATCTTATCTTCTATATTCATTGCAATAAGTGGATTTGGACATTATAAGGGATATAGATATGAACAATTAGCAAAAGATGAAACAAAAAAAGCGCTTGAAAAGCACAAAGAATCTGAATTAGAAGAAAAGATTCCGTTGAAAGATCCGCTTCCAACGAAAGATCCAGTAGTAGATCCAGTTGAAGAAGAACGTGATGAAGCAAGATTATAGGAGGCAAATAGTGAAATTAACAAAAGATTTAGAATTCTTAAAAGAGTTATCGGAATTAAATGGTATTGGTGGACACGAAAAAAATGTTCGTAAGTATATGGAAAAACATTTCTTAGAAGTGGTTGGGAAAGAAGATATTATGGTTGATGGACTTGGGTCTATTGCTGCTAGAAAAGTTGGAGATCCAAATGGTCCAAAAATTATGGTTGCAGGACATATGGATGAAATAGGAATGATTGTTACTAAGATTACAGATGAAGGTTTCTTAAGATTTCAAACTATTGGTGGATGGTGGAGCCAAGTAATGTTAGCACAAGAATTTAATGTAACAACAAGCAAAGGAAAAGTATATCGTGGTGTTATTGGATCAACTCCTCCACATTTATTAAGTCCTGAAGAGCTAAAGAATCCTGCAAAAATTGATGATATGTTTGTTGACTTAGGTGTAAAAAATAAAGAAGAAGTTGAAAAATTAGGAATACAAATTGGTGATATGATTTCTCCAGCAATTTCTTTTACACAACTTGCAAATCCAAATTATTTATTAGGAAAAGCTTGGGATAATAGAATTGGTTGCGCAATTGCTATTGAAATTCTTAAAAGATTAAAAGACGAAAAACACCCAAATATAGTTTATGGTGTTGGAACTGTTCAAGAAGAAGTTGGCTTACGTGGTGCTAAAACAAGTGGACAAATGATTAATCCTGATATTTGTATTGCAGTTGATGTTGGAATTGCGAAAGACACTCCAGGTACTGATATGTCAGTAAAAATGGGTGATGGTCCAGCAATCTTAATTTACGATGGTGCCATGATTGGCCATGTAGGATTAAGAGAAGTAGTATTAGAAGTTGCTAAAGAAAATAATATTCCATACCAACTAGATTATTTGAAACGTGGTGGAACGGATGCTGGAGCTGTTCATTTAGTACATAATGGAGTTCCTTCAATGAGTTTTTGTATTGCTACTAGATATATTCATTCTCATACTTCAATTCTTCACAAAGAAGATTATGAAAATGCAGTTAAATTGATTGTAGAAGTAATCAAAAAACTTGATAGAGAAACTGTTAATAAGATTACATTTGAATAAAATAAAATGGACTGTGGTATATAAATTATCACAGTTTTTATTGATTTAAGAATATATTATGATATTATATTTATATATAAATTCATGCGTCTATAGCTCAACTGGATAGAGTACCTGGCTTCGAACCAGGGGGTTATGGGTTCAAGTCCTATTAGACGCACCATATTGAAAGCATAGGTTTGATACAATATTATCAGGCCTTTTTTTCATGTAGAAAGGGCGTTTTTCCCTATCTACCAAAATCTTGTAGCCCTAAATTAACTCTGGCGATATCCTAATTTTAAAATAAAAAACAAACGCTTGCATTTACTATATTTGTTGATTTAGAATATATGTATAAAAGATAAATCTTATTTCTTATATAGTTTTGGTTAAGCACCCGATTTAGAAATACTAGAATCTTATAACTTCGACTCTCTTAGAAATAAGGGGGTTTTTTGCGTTAATTCAAGAATATATTAAGGTAGAAGAAGTTTGTTGAATAAACAGGTCTGACAATTGTAATATTATCAATAAATGAAAATTTTACCAATAAATTCGAATGTTTCTTCGTATTATAAGTGTAGGGGTAGTATATTTTATTAGAAAATATGGATAGGTTACATTCATTGTGATTATCTTTGAAAATTAAAAATGTGACAAAACAGATAAAGTAAATAATTTTATTATACGAGGAGTAGCAAAGATGAAAAGATATTTATTATTTATGGTGATTATCTTGGGAAATTTAAAGTTGATGGATGAAATTACATCAAAAATTGATTTAATAAGCGAAAGGTGGTAAAAAAATGAAAAGATTATTAATTGGGGTGATTGTATTGGTTTTTAGTTTTGGTCTAGTTGCGTGTAATGAAAGTAAACAAATAAAAGGCATTATAAATGAAATTAGTACATTAAGTCTAAATAGTGAAATGTCAAATAATGAGAAGATGAAAAAAATATTTTTGATAAATAAGAAAATGTCTAATTTTGATCAATTAGATCTCAATAACATAACTAATTATGATAGTTTGAAACAGATGGAAAATGAAATGATAAATCGTATTGTTATTGATAACGAGTGGACAGAATATGTGAGGAATTCGGATATGAGGTATTACACATTTAATGATATATTTAAAGAATATTTTGAATCGCATGAGTCAGTAAATTATGTTGATATAATTACAGGTTTTAAGAGTGCTAGTACTCCTGTAAATGATATTGATAAAATAATCTCAATTCTTGATTTACCTTACATAGCCTTTGATGACATTAATGAAGAAGACTTTTACAATGATCAAATAGACGTAACTAAAACGCATATAGTTGGTTTTTTTTCAGATAAAACTGTCGAAGCGAAATTTGGTGTGAGAATTTTTTCAAATGGGCTAATATGTATCGTTAAAGATGGTTTGGTTTTATATGCTTCTTTAGTAAAATTAGATGTGGAAGATTTTGAAACAAAATTTATTAATTGATAAGGGAGATTAAAACGAAAAAGAAATATTTGTTTATATTACTATTTTTAGTATCATTATTTTTTATAGGTGGAAATTTTATTTCTGTTCAAGCAAGTACAAGTGAAATTGAACAGACGATTATAAATGAAACTGATTTTAGTAATAATTATGAAAAAATTTTGACTGAAGAAATAGTTGATGTGATTTTGAATAATGGTGAAATGTATCAAATTCAACTTTTTAGCGTCGAAGAACAAGGAATACAATTTTACAAGAAACGTAGTCAAGCGTATAATGAATTGGTTAAGAGAGATGATGCGGGAACCGTACTACTTCAAAAATATCTCAATTTTAAAAATATACAGATACCAAACAATAATGATATAAATATTATATTTTTAGAAATTCTTCTTAATCAAAACGAAATATCAGCAAAGTTAACAAATGAACAAACTCAGTCTTTAAGCAATAGCCGTAATGAAAATAATGACATTTCAGTTCAAAGATTTTCTGCAAGTCCTATTACTCCAAACGGAAATCCAGTTACAGCTTTTCAACGCGGAGAATGGCTTAATGATTATCAACGTGCACAAATTAGATCACAAATGGCAATTTATTACCCTAATGCTTATGAAGAAGGAATTCCTACTACGCATTATAATTGCCATTCATATGCTTGGTATAATCCAGATAAAGACATGAATAAGTATTGGATAAATTATCCGAATGAATATATTAATGATAGTAGTTATGATGAAGTTGAAAATCCGAGAGTTGGAGATATTTTATCTTATTGGGCTTATGGCGAACATTATACAAACGGATACTATGAATTTGGATATTATATATCTCATTCTGCAATAATTCTAAGTATTGAATCTGGATTTAATAAGAATAACATTACAACTTTGAATAAAGTTGATTTAATTTCAAAATGGGGAGAATGGGGATTGTATACTCATAAAGGTGATGAAAGTCCTTACACTGAATCAGCTGCAGAATTTTCTCATATTGAAGTATATAGACCATTAGTTGATGATTCTTATACATTGGGAAATTACAGTAGTATAATTAATGCATATAAAAATATATATGGCAGCAGTACTTCAGAGACCGATAAATATGCAATATATGAGTTGAATGTTACATATACTAAAAATTATGAAATTTATATTACATCTACAAATAAATTGGATGTAAGATTATATGATGAAAATATGCAATTAGTGCAGGTCAGTGATTTAAACAGTAATAATAATATAGTTCATATAATTAAAAATCTATCAATTGGGACTTATTATCTAAGAGTGGCGTACGAAGACACTAGTAAATCTGGTACTATAAATACAAAAATAGTATCTAGAAATACACAATATTTATTATATAATCAAGAAAATGATATTCTAATAAATTATTATAATAATATTAACTCCTATTATTACATTAATACCAGAGGTGCAGGATTCTATAAAATCACTCTAACAGCTACTAAGGCGGATGGAACAACTGTTACATATCCTAATGAAGCAATTATTGTAAAAGATCATATGGACGCCGCTCAAGAATATAAATACAACGTCTTAGGATATTCAAAATTAGCTGAAAATGATAGTGGGATAAATAGTTTTTATATGTATTTGCCTAGAAATGGGTACTTCTATATTCATATTGATATGCCAGTTACAGATTATTCCAATATGACATTGAGTATTAATCCTACTGATTCAATAACAATAGATATGATGGATAGAATGGTTTCCACATTCACAGAGGAACTATTTGATAAAGCAGAAATAGGTGATTATGCAAAAACAATAACTATTAACCAAACTGGAAAATTCACTATTGATTTTAGTACTGTTGACAATATAAATGGCGATATTACACTAATTCTGTTGAAAAGGGAATATAATAGTTCAACAGGAAGTTATTATAAAATAGATAAATATGCTCAATATATGAATAATAGTAATAAAACAAGAAGTGTTACCCTCGTACTAGACCCAGGTACATATTATATTGGATATTTCAATAATTTAATTGGCGCTAATATTACAGCAACATTGACAAGAGTATTACAGAATCCCCCTAATATGACTACCGCAATGGTAGCAGATCCTGGTATAGGTTATAGCAGTGGTAGTGAAGTTAGATTTAATAATGGACAGTTTGGAAATCATTCTATTACAGAAGGATTTACAAGAAATTTATATTTCATTCCAGAAAGCGGAACACTTCCATCATTATCAAGACTGGATTATGATTGGTACTCAAGT
>JBAYTA010000060.1:0-11843 GCA_041675865.1 Bacilli bacterium | reverse complement strand
ATTTGATGTTAAAGATGATGGTGAAGGCGCATATATTACTGATGTTGATGCTGCTGGTACAATCAAAGAAGTTATTGCTGTTTCAGTAAATAACTCTAAGACTGGTCAACGTTATAAACCAACATTAACAGCTGGTCCTTACCAATTCGTAAGTTTCAAAGATCAAATTGTTATCGTTGAAAAGAACCCTAACTTCAAGATGAATTATGAAGGAAAAACTCCTTTCTTTGATGAAGTTGTAATTAAACAAATCGCAACAGAAACTGATGTGGAACAAGTAATCGCTGGTACAGTTGATATCGTTTCAGGTGTTATCTCTGCTGCTAAAATTGCTTCTGTTGAAAACTCAACAACTGCTGATTATGTTTCATATGCTAGAAATGGTTATGGATTAATCGCATTTGCTCAATATTGGGGACCAACTCAATATGAAGAAGTTCGTCGTGCTATGGCATATTTATTAGACCGTAGAGTATTCTTAGACCAATTCTTAGGTGGTTATGGAACATTAGTTAATGGTCCTTACGGAGAAGCTCAATGGTTCTATAAAGAAACTAAAGATGAATTAGATGACGTTCTAATTAACTATACATTAGATATCGAAAAAGCTAATGAAGAATTAGACAACAGTCCTTATAAATTTGAATCTGATGGAACTACTCCATGGGATCCTGCAAAAGCTGTAGAAGGTACAGGTTACCTACGTTACAATGCTGAAGGTGAAAAACTATTCATTAACCACTTTAGTGCTTCATCAGAAGTAGGGGACATCATTTTACTTCAATATGAACAAAATGCATGGCAAGTAGGATTAGAATTCCAATATCAATTAGGAGAATTCGATACACTATTAGATCATTACTACTATGGTTCTACATTATCTGAAGATGCATTAACATATCATAGCTTTAACTTAGCTACAAACTTCTATTCAGATTATGATCCATATTGGTCATGGCATAGTAGTTTAGCTGGATCTACAAATAACCCAGGAATGACTGAAGATGATGAAATCGACAGAATTACTGAAGAAATGCAAAAATTAGATCCAACTCAAAAAGATGAATTTAAAGAATTATTCGTTGAGTTCGTTACAAGATGGAATGAAATTTTACCAAATATTCCAATTTATTCAAATGAATACTTTGACGTTCACAGCACAAGAATTACTGGCTTACAAAGCACACCTGTGTGGAGTTGGGCTAAAGACATTTGCGACATCAAACTTGCTGACGCAAAATAGAATTTGAATACTTAAGGGAGGGACATTCTCTCCCTTATTTTAATATAAAAACAATAATACTAAAGCTATATATTTTATCATTTTTGTTATTCTAGTGTTGAATTAGGATGGTAAAAATGATAAAATATATATAATATAAATATGGAGGAAAATTATGGGTAAATATTTATTAAAGAGATTTTTATCATTAATCCCTGTTGCAATAATTATTTCTATAATTCTTTTTGGAATTGTTAAAATTGTTCCTGGTGATCCTGTGGAAATGGCATATGGTGAAGTTTTAGCTTCGCAAGAATATGCTAAAAACCCAGAAGCAAGAGAAAGATTTAAAGAAGAAATGAGAGAAGTGCTTGGCTTAAACAAATCATTAGCTGAGCAATATGTTATCTGGATAGGGAGAACTGTTAGAGGAGATTTAGGCTATTCTCTTATGAGAAAAATGCCAGTGGTTGATGTTATTGAAGAACCACTCAGGACCTCTATACTTATAAATTTAATTTCAATTTTTACTGCATTTGTTATAGCTATTTTTATAGGCATAAAATCTGCTGTCAAGAGGTATAGTCTATATGATAATGCATGGCAAGTATCGTCGCTTGTCTTTACGTCTATGCCGACCTTCTTTATTGGTATGGGATTAATATTCCTATTTCCTGTATGGTTAGGTCTATTTGAATTTGGTGGTATGCCAGCTATAAGAGCCGGTGATAGTTTCTTTACAGTTATTTGGCAATATATGCGTCACCTATTCTTACCTGTATTGACACTAACAATTGGTAGTTTAGCGGGAACTATCAGATATGTACGTAATGCAATGATTGAAGTTCTTAAAAAAGACTATATTAGAACTGCACGTTCTAAAGGTTTAAGAGAAAAAGTTGTTATATATTCACATGCATTTAGAAATGCATTAATTCCAGTTGTAACTATTGTTGCTGGAAGTTTAGTTGCTGTATTTGGTGGTTCAGCAATCACTGAAAGTGTATTTGCAATTAACGGTATCGGAAGATTGTTAATACAAGCTTTACAAGCAAGAGATTATTCTATTGTTCTTGCAATGAATTTCTTCTATGCTTTATTAGGCTTGCTAGCTAATGTTATTATGGATATTAGTTATGCGTTAGTTGATCCAAGGATTAAGTTGGATTAGGAGGCTATTATGGAAAAGAAAGATAATTTTATAAATAAAGTATTTAAGTCTGTAAAAAACCTTTTTGTTAGTCTATTTGGATTCGGCAAACACAAAAACGAAATGAATGATGAATTAATTGAGAATATTAATTCTAAAGATGAAAAATCAAATTTAAAAGAAGAAGAAATTTTAAGTCCAACAAAGCAAATTTTTAAAAAGTTTATTAAGAATAGAATTGCGATTGTTGGCCTTGTAATGTTTATTTCAGTATTAGGATTTGTAGTTATTGGTAGTAATGTAATGGATTTTGATAAAGCATATCAAGAACCTTCGCAAAGATATTTACCTCCAAAACTTGGATATAACAAGGTTCCAAGAGGTTTAATTAAAGAAGGTGTAAAACTATCTGTAGATAGTGATGGTCTTGATGTTCCGTTAATGGGTGTTGGTGCATCCTTTACAGTTGCAATATCAAATGCGAATAAAATATATATGTGGGGTGCTAATGTAGAAAACGTTATGGATATCCCAGATGAAGTTAAAGAAAAAGCTGGAGATATTACTCAATTATCTGTTGGTACATCCCATGTATTAGCATTAACAAGTGATAATGAATTCTATGCTTGGGGAAATAAGGCGTTTGAAATTACAGCGATTCCAAAATATAACCCTGCAGTTGACTCTACATTTTATCAATTTAAGAAAAGTATAGATGCATATTTTAGACCAGAATCTAGAGAGTTATATCCAGAAGATGTAATTACAAAAATAGAAGAAGATCCGATTAAGAAAATATATGCAGGTGATAACTTCACAACAATCTTTACAGAATCTGGTGTTGTATATACCTGGGGTATTACTAATTCTTTAGGTATTTCTGCTCCAGCAAAAAGTTTTAAAGCGTTAGAAATAAATACTCAGTATGCAAATGGACATATTAGATGGAAGTTCAATGCAGAAGGTGTGAATAGATATAGAGATTTCATCTCATTAGAAGAGCTTTCAACAAGATTTGGCTTTCCAGCTGAACAAGAAGTTGATGAAGAAACTGTTACAACTCGTGTTAGACTTAGAACTGAAACTGTTAAAGAAATTGATCCGATTACTTTAAAGGAAGTAAGTTATAGAGAAGAACAAGTTCAATATTATGATGAAGACGCAGAAGATTGGGTTAGAGTTGTTGCTTTAGCTGAATTACTTGATGAGATTAAAGATAAAACCGATAGACATATTGTTGATATTCATGTTTTATATGAACATTTATTATATGAATTAGACGATAATAGTTTTATCCAGGTTGGTTTCTTAGGTCCTGTTCAAACAGGATTCCCTGAAGAATTAAAGCAAAGTGAAGCCCAAAGAGGTTATAGAATAACTAAAGTTATTGGTTCATTTAGAAATGGAATTTACTTAACAGATGAAGGCGATGTAAAAGTATGGGGTGAAAAAACCGCATTAAATAACTTGAATGATGTTCCTGAAGCTGTTTTAAATTCTAAAATAGATAATATCTCTACTGGTGCAACTCATATGTTAGCTGTGGATAATACAGGTAAAGTTCATATTTGGGGCTATCGTGATAGATTAAATCAATTAAGTATGCCAGACAATTTACCTAAGAGTAGATTTACTGTATCTGGATTCTTTAATAGTTATAGTATTGGCGAAGATGGCTCAATCATCGGTTGGGGTAATAATGGATATATTTTAGGAACTGACGCTAATGGAGCTAACAATTTACATAGAATTATTGCTGGTGGAACAAAGACAATGTCATTAGCTTTAGTTGCTGTTGTTGTTTCGTTAGTCATTGGTTTAACTGTTGGTTTAACTGCTGGATTCTATGGTAAATGGTTAGATAACATCTTAATGAGATTTGGTGAAATTATTAATGCGTTCCCATTCTTACCACTTGCTATGACATTAGCTAAGATAGTTGAAGAATATGACTTTAGCGATACAGCTAGGGTATATCTAATTATGGTAATTTTAGGTCTATTATCTTGGCCGGGTCTTGCTAGACTTGTTCGTGGTCAGATATTAGCAGAGCGTGAAAAAGATTATATTATGGCAGCTAAATCTTTAGGTATTAAAGAACGTCATATAATTTTACGCCATATATTACCGAATGTAGTTAATGTTGTTATAGTTAGTACAACATTATCATACGCAGGTGCATTACTAACTGAGTCTGGATTATCATTCCTTGGATTTGGGGTTAAAGCTCCAGAACCAACTTGGGGTAATATGTTAACCGGTGCTCAAGATATTAGTGTACTTCAAAATTATTGGTGGGTTTGGATTATTCCAGCATTCTTCATAATTATTACTGCTTTAAGTGTAAACTTAGTAGGTGATGGTTTACGTGATGCTATGGATCCAAAGTCAAATGAAAGATAGGTGAAAATGTATGAAATTATTAGAAATTGAAAATCTGCATACATATTTTACTACGAAACGTGGTATTATTAAGGCCGCTAATGGTGTGTCTTTAAGTATAGATGAAGGTAAAACTTTAGGATTGGTTGGAGAGAGTGGATCTGGAAAGAGTGTTACTGCAATGAGTATATTACGTCTTTTTGAAGAAAATCAAAAAATTCATGAAGGCGAAATTAGATTTGATGGTCAAGTATTATCTACTATGCCTGATGATGATTTAAGAGATATTCGTGGTGATGAAATTTCAGTTATATTCCAAGAACCAATGACAAGTTTAAACCCTGTTTTTAAAGTTGGTAAACAAATTAGTGAAGTATTAATGCTTCATCAAGGATTAGATAAAAAACAAGCAATGAGTAAAGCAATAGACTTATTGGCTGATGTTGGTATATCTAACCCGGAAAAAATAGTTGATGTATATTCATTCCAATTATCAGGTGGTATGAGTCAGCGTGTAATGATTGCTATGGCACTTGCATGTAGACCAAAACTTTTAATTGCTGATGAACCTACAACAGCTCTTGATGTTACTATTCAAGCACAAATACTAAAACTAATGAATGAGTTAAAAGAACAATATGGAACTTCAATTTTATTCGTAACCCATGACTTAGGTGTTATTAATGAAATGGCTGATGATGTTGCTGTTATGTATTGTGGTCAAATAGTTGAGTCTGCACCAAGTAAAACAATCTTTGGTGAAGATCCAAAATATTCTCACCCTTATACAGAAGGTTTAATGGCATCTATTCCAAGATTAGATTCTCCAAAGGGTAAACTAGATGTAATACCAGGGTCGGTTCCTCATCCACTTAATTTACCAAAAGGATGCAAGTTTGCTCCTAGATGTAAATATGTAACAGAAAAGTGTGTTTCTCAAGAAATTGAAAGTATTGAAGTTGAACCTGGACATTTTGTAAGATGTCTATACCCGAAGAGAGGTGAAAGACATGACTGATAAAATAAAAAAAGAACCTCTATTAGAGGTTAGAAAGTTAAAGAAATTTTTCCCACTTAAGAAGAAACATATATTCCAAAGACAAAAATTATTTGTTAGAGCAAATGAAGATATTTCCTTAACGATCTTTAAAGGTGAAACTTTAGGTTTAGTAGGTGAAAGTGGTTGTGGTAAATCTACATTAGGTAGAGTTATTCTTCAACTTTATCCACCTACAAGTGGTAGTGCTCTGTATTATGGTGTTCCACTTCGTGAAGTAAATCCTAAATATGTTATTAAAGATATAAAATCATTACCAAAGCTACAAATGCGAGCAAAAAGATTTTTTGATAAATCATTAGCATATGATAAGAATATAGAAGAAATTCTAGAGTATCTTAAATCTGAAGAACATAAACAAGTTAAAAATGATTTAAAAGCTAAATCAGATTCAATAGAATCTCAAATTGCTGAAAAAGTTAAATTAAGAGATTCATTTATTCAAGAAACTTTAGAAACTTTAAAAGCTGAAGCAGAAAAATATCGTGAAGCTAATCCAGATGTAGAAACTGTTGGTAAAGGGATTAGATGGGAAGATGAAGTAGATAGAGTAGAAAAATTCTTATCTGACTATGATGGCAATGTTGCAATTGAAAACTATATTTCATTGTTACACATTCCTCATGGTGGAACAGCAAAAGCTTATAAGAAAGTAATTGTTGTTCGTAAACAAATAGATTCCCTAAGAAAAAAATTAAAATCCTTTACAGATTCAAAATTTGAGAAAAAATTAGCAAGCCTAAGGTACAAATCAAAAGAAGCTAAAAAAGAAGCATCTCGTACTTTACGAATTGGTAGTGAAACTGCTGGTGAATTTATTTTAGAAGCAAATATTGAAGAGATTTCAAAATTGATGCTTAAAGAAGAATTAACTCACAGACAAGTATTTAAACGTGAAAGATTAACTAAGTCATTAAATCAAAGAATTGATTTAAATAAAAAAAGATTAGTGAAATTTGAAAACGAATTAAAAACTGCTGCTGATAATCAAAGAGTAGAAGAGTTAAAGAAAGAAATTGATAATGTAAATTTATTAATTAAAGAACAAGCAGAAAAGGTTGAAGTATTAAGTAAAGAAATAGAACAATTTAAAGCAGAACAAAAAGCAGTTAAAGCGGAACTAGAAACTTATCACTTTAAGAATCCTCAACCTATAACAGAACGTTGCTTAGATCCAAAATATCAAGAAAAAATGGAAGGCAATCGTGAATATGCAATCAACTTAGAAAAAGTTGGAAAAGAAGAGATGCGTAAACTTCGTCAAAGATTACAAATTATTTTCCAAGATCCATATTCATCATTAGATCCGAGAATGACAGTAGGGCAAGCAATAAGTGAAGCTGTTGTTGAACATAATTTATTTAAGAAGAATAGCCCTGAATTAGAAGAGTATGTTATTGAAACTATGGCAAAATGTGGTCTTGACCACTACATGATCCATCGTTACCCTCACCAATTCTCTGGTGGACAAAGACAAAGAATTGTTATTGCAAGAGCCCTTGCATTACAACCTGAATTTGTTGTTTGTGATGAATCTGTAAGTGCACTTGATGTTTCTATTCAATCACAGATCTTAAATCTGTTAGAAGAACTAAAAGAAAAAGATGATTTAACATATCTATTCATTTCCCATGACTTAAGTGTTATTAAACATATTAGTGATAGAATTGGGGTAATGTACTTAGGTAATATGGTTGAATTATGTGATGCGGATACTTTATATGAGAGTCCATTACATCCATATTCAAAAGCACTTATATCTGCTATTCCAACTACTACTCAAAATAAGAGAAAGAGAATTATCTTAGAAGGTGATATCCCATCTAATATCTTCCCTCCATCAGGATGTAAGTTTAGAACAAGATGTCCACTTGCTAGAGAAAAATGTGCTAAGGAAGTACCTGCATTTGAAGAGGTTGAACCAAATCATTTTGTAGCATGTCATTTCTATGAAGAAACAAAGAATCTTTAAAAAAGAAATTACTAAAGAAGAAGAACAAGAAATAAGGGAAAATCTTAAAGAGAACCCATTAACTAAAAAAGATAAGTGGGCTATGTATATAGCTGCATTAACTGTTTTAGTTCCTGCGATTTTAATAGTAATTGGAATATTTGTACTGTTTATATGGTTTTTCTTCATGAGAGGATAATTCGTTAGATTAAATGAAGAAGACGAGGTAAATAAATAACCTCGTCTTTATTTTTCAAAAAAATATTTACAAAATTTGAAAAAAATGATAAAATAATATCGATAAGAAGAAAGGATGGTATTATGATAAAATTATATACTTCACCAAGCTGTTCGTCTTGTCGGAAAGTTAAAAAATACTTTAAGCAGTATAATATTGATTATGTTGAAAAAAATATCTTAACAACTCCGTTGACTAGAGATGATATATTTAAAATGTTGATAAACAGTGAAAATGGTTTTGATGATATCATTTCCACAAGATCGAATGTCTTTAAGGAAAAGGGACAAGAAATTGAAAAAATGAAAATTCATGATTTAATAGATTTTATTGTTGCAAATCCTAGCGTATTGAAAAGACCGATTATCGTTACAGATTATGAAATTCAAGTGGGTTATAATGACGATGATATTGAACTTTTCTTACCTCAAGAGATTAGAGAAAGAGAATGCTTGAATTGCGACGATCCAGATAATTGTGAGTATCATAAAGGACTTAAAGTCCAACAATAAAAAAAGCACTTAAAGTGCTTTTTTAAATAATCTATTCATTTATTTTAACCAAATATTTCCTACATGCTTTAACTGCTAATATACTTTTTATATGCTTTTAAAGCTCTTTTTATTTTCTTTTCTGATTTGGTATAAGTGATCCCTAACTCACTTATTAATTGAATAAATTCCTTTTTTCCTTCATTATAATTGCTTACTAAAAAAGATAATTCATAGTCAATTGTATTTAGATATTCACTTTTATCTATTAATACAATTCCTGATTTATATGATAAGTAAATTCTTGTTGTAGATAAACTTATATAGTTTGTTAACTTTTGATCTCCGATTAAGGAAGCTAACTGACTTTTAATTTCTATTTCTGGTAATACTCCGGTTTCTTTTAATTCATCAAAGAATTCTCTGTCAACCGGTATAGTAAATTCCTGCATAGCATAGCCTTTTTTACGCTTGAAAGTTAATTCCAAATTTTCTCTTTCGCGTATTCGCAGTGATGCATCTAAAGCTTTAAGTGAAAATCTTGCAGTGTCGAAGTAGTGGTTTGTTTGTACATCTGATGCGTATCCACTAAATCTTTTTAGTAATTTAATATATTCATCTAATGTAAGGAGAGTTTTAAATTGATATTTATGTTTTTGGTCCATTTCTTCCTCCATTTGCTTTATTATTTTATATTATACATAAATCTACATAAAATGCAAGTAGTAATATATTTTTATTTTTATATTAATATTTAAATAAATACCTTAAAAAAACAAACATTTTATGGTAAAATATAATTATAAGAAAATAATAAATAAGAAGGGAAATAAAATGATTAACGAAAGTGTTTATTGGAAAAGTTTTTTACTTCCATATGAGCTTGCTGTTGGAGGGTTTATTATTAAATTAGAATCGATGCGAAAAGATTTTATATTGAAAAATTCTTCTAGTCCAATTGAAATTGTCTCTGGAAGAGTAAAGTCTGTTTCTAGTATCTTAGAAAAAGCGCAAAGATTGAATATCGACTTCAGTAGAATTAAAGAAGAAATATATGATATTGCAGGGATTAGGATTACATGTAAATATATACAAGATGTTTATAGAGTCTTTGAATTATTAAAAACAAGGAAAGATGTAGATATTTTTATTGTTAAAGACTATATAAAAAATCCTAAACCAAGTGGATATAGATCTCTGCATTTGATAGCTAAATATAATGTTGAAACATTGGAAGGACAAATACCGATTAACATTGAGTTTCAAATTAGAACCCATGCAATGCACTTATGGGCATCAATTGAACACTCATTAAAGTATAAATACTTTAGACAAATACCTTTAGAGATTCAAGAAAGACTATTAACAGTCGCTGATGTTACTACTCAGTTAGATGAAGAAATGTCTAGGATTCAAATTGCCGTAGAAGAAACAAATGTTGATAAAATGCGCAATGAGGAATATGAATTAGAGGGATTAGATTTATTTTTAAGTAGTATAAAGAAGTGGTGATGTAAATGAAATATGCAATTTTTGGAAAAGTTCATGATTTAGATATACCTTTTATTAGAGATGATAATGACCCAGACATTGTTTTTTCCTTTGGTGGTGATGGTACTATGATTGGTGCTATTCATAAATATAAATCAAATTTAGAGAATATTAAGTTTGTTGGAATAAATACTGGTAAACTTGGATTTTTTACTGATTTTAAAATTGAAGAGATTGATAAAATTATTAAACTAATAAAAAATAATGAGTATAGACTAAATTCTTATAATTTGCTTGAATATACATTAAAAAGTAAACAATATGAACTTAACGGAATTGCGGTTAATGATGTTGCAATTACCAACCCAATTCATACGCAAAACATAGATGTTTATATTAATGATAAACTTTTTGAAACATTTAGAGGAACTGGTTTATTAATATCACCTCCTACTGGAAGCACAGCATATAATAAATCTTTAGGTGGTAGTGTTATAGATCCTTTAATAAAAGCTATCCAACTAACCGAATTTGCACCAATTAATAATAGAGTATTTAGAAGTTTATCAAGTCCTTTAGTATTATCAGAACATTCTAAAATTGAATTAAGGTTTGAGGAAAATGAAAATATTTATATTAGTGTTGATGGAAAGTTTTTAGCTTTTAATCATTTAAATAATGTTTCCGCAAAACTTTCAGATCAAACTGTAAAATTTATTGAAAAGGAAGATACAGAATTTTTTGATAAAGTAAGAAGATCCTTTATTGCAAATGGTGATTAAAATGAAAAGAAAAATAGATATCAAAAAACTTACACCCTTACAAAGAAAGGTTACTTTAGAATCAGCAACAGAAAGACCATTTGAAAATGAATATTGGAACCATTTTGAAGAAGGCTTATATGTTGATATTTTAGATGGTACACCTTTGTTTACTTCTTTAGATAAATTCCATTCTAATTGTGGGTGGCCAAGTTTTTCTAAACCAATTAAGGGTGAGGATATAAATGAAGTAGCCGATTATACTTTTGGAATGATTAGAACAGAAGTTCGCTCCAAAGATAGTGATGCTCATTTAGGTCATGTATTTAATGATGGACCAACTATAAGCGGTGGATTAAGATATTGTATTAACTCAGCTTCACTCAGATTTATACCATATGAAAAATTAGATGAAGAAGGATATAGTGAATATAAAAAGTTGTTTAACCAAGTAAGAGTGAATAATGAATGATTTAAAATTAAACTCCGATTTAAGAAAAGAAGAGATAATTGGAAAAATATTTACTGTTACAATAGATAGGCCAATTGGAAGTGAGCATCCCAAAAGGATAAATATTAAGTACCCGATTAATTATGGCTATATTGAGGGTATAATTGCTCCAGATTGTGAGGAGCAAGATGTTTATATTCTAGGTATAGATTATCCCCTAAAGCAATTTACGGGTAAAATAATAGCTATAATCCATAGACTAAATGATGTAGAAGACAAGTGGGTAATGGCTGCTAATGATAAAAAATACTCTGAAGCAGAAATTAAACGATTAACATATTTTCAAGAGCAATTTTATAAGAGTATAATAATTTTATGATAATTAGAAAAGAGATCGGTTTGATCTCTTTTTCTTACAATTAACAACTTAAAGTAATATAATGTAAATAATGAAGATTGATGTATTAAGGTCTATATTTTATTGAAAGGATATATAAATTGAGAGAAGTAGAAATTGATGAAGAAAAACACGAAGTTGTTGTTTTCAACAATGATTTAAAAGGAAATAAATTTATTATCTCTAGTGGTAGTGATGATGTAGTTCTTTATCTTAATTATTTATTAGAATCTTTTAGATTATCTAATGAAT
>JBAYTA010000059.1:0-11845 GCA_041675865.1 Bacilli bacterium | reverse complement strand
TTTGGTTGCTTATGTAGATTGTTATGAGGCTTCGCCACATAACAATTACGCTGAATTGGCCATAAGGCCATTTACGATAGGGAGGAAGAATTGGCTATTCTCTAATACTGTTAATGGTGCTGCCTCTTCTGCTCTTTATTACAGTTTAATAGAGACAGCAAAAGCAAACTCCCTTAATGTTTATGATTACCTTTGGTACTGCTTTGCAAAAGGACCAGGGTGCAAAACTACACAAGATTGGGACTCTCTACTGCCCTGGAACATAGATCAAATTGAAATTGCCTCTCTCAAAGCTCAAAGAGCTTTAGCAAAACCAGATCCAAATAGGACAGAGCCCTACATTCTTAGGGGTAAAAGGTAGAAAACTTACATTGAAACGACGTCGTTTCAGTGTAAGATAATTGTAAGGATGTCATTTGACGCTTACCACTGTCCGCGTAATTCAACAAAACTAGCTTTTAAAGTCCGCGTATTTCAGGAATCGTGTCCGCATGTGGCAAGAATGTGCAAATAATTGGAAGCAAGAAGTTGATGATATAAAAAAATACAAAATTGATGAATTTGCTATTGGTTACGATTGGGGAGGTGAATTGGATAATCTATCTAAAATTTGTGAAGTTCGCTCCCTGCCTAGAACCAAATATTTCTCAAGCACTAAAATCAAGAATCTATTATACGGTATTCCCACTACGCATTTAAATCAAATTAAATATGCATTCATTATAGATACTTGAAAAAATATTAAAAGACTTAAAATGATTATTCACGATTGCTAGTAAATAAGCCATTTCAAATAATTGAAACGGCTTACAAATACTAATCTAAAGGTCTAACTTTGAGCAGTAAGTATTGTGACTTACTTAGTTTTATCATAAGTTTTTACAGCTCCAAAGAGACCTTGGGCGTATAAGAATGGTAGTGGATCTGATAATTCATCTATGTTATTAACAATAAAGAACTCAAGTTGTTCTTTTTTTGCAGACATGTATAAGCTACTACTATACCCTCCTATTTTAACATCAGAATATATGAATAAAAGAGATTCCATTGGCATCATTGCTTTTAAAATAGTAATTTCGTTTGTTTCTAAAAAATCCTTTTTATCAGTCAAATAATCATATTCAGCATCTGATGGGTTATTTGGGTCAAATCTAGGGTGAGGCTTGAAAAATACGTTATAAGAGTTGTAATCTCCTAAAATCTCATTAACTACTCTTTCAAAATCGTCTTTACTACCTTCACCACCAATACTTGTTCCTGAGATTATTAAAGCAGGCTTCTCTGACTTAAAATATCCATCATACTCAACTTTAGATTCTCCTCCTAGCCCAACCATAGATTGAAATAAAAGCTTGTTGGATTCAGACAAGTTATCAAACAAGGTCTGCGGTGTCATTTTTACAATGCCATTTTTATGCAACAAACTTTCTTGCATAATTAATTCAATATCAGTGTTTTGGGATTGTAGAGCTTCTGGCCACTGAAGAAAATAATTATACTCATGTTGATCTTTTTTGTATTTTGTAGCAAATGGATACATGCTGTTTTTTAGTTGTGTTGTCGCACTAACAGACACACCTGATGGATTGCTTTTAGCATCAAGCCATGAGTTATAATCTTCTAGATAGTTTGTAAAGCCTGTCTCACTACTATAATATCTACTGCTAAATAAATCATATGATCCAGTTCCATCAGAAAGTAAAGTTACAGAATACTGATTTTCGTCTAATCCTGCTTTATCCATTACAGTAATTGCAAATTGAACTCTCAAATCATCACAGAATAAGTTAAAAAAAACGTTTGGATTTTTAGATAACTCTTCATGTATTATATCAACAAATTCATCCTGAATCTTGACACTAAAATCTGAACCAATATTTTTAGATAATTTGATTTTATCTGGCATGCTTTCTGTGCCAGAAAAGGTGTCGCCCCTGGAGTACCACATATAAGTGGTCAAAGGGCTATCAAGTGCAATTAAACCAGCATACAGCGTGGGTAAAGTACCAAGTGTAGCCATAATATTTACTTCTTTTTTTGGATGTATTACCTGTCCATTATCACAGCTAACAATCGAAAAAACTAAAAAAACTACGAACAATAAAAGCACACTCTTTTTTAACATTTTAAATCTCCATCTCCCTATTAATAATTGTTAATTTCATAATTACAAAGAATAATAATTATGATTAAACCACAAAACAAAATGTCCATTTAAACTAATGGATATTTGTATATAGAGTACAATGAATAAAGGTAAAAGTAAAACAAAAACCTCTAATAGTACTAATCAACTCCCACTTAATAAATGGATTGAAGTGTTAAAGATTTGACTAATGATGAAGCCATTATGTATAAAATCGTTCACAATAGTTATAATATTGAATTAAAAGGACCATCATTGAGAAGCAATGAAAACAATAATTTAGAGGAAAAAGAGAACTATAAATTAACTCAACACAACTGTTCCTTAGTATGGTAATATTTTAGAAAATTTGGCCCAACAAATGTCCGCAGCTTTCAGTAACTACTGTCCGTATCATCAAAAATATGCATATGTTGGCAAATAAGCATAAACAAGAAAAACTATATGGTAGGTAAGTTATAATTTGTCTATAATAAAAGGTATCTGAAGTTGATTAATTATACTATTTCTGTAAAATTTTTATTATGCATAATTGTGGGAATTTTATAAAGAATGTTTTCACTATTATCTTGAGGTATAATAAATTGATGACTCTGAAATAGTATTTATTAAAATGCTTCGGTTAAATATGGTTTTGACTTAAATTATCAGCTATTAGAAACTTAGGAATATCCTAATTGAAAATAAAAGATATAAAACAAATTTGAAGGGTTAAATATTTAAAAACTAATGGCAATAAATAAGAGGGAGAAAATGAAAAGAATAATAACATACGGGACGTTTGATTTATTGCATTACGGCCATATCAATTTGTTAAAAAGGGCTAAGAAAGAGGGCGACTATCTGATAGTAGCTCTCTCTACTGATGACTTCAATGCTAATAAAGGAAAAAAATGTTTTTTTAGTTATGAGAAAAGAAAGATGCTTTTAGAAGCAATTAGGTATGTAGATCTAGTAATTCCCGAAGTTAGTTGGGAACAAAAAGTTGATGATATAAAATTATTCCATATTGACAAATTTGTTATGGGGGATGACTGGAAAGGTAAGTTTGATTTTTTAAAAGATTACTGTGAGGTCTTATACCTTTCTAGAACGCCTGAAGTCAGTACAACCAAAATTAAGAATGGAATAAATTTTTAATTATGATAAAACCTACTTATTACCTAAAGAAGCTTTTAAAGGAACTAATTGGTATTCCCATATACTTTCTCACTTTCTTAGTTCCTAAAAATAAACATTTATGGGTTTTTGGGGAGTGGTTAGGATACCGTTATGCTGACAATTCAAAATATTTGTTCGAATATGTTAATTTAAACCACCCAGAAATTGTAGCTATTTGGCTCTCAAAAGATAATACGATAGTTGATGAGGTTAGGTCGAAGGGTTTTAAAGCCTACAAAAGCTATAGTTTAAAAGGCTCTTTATTATCTATGAGAGCTAAAGTACACGTTGTAACACATGATGGAAGTGATACTAACACCTATTTTTGTGGTGGATCAAAGTTAATGATGTTAACTCATGGAACTCCACTAAAACATCAGGGTGTTGATTTACAAGCAAATCGTATGGGCTTTTTCACTACCTTTGTCGATAGATATGGTCCTTATATTTTCCCATTAAAGAGAAAGTATGATTTAGTGTTTTGTGCTGATGAATTAGCACAAACTAGATTTCAAAGTGCATTTCCAACAGCAAAAGAGGTTTTGCCTTTTGGATATCCTAGGTGGGATGCCTATTACTCAAAAGAACAAAATAAAAAATTAAATGAGATAGTGGAAAGGTATGATTTAGTTATATCGTTTATGCCAACGCTTAGATTTTACAATGAAATACAGTACGACCCATTTAGTGTTGAGGGATTTAATGAGTTTTCTAACTTCTTAGTAGAGAACAACTACCTACTTTTAGTTAGACCTCACCCTGTTATGAGATTAAAAAATGAAAATATAGAAAATGAGAATATTAAATTTGTTGGGTCAAATGAATTTCCTAATGTGTTTGATATCTTTAACAAAACAGATATTTTAATCACTGATTATTCGAGTGTAATGTTTGATTTCAAAATAACAGGACGAAAAATTATACTTTTGACTCCAGATTTAGACTTTTATTTAAATGAGGATGTAGGTGTTTATGGGGATTTCTCAGAGGACGCTATAGGTGAAGTTGTTAAAAATTGGGATGAAGTGATAAGTATACTGAGAAGAAAAGAGGATATTATTCCCATTAAATATGATTTTATAGAGGGAGACTCTAGCAAAAAAATTATAAAATATATAAAGAAGTCAATAAGATTTAATTAAAATTCACATCTACCTTATTGGAAAAATACTTTTTCTATCACCCTTTTCGCAGCATTTCCATCGTCTAGATAATTAAAATCTTTGTTAAACTCTATTAACCTAGATTGAATATTATCCTTGTTTTTCTTTAAATTTTCTAATGCATTAACAAGTTCAGATTCTGTTTTAGTAATTTCGCCAGGTAGCGCCTCAATTGGTAAATAAAAGTCTCTCAAATTATTTTTATAGTTATCGAAATCGGGCATGTAAAAAACTATTGGTCGCCTAAGGTTTGCAAAGTCAAAAAACACACTTGAATAGTCTGTTACAAGAATATCGCTGATGATATAAAGTTCATTAATGTCATCTACATCTGTAACATCATAAACAAAGTCTGAATAGGCAGATAGTTGCAATTCATTACTAACTAATTGGTGTGTTCTTAATAATAATACATAGTTTTTTGAAAGGTGCTTACACAAAAAATCTAAATTAACATTCAACTTAAATTGGAATCCTCTACCAACTTTATGTTGATCATCTCGCCAGGTTGGAGCATATAAAATAACCTTTTTACTATTAGGAATGTTTAATTTGTTCTTTATTTTTGTTATATCTTTTTTTGGATAGGTTTTCAAATAATCGTTTCTTGGATATCCTTCTTCAATTATTTTATTCCCATCCACATTTAAACCAAAAGAAGATATAAATTTTTCTGTAGCATACTTCGATGGAGATAGGAAATAATCAATTTTTTTTCCTTCTACCACATAGGTAAAATACATTTCATCTATTTCTGATCTTGCTCCTATCATAGGAGTTTTTATATCTAAGCCAAGCTTTTTTAATGGCGTACCGTGCCAACATTGCAATAATACCTGTTCTGGTGATTTTATAAGTTCCAGTTTAGTTCTAAAGTTTGTAACTATATATTTAGCTTCTCTAAAGTATTGCAATCCCCTCCAATGCCCATAAATACCTACTGTTGTCCGAGGTTCTTTTGTTAGGTGTGCATATTTGCTAGGCTCTTTAAACAACCACATAAATTTAAAGTCTTTGAACCTATCATCATCTAATATCTCTTCATAAATTGCTTTTGGTGAACAAGAATAGCTTTTCCCATAAAACGCTATGAAAACTATCCTATTATTGACAATAGAGCAATTAACAATGTCTCTAGACTTTTTGAAACTTATTAGTGCTAATTGTATTCTTTTTGCTTTTGAGAAGAATTTACCTTGTGCAAAAAATATAAACGAAAAAACATTTCGAATTGAAGAATTAGAACTCTTCAGTACTAAGGGTGAAAATAGCTTTGTAAATATGGTAATAGAGTAACCTATTGATAAAAAAATAAATCTTTTCAAATTTTCTTTTAAACCTAACATGACAGTCATGATATAAAAATATAGTTCAACAATCAATATAATAGCATCTAAGTTTGACTATTAGTAATTAAGTTCCTTAATTTTTTCGACTAAAAATACAGTACACCTCTCTCCACTTTCACCAATATATTGCCAAGCAATCTCTTTAGCTTTATCTCTATTCTCTTTTAAAGTAGAGCTTTCTGAAGCACTTATTATTACTTCTTTAATATTACTAAATTGCTCTTCTTTTAACTCAATCCCTATTTCAGGCAAAACTCTAAATATCCAAGGAAGATGGGGCAAATCGTACGAGTCATAAGGTCGATGATCAAAATCATTATTTACATATAAGAATGGTTTATCAAATAAGAATGAATAGTCAAAAATAACACCAGAAAAATCAGAGATCATAATATCTGCTCTACTAAGAGATTTTAAGTTTTCAGCATCATAATCCCACTCAAAATTTGTTCTTTCTTCATATCTATTTTCAAGTTTAGTTAATATGCCCTTTTCTGAGTCTTTGGATTGGGGGTGGGGCCTAACTATAATATGAAAACCTGTTTCAACTAACTTGTCCAATAAAGATGAACCATACCTACTTAAAATTCCACCACTGCCCCAAGAGGGAGCTACTAGCACTGTAAACTTTGAACTTTTGTCTTTATTTAAAGATTTAACTTTATCTTTTAAAACATCTAAGTAAGTGGAGCCAACTACTACTAGTTCCTTCTCTTTAGTATTTCTCTGTTGTTCTAATAATCTTAAATCCTTCTTTTGAAATTCTCCTGTTAATAAAACAGAATCAAAGTAATCTAAGCCATACAATCTATAGGTAGTTGCATCTGTAACAGCATGTAAAATATGAGAATAGTGTTTTACCCCTTTAGACCTTTTTAATTGAAAAACATCCAAAGCTGGGGTTGTCATTAAACAAACATCTGCTTCAAGGAAGTTTAGCTTCATAAAAGCTTTATTTCCTTCACCAATAAACTCGCTATTTATATGTTTATAGGTTTGCTCAAAAATTGGATCATCTTTGGACGAAGTATAAAAGACAGTGGGAAATTCTCTATCTTCTAATGCATCTAAGATAGGCTTAAATATATTCCAATACTTTTTACCTTCAGAATAGATAACTAAAGGGTAGCGACCTTTAGATGCACTACCTTTCCCTCCAGTGAAAATAAATTTTAGCTTTATTAGCAATGTTTTAAAAACAAAGTAGACTATAGCTACTAATCCAATAGCAACAGAAAAGAGCATGCTTCCAGTACCTGGATCAATGTATAAAATTAACATAGTTATTTAATCCTTTAATTCTCTAAAGATTCCCAGTTAGACTCAACAAATATATTATCCTTCACTGTAAAACTTAGTTTAGGGTCATATTGGAACTTGTTCCCTTTATTATCATTAATATGCCATGGGGTTTTGAAAACTTTCACATTATCCTTATCAACCCAGTCAATCATATTTTCTTTTGTGAATGGATTTACAAGAGGGTTAATAATACCATCAGCTGCTATGATTGGGACGTCAGCATTAGTCATAAATGTTTCATCTATATTAAATTCTTGGCTTCCAAAATCTTTAACCAAGAATAGCGGATGATACCTAGCACGCCATTTACTTTGTGTAAAGCTTTCAAATGGGATGGTAGACAAGTAGTCTCCATGATCAGCCACAATTATAATTCTTGTGTTATCATAGGCCCCTTGTTCTTTCAAATAATCTAACCATTTACCTATTGCGAAAATAGATGCTACATTCACATGGTACACTTCTTCCTCATAGGTTCCAAATAGCGCATTATTTTGTAACGGGCTATAAGTATTTGTCAAATTTGTTGTTGGTTTATATTCTGGGGCCTGTAAGTAAACTGGTCGGTGAGGAGTTTCATTGTCAAAAAATATGAAAGAGGATTTGCCATCATCAACTTTTGTTAATTCAGGTAAATAATATAAGTCTGTATAATGACTTAAGAAAATGTCTAGTTTTTCTAAGAATGGAGATTTGTTAGTTGCCAAATAATAGTTACCTTCATCGTATATTAGAGGTCTTAAAACTGGAATAGACATTTTTAAAAAAACATATCTAGGGAACCTGTTATAAATAATTTCATTCAGGTCTATTAATGAAGAATCAAAATCATCTTTATGTTCAGATTTATAACGATCAACCATTTTAAATTTTGTCTCATAGGCATTTATGTTTTCATAGGGGTCAAAGACAGAAAGATCTCCAGTCCAAGAATAATTAGGGAGTGGTGGATTGAATACAGACGCTCTATAACCTAATTCTGAAAAAAGGACAGGCAATACTAAAGTTGCTTCATTGTGTTTATCAGCTAATTTTTTTTTATCCCTTTTGTTAGTCATTTCAGGGCTATATTCATATCCTCCCATTATTGGGGGGCCTCCTGAAATTGTATACATGCCTAGCGAAAGAGTATTTGGGTAATATGTAAATCCTTTATATGTTTCTTTAAGATAAGGAAATTGATCTATTATTATGGGGAAAAAAGAACTTATGGCTCGATCTAGGAAAATGACTACTACATTTTTTGCTTCACTACTTAGATTGATAAGAGGTTTGATAGGATTGTTAAAATTATCACTAGAGGCTTTATCCAAGTTGATAATTTTTGAATAAGCATTAAATTCTTTATTAACTCTAAAGTATGCAACTGTACTACTAAACAAAGATGTTATAATAACAATGATTAGTAAATTAGCTAATATTTGCTGAGCATTCTTAATAGTGAACAGAATAATAATTAATATTACTAAAGAAAATATTATTATTGGGACAATAGTTTGTAAAATATTAGGATTTAGTAAAAAAGAATTTTCAAAAATCAAAAAACTGTCTATATCACCGTAACTCCCTGCAAATATAAATGTGTTTATGACACTAGTAAATACAACGATAGGCATTAAAAGAGACAATAATGTTTTAACTTTATTAGAAGAGATAAAATAAATAATAATGGGCCAGACCACCATTAAACCAAAAAACACAGATCCAGTGTGAATTAGGTAGGTTAGTGGATGAGCAACATTTTCAATAAAGGAGAATTCAATTGGTGAGGAAGAAATTAAATTAATAGGTATAACAACTCCGCCTATCAAAAATAAACTAATAACAGAAAGAGAAAAAAGTTTATTTTTAGTTTTTGTCTTCATATTTGTAGGAGTAAGTACTAAATTAACAATATAGTTAAACATTTTTATTAATATAGGGACACTAGCAACAAATATAACCCCTAAAAGTAAAATTAACTGTTTTATAAAGTCAATTTCTTTTCTTTTAATTAAGGTGAATATTACAAAGGTAGAAGTACCAACTAAAGCTAATAAGTATAAAATAAAAAGGGGCTTTTTGCTTTTGTATACAATGTTTTTTATCAATGAGAAAATATTATTCAAGGTCCAATAAAATACTAATCCAGCAGGAGAGTTATATAATAAAAGTAAAAATACTATTGGGATTCCAAAAGTTTGGATTCTATCTCTTAGAGGAAAGCCTTTAGTGTAGACTATAGCTGAGCCTAAATTTATCAACGTCATCAATATAGGAAGAATATTGATAGTTACTGGTCCTAAAGATGCAAAAGAATCACTTACACCCAAATCAGAGATAAATAAAAAACTTTGCCCTTTAAGTATAGTAAGATGTGACAAAAACTGGTAAGCAGCAATGAAAAACGGGATTTGAATTAATAGGCTTAATGAGTTTCTAAGAGCATAAATAGGGTGATAGTTGTTTTGCTTATAAAAGGTATTGAGAATCATGTATTGCTCATCACCCTTGAATGTTGCTTTAATTCTATCAATTCCTGGTTTTAAAAGCAGGCGTTGATTGCGCTCTTTGTTTTGAATTTTTTCTGCAATATGGTATAGAGGTAGAGTGATTAAGCTAATAAAAACACTTACCCCAATAATTGATAAACCAACATTATTAAATGGCTTTAGAAAAAACACAAAAACAAATTCTATTAATATTTCTATTGGCTTTATAAAAATATTATACAAAACTAAAAGCATAAGAACTCCTAATCTCTCGCAATATTATAATAGACGTAACTTTATCACCTTTAATATTAAACAGTAAACCCTAACATTCTTTCGGGTTACTTAAGTTGCTTTAAAGCACTAATTAGTAAAGTATTTTCTTCGTCCTTTTTAACTGCTATACGTAAATACTGCCCTCTAATTCCATTTTTATCAGTTAAATCTCTTATTAAGATATTGTGTTTATCAAGAAGGTAAGAACTAATTTGTTTAGCACTAAAAGGTTCGAGAACTTCACACATTACATAGTTAGCTTGAGTTGGAATAACTCTTAGAAATTCGAGCTCTTTCAAATTATCAATAAAGCTAGCTTTAGATTTTTTGAAATCCTTTATTGCTTTTATGTAACTGGATTTATATTTATGGGCTATTTGAAGGAAGAATTCTCCAAATGAATTTATGTTCCAAATTGCAATATCCTTTTTTATGTAATCAACTAAAACTAGATCGCTACTGCATAAAACTCCTAATCTGAAACCAGGAACTCCGTATGATTTAGAGATACTTTTAATAACTATTAGATGGGGATTGTCTTCAATAATAGTTTGATCTAATAAGCTTTCTTCAAAGCCGTTATCAGCAAAGTCTATAAATGATTCATCTAAAATTAGTTTAATATTTTTTGATTTTGTCCAATCTAGAAGTTTTAGAACATCTTCTTTTCCTAAATAATTCCCACTAGGGTTATCAGGGTTTATAAGAACTAAGTTATTTATGTTTTTGCCATCAAAGAAGGAAATGATAGAGTCCCCATTGTAACTAAAGTTTGGATTATCAACTGTGTAAGTGACTATTCTGTCTTTATCAAGTCTATTTGGATACTCTTCAAAAGTTGGTCTAATTACTCCATAATTACCTTTTAAGTAACCAAGTAATGATTTAATTAATTCTGCAGCACCATTACCAACAGCAATTTGCTTTTCTTCTATTTCAAAATAATTGGCAGCTAAAATTGATTGAACCTTTTGACTAGAGGGGTAGTCAGTAACTAATCTTTTTAAATTTGCACTAAGTTCAGCATACATTTTTTCTGGTGGAAAATAAGGATTAACTAAATAACAAAAGTCTATCATTTGAGGGTAGCGCCAATACCCTCCATACCGTTGTGTTAAAGCTACTAACTTATCTTCAATAGGTTCTTTAAACAAGCTTGAAGCAATATCTAAATCTTGTGCATCATCAATTTCGTACCATTTTTGGGTATTCAATCTTTTAGCTTTAATAATTGGGTTATTAACTATAGATATAACTTTTAAAACTTGTTCGTAATACTCGTTATGTCCTAGTGCTTTACAATAAGCATCCAAAAATGGGACGTAGTTACTTTTAGAAAATTCTTTAGAAAATTTATAGATATTTACTGTTTTATAATAAGAATCGACATCGTCAAAATCAAACTGATCTTTACCAAGAAAATCAATTATAAAATCATCTTTATTTAAAGTAACAACTGTTCCATCCATCCAACTCTCATATTTAGCAACTAAAGCTAAGTTTTCATTAGGATCATTTATTAAAGTAGCTAATACATCATCTTCAAATATTAGATCTGATTCTAATAGCAAAGTGTCTTCTTTTACTAAAAAGTTTTTGGCAAGAAAAAGAGAGTAAATATTGTTTGTTGTGGAGTAATCTGGGTTATCTACATACTCAATTGGAATGGTAGATTCTAATGAATTTACAAATTCAACTAATTTTTGAGCTTCATAGCCAGTTACTATTACTATTTTAGATAAGTTAAATTTCTCTAATTGTCTAATAACTCTCTCTATTAAGGTAATTCCATTTACCTCAACCATACACTTTGTTTTATCAGAAGTAAGACCTTTTAGTCTTTTACCCATTCCTGCTGCTAAAATAATTGCTTGCATTTAATTAATCACCTTAATTATCAAATTTTTCCCAACAAATTCCATTATACATAATATGTTCTTTATAAACACTATTATAAACTTTAGAGGTGAGGGTAAG
>JBAYTA010000058.1:0-11920 GCA_041675865.1 Bacilli bacterium | reverse complement strand
GAAGAGAAATTAAAAGCCTTAACACAACGTTATGGAGGGTATTGGCGCTATCCTCAAATGATAGATTTTTGTTATTTAGTTAATCCCTATTTCCCTCCAGAAAAAATGTATGCTGAACTTAGTGCAAATCTAAAAAGATTAGTTACAGACTACCCCTCTAGCCAAAAGGTTCAATCAATTTTAGCTGCCAACTATTTTGAAGTAGATGAAAGGCAAATTGTTGTTGGTAACGGGGCTGCAGAATTAATCAAATCATTACTTGAATATTTGAAAGGAGACTTTGGGGTAATTAGACCTACTTTTGAGGAGTATCCAAACAGACTAGATAAAAACAGAGTAGTCACCTACACAGTTGATAATGCTAGCTTCAGTTACGATGGTGATTCTATTATTTCCTTTTTTGATGATAAAAATATAAACAACTTAATCCTTATAAACCCTGATAACCCTAGTGGAAACTATTTAAAGAAAGAAGATGTCATAAAAATACTAGATTGGACAAAATTAGAAAATATTAAACTAATTTTAGATGAATCATTTATAGACTTTGCTGATAATGGTTTTGAAGAAAGTTTATTGGATCAAACTATTATTGAAGAAAATCCCCATTTAATAGTTATTAAAAGTATTTCTAAATCGTATGGAGTTCCTGGCTTCAGATTAGGAGTCTTGTGTAGTAGTGATTTAGAATTAGTTGATTACATAAAAAAAGATATTTCTATATGGAACATAAACTCATTTGGAGAGTTTTTCCTGCAAATAGCTCATAAGTATAAATCTTATTACATAAAGGCAATAAAGGATTTCAAAAAATCTAGAACTACTTTTATTGGAAGTTTGAGAGAATTTGATTTTTTAAGAATCATTCCAACTCAAGCTAACTATATAATGTGTGAAGTGCTAGAGCCTTTTAATTCTAAACAAATTAGCACCTATCTATTAGATAAACACAATATTTTAATAAGAGATTTGACTGACAAAAATGGAATTAAAGGACAATATCTACGGATTGCAGTTAAAAGGGAAGAGGAGAATACTTTGTTGATAAATGCCTTAAAAAGTATTTAGAACTTTAAATATTACTTTAGTTTGAATCTAGATTTTTGTTATTTTTAAAGGAGTTATACATTAGTGGCAGTACTAGCAAGTCTCCAATTTCAAAAAACATAAATCCTTCAACTAAAGAGTATAAAATAATTAGTACGTATATTCCAAATAGCAAAGTAGATTGTTTTATTAGTTTTAATCCACCAATTATCAAAAGAATTAGAGGTAAAAAACTTAAAAACCCTGTACTCATTACCATTTGAATAAATGAGCTGTGCATATGCCCATACTTATCTAATTGCACAGATCTAAAGCCTAAAAGTAGTTTTTTAAGTGTTAATTCATTAAAAAATGATAGGTATATTTTAACTCTTCCTGAACTAGAAAACCCAACTTTTCCAAACCTAGAGTTAAAAAATAAATATACTAATAACCCAAAAATAATAACCAGCCCTATTATTAGAACTGCTAATATTATTTTATTATTTCCTTTTTTTGATTTGGTAATTAAGGTGTTTTTAGAAGTTCTCCATCGCTCTAAAGCCGTAATAATAAAATAAATCATCGCTACCAATAGACCAATTCTACTATTTGATAAAAAGGAGATTATCAGGAAAATAAAGGAAAATAATATACTCCCTCTTTGTTTATTATTTTTATTTATATTGATTATTGTAATTAAAGAAACAAAGACAAATAACAACTTAGAAATAAAGATTCTATTAACTTCTAAAAAGGTTCCTTCTTGAAAGCTTTCTACTCCACTAACTAAGGCTATCAGTATAAATAAAGACACCACAATAAATGGAACAATAATTGACCATACATTTAATTTATTATTTACAATTAAAGTTGCTAATAATAACCCTATTGCAGGCCATAACAAGTGCTTTGATGGTAAAAATGTGCCATGCAGTATAAAATTACTATAAACATTTAATAGCAGGATATAGAGTGCTACTGTATAGTCAACTTTAGTGAGAGCTTTATGATTTACAACATAAAAATATAAAAATGTTGTCAAAGAAATGACAATCAATACAACTTTAATTATAAAAGTCTCAAAAAAAAGAAATCCCATTAAAGATAGTAAGCTTAAAGTGATAAGTATGTTTATAATACGATTAGTTGTCACTTCCCTATTAACAATGTCCATAATCTATTTAGCCCCTAATTGCAAAACTTGCTTTATTAATAAAATCCTGTCAACCCTTTAATCTACTATACTTCATATTCAATAATATAGTGCTACTTTCTCTTTTTACACTTGTTTATTTTATTTATTTAACTGAAAATAAATAAAAATTAAGTTTTGTAGGATAATTTTGAATAAACATAGTGAACATAAACAGTTTTCTTTAATAACAAACCTTTTTTGGAAGTTCTTAGAGCGAGGTGGAACAAGTGGCATTAGCTTTATAATGCAACTTGTTCTTGCCAGACTTTTAATTCCTTCTGACTATGGTATTGTAGCTCTTGTTTTTGTTTTCATTTCAGTTGCAAGTATCTTTGTTCAAGGTGGAATTGGAACATCTTTAATACAGAAAAAAGAAATAGATAATACTGATATCACCTCCATTTTTTATTTGAGTTTACTAATCTCTATAATTTTATATCTTTTACTGTATCTTTCAGCTCCTTATATAGCTGATATCTACAGTAATCCTATTTTGATTAAAGTTATAAGAGTTTTATCTATATCTCTAATTATAGGATCTTTAACAACAGTACAGACGGCTATCTTGTCTAGAAGAATGCAATTCAAAGTAATCTTTATTTGTAATACTAGTGCAACTATACTATCAGGAGTCATTGGAATAGTTTTAGCCTATTTAGGCTTTGGAGTGTGGGCTCTTGTTTATCAACAATTAGTGCGTAGATTAGCAATGACAATTATCTTAGCTTTCCCAGCAAAAATAAAATTCACTAAAAAAGTTTCATTAAGTAAAGTTAAAGTTCTTTATTCTTTTGGGTGGAAGCTGATGGTTGCCAATTTCATATCTACTATCTATACAAACTTAAGAGGATTAATAATAGCTAAAAAGTTCTCAGCTGAAACATTAGGTTTTTACGACAAGGGAGCTAACTTTCCCTATTTTATTACTAGTAACATCTCTAGCACTATTCAAACTGTTCTACTTCCGGCTTTAGCTTTAAATCAAGATACTCCTTTAAAAATAAAATCTATGACTCAAAGAGCTGTTATCACTACATCATTTTTTATATTTCCTATAATGGGGGGATTAATAGCTATTTCTGAACCAATAGTTCTATTAATTCTAACTGAAAAATGGCTACCTGCTGTTCCCTTTATTAAAATACTGTCAATCTCGTATGCCTTGACCCCAATCATTGAAGCGAACTTGCAATCATACAACGCAATAGGGAGAAGTGATTCATTTCTAAAAGTTGAAATAATTAACAGAGGCGTAGGAATCGTTATTTTAACAATTTCCTTATTTTTTGGAATTTATGGGATTATCATAGGTGAAGTGATTGGCGAGTTCTTTGCACTAGCTGTTGTCATGATAACAAGCTCAATCTTAATCAACTACGAAGTTAGGCAACAGTTTATTGATATCCTACCTCATCTTCTTTTAACAATTGCCATGGTTATTGCTATCTATCCAATATCTTTATTAAAAACATCATTAGTCCTAGTAATTTCTTTACAAACTATTGTTGGGGCAATATTCTATTTTGGAATAGCATGGATATTAAAATTAGAGAGTTTTTCTTATCTTATTTCGATCTTAAAACAACTTAAAAACTCTTAATTAAGTTGGTTTCAGTATTGGAACTAAAATAAGTAATTATCGTAATTGATTGTTGTATAGATTTTTTAACTGCTTTTTTAGACTAGACTTTTCAATTACTTTATCCCATAAAAAATCATCAGCTTTAAAGTTATTTTGAAAATGAAATTCATTTATCTTTTTATGATTTATAAAAAGGTCTTTATCAATTTTATAAAAGTTACAATTGTGATTTGTTTCAAATTCCCTAACCCACTTGTAATCAGTTGTAACTATTTTCAAACCCAATGCTAAATATTCAATTAGTTTTGTAGAGGTTTGTAAATTGTAAGGGTATTTATCAGGTATTAAGTTTAGACCAAACTCTGCCTTGCTAGCAACCATTGGGACATCTTTATATGGTATTTTACCAACAAAAGTTATATCCTTATTTCCTTTATAAGTTTGATAAATCTCGTTTTCTACAGGCCCTATTAAACAAAGTTTCCCCAACAACTCACTGTTATAGTTTTTCAAAAACTTATCAATATTACGTTCTTTGCCAACGGAACCAACATAAACAAACTTGTATTCTTTTTTTACTTCTTCATTTTTTATAAACTCTTGGTCAAGTCCCATATCCCTTAAACAATAAGGAATATCATCTTTAAACTTAAATCCAGATTTTACATTTTCATTTAAAAATATTCGTAGGTCAGGTTTTGGATTGATAATAGTTTTTAATCTATTTTTTAATTTAGCAAACGGGGGAACTGATAAAGATGCATAATCGTGCACTATTATTTTATTTTTAGACTTAACGCCCCCAAAGCCCTTCATTTCCCATAGCACATCATATTCATCAAAATCAACCTCATTGTTAATCTTAGTTAAATCATATGCTTCGAAATTTGGGGTTTTGTTAAAATAATCCATATAAGCATCAATTTCAGGATAGAGTGCTTTATTATTTCTCAGAAATAAGATTTTTATCATATGTTCTCCATTTATATGTAAGTATATTGTATAATCACTTTAGTTTAAATTGATAAGGTTGAAATTATAAAGATGATTGATGAACAAGCTAAACTAAATCAGCTACAGCTACATTTATTAGAAATGATGAAAGCTTTCCACACAATTTGTGAAAATAATAATTTTACTTACTATATTTTATATGGAACTTTATTAGGTGCTGTTCGTCACAAAGGTTTTATCCCCTGGGATGATGACATAGATGTAGGAATGCCTCGAGAGGATTATGATAAATTAATGAATTTGCCGATAGAAAACTTCCCAAGTAATCTTATGCTTATGACAAAATGGTATGGACAAGAAAAGGGAAGCTTTTTATATGCAAAGCTTGTAGACATCAAAACTACTTTGATAGAAAGTGTAGAAGAAAGGCAAATTGGAGGTGTTTTTATTGACATATTCCCTATTGATGGCGGTGGAAACTTCAAGATTATAGCTTTCATAAAATTATTGATTAGTAGATTGCTTGTTTCAATTACTAGGTTAAATTATAAACAGACGAAGCATTCCAGTATATTAAAAAGGATAGGCCAAATAATTTTTAAAAATTTAGATAATAGAAAGATTTATCAATTCTCAAATAAGTTTTTAAGAAAGCCATCTTTTGAAAAAAGCAAGTTTATACTTAACTTTGTTGATTGTTTTAATTTCAAAGAGTTAGTAACAAAAGAAGTTTATGAAAAACCTCAACTATATGATTTTGAAAATTATAAGTTTTATGGCCCAAGAGATGCCCATACAGTTTTAAGAAATACTTATGGTGATTATCTAAAGCTACCTCCTATAAAAGATAGAAAATCACACCACTATTATGAATACTTAGATTTTAATACTGGATTTCGAGAATATACAAAACAAATACTCAAGATTTAATAGAATAGATTTTAATTATTTATGATTGTATATTTAATAAAAGGTAAACCATATGAATGATTCTATTGTACTTATTTCTAAAGATATTTTAACTAAACTCTATTTGCCACTTTATGGCAATAAATATTGGAACACTCCTAACATTGATGCATTAGCTGCTAAAGGAACCATTTTTAAAAGGCATTATACTAGTGCTCCTTCAACTGCTATGTCTTTTACTTCAATGTTGACTGGTAAATACCCTTATCAGTTGAACAGAAAAAGGTATGAAACAGTTAAAAAGATAGATGATAGTGAAACTCTATTTTGGAAACTCCAACAAATGGGGTATGAGACACATATTCTTTGGGGATATGGGTTTTTTGAAGATATTACACAATATGCTAACTGCTATGGAGATGAAAAAAAAACAGTTTTTCACAACCTTGATATCGGGCAAGATGTAGGCCCTCACTTCTTTGATAAAAGAATTATAAGTCGGGATGATAATTTAACTGACAAAACAATCAGTTTAATAAAAAAAGCTATTGAGGGAATTGCTAACTCAAACAAGAAAGTGTTTTTATGGATTCATTTACCACACGTTCTTTTAGGGCGAGAAGCTTATGGAAGTGATATTGACTTATTAGATCAAGTTGTAGGCTATTTGAGAAATAAGTTTAGCGATGATTCAATTTTTATTACAGCTGATCATGGCAACATGAATGGTAAAAATGGTGTTTTTGCATATGGGTTTGATGTTTATGAACCTGCAATCAACATACCTCTAATAACCCCAAGACTTGAAAATCAAAGTGTTGTAAATCACCCTACATCTAATACCCAATTAGAAGATATTATACTTAACCGAAAAATCCCAAAACCAGAGTACATTATTTCAGATAGTGCCTACTATGCTCAACCAAATAGAAAGACAGCAATTGTTAAAGAGAATTATAAATATATTTATAATAAAAAAGATAAAAGTGAAGAACTATATGATTTACATCTAGACCCATTAGAAAACATCAATTTACTTAAGCAAAGCTTCAAAGACCCAGATAGAAAAGTAACTTATAGGCAACAAGAGGTTGCCTACTATCCATTTCAGGACAAAGTTAGTGACATACATAAACAAATGGTAGAGATCAAGAACACCTTTTGGAAAAAGGGAAATATAAATGAGGAGCTTTTTTATAAAATACGAAAGCTCCTTTCAATTGGATACAATAATATAAAAGCACTAGTCTCAGATATCTTTGCTTCTAAAAAGTGACCTGCTACTTATTATCTTAGTACTGAGCGGTAACTCCAAAGTTTATGTTGTATTTAAATGGCAAAAATGGAGCATACGTTAAAGAAAATCCAGCATGTCCACTTAACCATTTAGTTATCCCCATTTCTCCATTAGCTTTAAAAGTTAACATTGGTTTAATATCACCAGAGGTTATCCAAAGCTTAGAGTAATTATAATCGCCCTCATTTATTGAGATATCAGCATTACCCCAATAATTATAATCTAAAAACCTGTCTCTAGCGTCACGTCCTAATAGAGCCACCTCAATCTCACTATCTATTTTGTAGCGTCTTGTTTCATACGATCCTTTTAGCGAGATAATTTGGGCGTCTCCTCCATACTTAGGTCCAAACGGCACAGAAAAGTGGTCCCTATCAGTCACAAATTGGGGATTAAACAAATAGTTATAGAAACTTTGTATTCCTTTAAAATAGATTGTTGAAGAGTTGTGTACGTCACTTCTAATATAAAACCATCTACTTGTAGCGGCATAATCTAAAGATATTACCAATCCTCCATGCATCTCTCCAAAAGTGGTGTTCTTCCTTATTCCCTTATCTGAGTCAAAAGTAGGATATTCAAACCTATCCCCTTTTATAATATGCCACTTAACTCCCCCACCAAACGCTAAAGCACTGGGGGTGTCTGCTAACATCTCAGGATCTGAATGCTCAGGTAAAGCTGGCAAATCATCTATTCCAAACATTGCATAACTCATAAATTCAGATTTAAAAATTTTGGCGAACTGGAATTCCATTCCTACATTTGCCCTAGTTGAGTTCTCATTATGAATATTTGTAAATATATTTAAATCTCCAATACTTTTGGGGTTTGCTAAAATTGCAGATTCACCAATCATTAAATACCAACTATCTGCTTCATAGCTAAAAGAGTGAAACATAAAATACTTGTTATGTTGTCCTTTATTGTATTGCTCTTCCTCTGGATGACCATGATTCGCCACATACCCTTCGTATGGAGATGAAGGCCATTGTGAGCCTGGATTACCAAGCCATGATAGGTTGGAAACACTAACCAATGCATCGTACTTAAACCCTTTTTCTTTTCCAATTGAGAGGTTGATACCATCATAATAAGGCATATCTCTATTAACAAATAAATTTATGTCAGAAATTCCAATGCTTTGTTTTCTTCTTCCAATGCTGCTATAAATAAATTTATCATCATACTCTAAGTAACCAAGACGGACCATCGGTGTAAACATTGAATCTACATCAATAACAATAGGGGGTCTAAGAGATAGAATTATTGCCTCATTGATAAATGTCCAAGGTCCTTTAAATAGAGAAAGATCTAATTGTAAAATAGGCCTATTATTAAATCCATCTATATATTCACTATCATATAATCTTTTGTTTTCATACTTTTTCCCAAAGTTTAAATCTAAAGAGGACTGAATACTAATAGACCAAAATTCCCCCCCAAAAGCAAAAAGAGAAAAACTAACGAATAGTATCAACAATGCAGATAATAATTTTCTTTTCATAGTAACTCCCTCACAGCCAAATATTTACGCCGATTCTTAAAGAGTGTGAAAATGCCCACCCCTTCCATGGACCGCTTACTTCATATTTATAGACTGGATAGGCATCATAATCTTTATGATTAACCTCATTATGATCATCAGTTAATTGGTTTTGATGATCCCAAACTTTTTTAGGGACAGGATCATTACGTTTATTATTTAAGATCATTAAATAGGAAGCTGTTAATTTAATAGGGTAATTATTTAACTTTTTATTTACTGTTGCTTCCATTCCTATTGTCTTTTCAAATACATTTGGACCAAAGCTCTTATCATCATATAACCCCTTATCTGCTGCTCCATAGCTCATCCATTTTTCTATGTCGAAGCCATACTGTCCGCTTCTTCTTTGATACTTAAAAGTAAATGTACCATCCCAGTTATTTTTAAAGTTAAGATTTAGTTTTACCAGAAATTCATCTGAGTTAGGGCGTAAAGGATAACCAATATTTCTACCTTCATTAACCATAGAAATATGTCCTATCACTTCATTTCCATCAAACATTGGAGCATGCGCATAGAAAAATGGTGCTAAATATGTGTATTGTAAGGTCGCTGATGAAAAACTAATAAATGGAATATTTATGTCAGCTCCAGCTTGCATTGAAAGAACGTTTCTTGGGGCCACAAAAAACTTTTTAATATTCCCTTCATTCATCTCTGTTGTTGCAGCATTAATGTAAACTCTAAAGTAATCTTTTAAATAGTATTGGACATCAAAACCAGCCAACATGTTGTCAAAATCACCTAAAACGTTTTGCTCAAACATCAAAATCGAGAGGGGGTTTAAATAACCCAATTCGAAACGTTTACGGTAGACAACAGATTCATAAATTCCAAACTTGATATTAAATGGTAGATCAATTTCTACTCTGTGAGCACTAAAATTATTATCATAATAGTTATCGTGCAGAGTATCAGACGGGAAATAAGTTGTATAATAAATATAATCAGCACTACTAGAATCAGATGAGTTATATAAAGTGCCACTGGAGCTAAACTTTCCTAACGCACCGGCAAAAAAGGCATATTTAAGCCAAGGTGCAACTTCAAAGTTAAGTTCAAGACCATTTATTGAACTCGCATCTTTACTTAATAAGAAGTTATTTTCTCCAACGCCCCAATCTCTTTCAATTGAAGCCCATCTTATATTTAACTTATTATTAATAAGAGAGATACTTACTTCTGGTTCTCCATAAATTCCATAATAGAATGAGTGCTCTCCATGGTGGTCCCAAAAAGTATCATATTTACCTTTTGTTGGAATTTTAAAGTCATTTTTCATAAACAAATTGTAATCAATATGGTCAAACCTAATTCCAATATTCAAATTAAAAGAGGCAACATCTTTTATGTCTCCTCGAATGAATAAATCACCTCCATTTCTAGAGTCAAATTTAGAAATATTACTTAAAGAGTGTCCATAAAAAAAGTTCAACTTTGCACCCATAGTTGTCCTAACATCCAGTTTTTCAGAATAGGTTGAATAAGAACCATGCTTTGCTAAAGATTGAAACGAGTTATCAGGTTGAACTGTAGTCAGTTCATCAATAATTTCTCTAACAATTAATTTCTCATCATTCGAAATTTTGTTAGAAGGCTCAATAGCTTCCAAATAATTTAAAACAGTTGAAGTAGAAAAGGGGCGAATTTCCATAGTTGAGTCTATAATCCCTCTTAACTCTGCAACTCTTAGAATTGGATATACTCTATGATTTAGTGGTACTGCAATATGATTTTGAGCTCCAAACGCAGAACTTAAAATTAAAAAAATAAACAAACCAATTAAAAACAACTTTATCTTTTTCATAAAATTTATATTTACTCCATTTATTTACTGCTACCAGAATATGATAACGGTTATGTTCTGTCTACTCTATTAATGGTTCCTTAAACCATCTTTAGTTACATAATGGTCTATTTATATCTATACTTCTCAATTATACTTTTATATAATTGAACCATGGCTAAAACTAAAATTCTTTACATTGTTGAAAGTTTCTCTACTGGCGTTTATTCAATTATTCGAGATATTGCATGCAATTTGGATAAATCAAAATTTGAAGTTCTTATTGTTCACTCTTTAAGAGATGATTCTCCTAAAGATATAGATAAAGATTTCAGCCAATCAAATATAATTTTAAAATATGTGCCAATGGGGAATAAAAAAGAATACTTAAGAGCTATTAAAATCATTAAAAATATTATTAAAGAATTTAATCCTGATGTATACCATGTCCACTCCTCTAAAGGGGGATTTTTAGGGCGCCTAGCCATTAAAGGGAAAAAAAACAAGGTCTTTTATACACCCCATGGTCTTTCTTATGTTAGAACTGATGTAAATAGTTTTACAAAATGGATTTTCTTCCAATTAGAGTATTGGATTAACAAATTTACCCCTTCTAGAATAATTGCTGTCTCTAACAGTGAAAACCAAAATGCACTAAAGATTACAAAAAATGTTGTTGTTATTAATAACTTTATCAATTTGGATGAATACGAAGAAAGCTTATCCAATGCTAAAGGACCAATTGTAGCTTGTGGAAGAATAACAGAAGCACGCAACCCCTTATTATTTAATTCAATTGCTAAGAGATTTCCAGATGAAAAGTTTTTATGGGTTGGAGATGGTCCACTTAATAAGTTGTTAGACAGTCCTAATATCTCTATAACTGGATTATTACCTCGTGTAGAAGCCATTCAAGAAGTCAAAAAGGCAAAGATTTATTTACAGACATCTTTATGGGAGGGAATGCCAGTTGCTTTGTTAGAGGCTATGGCTTTAGGAAAACCTGTTATTGCATCGAACATTATAGGGAACAGAGACTTAGTAATAGATAAAGTAAATGGATATCTATGCTCAGTTACTGATATTGAAGAATTCATAGCGAAAATTAACTCAGCTTTAAAAGATTCTAAACTGAGAGATGATTTAGGTTTAGCAGCAAGAGCACACATAAAAGAAAATCATAATGTAACTAAAGCTATAAAACTTTATGAAAGTGAGTATTTATCTACTTATTGAGCTGTTCAACAAACCAATCCCCTAAAGCAGTAATTCTTCGATTAAAAGCACTAGGGAGATCCACAGTAACTCCTAGAACTTTAATTTCTGGCTTACGTCCTTCTATTGTTGCCATTGCTGTTAGAAGGATTCCATCATCTAATAGGTAAGTATCCATTGCTATAGCTAATTGTTCTTTTTTTACTGCTGTAAATATACTAAATACTTTCACCTTATCTAAATTAGTAACTTTAACAAATATCTCTTTATCATTTGTCTCATAATCGTGTTGATAGATATTACTGCCAAAACTTGAATCTCTTTGATAAACATAGTAAATGTCTTTTTTAGGAACATTGTAAGAAAATGGATCATCTATTCCACTTCTACTTTTAGGTGTCTCT
>JBAYTA010000057.1:0-11933 GCA_041675865.1 Bacilli bacterium | reverse complement strand
TTTGGACTTAGTTTCTTTATAACATTTAGATTTCTATCACTAATATTAATTGTCTTTGGTGCTATAGTTGGTGTTATGATTCAAATGAATAAAAATAAACAAGAAGGTGATCAAGAATGATATTTATTAGATTGTTTCTTGTCTTCTTCATGATTGGTTTATTTACAATTGGTGGTGGCTATGCAATGTTACCAATGATTGTTGATCAAGTTGTTGGTGAAGGTTGGCTTACCTTTGAAGCTTTAAATAGTTTTATTGGGATTGCAGAATCTACACCGGGACCATTTGCAGTTAATACAGCAACTTTAGTAGGATTCCAAGTAGGGTTTGATAATTTTGGTTATGTTGGAGCACTCTTTGGTGCAGTTTTCACAACACTAGGTGTTGTCCTTCCTTCGTTCTTAATTATTTTAGTGATTGCAAAACATTTTAATAATTTTATGAAAGTCAGTTGGGTTAAGGATGCCCTAACTGGAATAAAAGCAATAGTAGTTGGTTTAATATTTGCAGTAGTCTTAAAACTATTAATAACAAATGTTATAGGTAGTATTACAGAAGTTAAGTTTGATCTCTTTGCATTAATAATTGTTGTTGTTATTTTTACTTTAAAACTTGTTTTCAAAAAGCTTAGTCCAATATTATTGATAGTATTATCTGGATTACTTGGGATATTGTTTTATTTCATATTTTAGTAAATTGTGCTGTTGGTTTACAACAGCATTTTTATAAGCAATTTTTAGCACTTAATTGTTGACAGTGCTAAACAAATGAGTTATAATATAAATTAATAGAAATATTAATATAGACGGAGGTATTTAATGGCAGAGATTAAAGAGTTTAGAACCGAAACCAAAAGGTTGCTAGATTTAATGATTAATTCGATTTATACAAATAGAGAAATATTTTTAAGAGAGTTAATATCAAATGCAAGTGATGCAATTGATAAACATCACTATTTATCTTTAACTGATAAAAATGTAGCTAAAGTTGATGAATACAAAATATTTTTAGAAGCTGATAAAAAGAAAAGAACACTTACAATAACAGATAATGGTATTGGTATGACTTATGATGATTTAGTAAATTCATTAGGTACTATTGCCAAGAGTGGTTCCTTAGAATTTATGGAAAATTTAAAAAAGTCTAAGGAAAAAGAATCAATTGATATTATTGGCCAATTCGGTGTTGGTTTTTATTCTGCTTATATGGTAAGTGAATTAGTAGAAGTTTATACAAAAAATTATAATAGTGATAAAGGTTACTTATTCTCATCTAAAGGAACAGATACATATGAAGTATCTGAAGTTGATGGCCTAGAAAATGGGACTAAGATTGTTCTTCACTTTAGAAAAAATACTAAAGAAGATAATTATGATGAGTTTTTAGAAGAATATCAAATTAGAAATTTGGTTAAGAAATATTCAGATTATATTCGTTATCCAATCCAAATGGAAGTTAAGAAATCAGTTCCTAAGAAAGATAAAGAAGGAAATGATATTGAAGGAAAATATGTAGAGGTATTAGAAATTGAAACTCTAAATTCTATGACTCCTATTTGGAAGAAGAGAAAAAATGAAGTCAGTGATGAAGAATTAAATGAATTCTATAAACAAAAGTATTATGACTATCAAGATCCACTTGAAACAATTTTCTTTAATGTAGAAGGAGCATTAAATTATACAGCTTTAATTTATATTCCTAAAAAAGCTCCATACAATTTATATTCTGAGAAATATGATAAGGGATTACAGTTATATTCAAAATCTGTATTCGTAATGGATAAGTGTAAGGAATTAGTTCCTGATTACTTTAGATTTGTAAAGGGACTAGTTGATTCTAATGACTTATCATTAAATATTAGTAGAGAGATCTTGCAAAAAAATAAAGACTTAGAAAAGATAGCTCAAAATGTGGAAAAGAAAATTGCATCAAGATTAGAATTAATGCTTAAGAATGAAAGAGAAAAATATATTGAATTCTTTAATGCTTATGGAATTAATTTAAAATATGGTGTGTATGATAATTTTGGATTAAAGAAAGAATTACTACAAGACTTATTAATATATAAATCAATTAAAGATGATGATTTTATTACTCTAAAAGAGTATGTAGAGGCAATGCCTAAAGAACAAGAATACATTTACTTTGCATCGGGTAAAACTAAAGAGCAAGTATTAGCTCTACCGCAAATGGATTTAGTTAAAAAACAAGGATATAATGTTTTAGTATTAACTGATGAAATTGACGAGTTTGTTATGCAAGTAATGCGTGAATATAGTAAGAAAGAATTTAAGTCAATAAATCAAGGTGATTTAGATTTATTAGATAAAGCAGAAAAAGAAAAAATTGATCAATTAGCTGAAGATAAAAAATCATTATTAGAAAGAATGAAAGAAATACTAGAAGAAGATGTAAAAGATGTTGTTTTATCTAAGAGATTAACAGACTCACCTGTTTGTTTAGTAAGTGAAGATGGCATTTCATTTGAGATGGAAAAATTTATTGCAAACCTCCCAAATGAAGAAAAGCCTAAAGCAAATAAGATTTTAGAAATTAATCCTAAACATGAATTATTCAATGCGATTGAAAGATTATTCAATGATAATGATGAGAAACTAGATGATTATGTAAAATTATTATATGATCAAGCATTATTAATTGAAGGATTTAAATTAAATGATCCTGTTTCATTCTCGAATAAAATGACAGAATTGATGATTAAAGCAAGTAAATAAAGGGAGCAATCCCTTTTTTCTTTTACTTTTAGATTTTTTTTGATATTATATTCTTATGGAGGATTCTTATATGAGTAAAAGAATTATTGGTTTTGTGTTTTTTATGCTGGCTATTTTCCTTGTTGGATGTGTTGAAGAAGTAATTAAATATGAAATTAAGTTTATTGATTTTGATGATAGTGTAATCGAAGTTTTTGAATTGGAAGAGGGGAAAACAATTATAGCGCCAACTGCTCCTACAAGAGAAGGTTATGAGTTTGTTGGTTGGGATAAGGAGTTTTTAATTGCAAAAAAAGATTTAGTTATTAAGGCAGTATATGAAGAACTACTTTTTAGTGTGAAATTTATTGGTCTTAATGATGAAGTATTAAAAGAAGAAACTGTAAAGTATGGGGATGCTGCAAGTGCACCAGATGTAGATTATAGTGGAGAGTTTATATTTTTGGAATGGGATAAGGAATTTAGTAATGTTAAAAGCGATTTAGAAGTTAAAGCTAAATTTACGGAAAAAGAATATGGGATTAGTTTTTATGATGGAGATAACTTATTAGATTTAGGGATATCTAAATATAAAAAGTCTGATACATTTTCTCTACCAATTCCAGAAAAAGTTGGATTTGAATTTGTAGGTTGGTATTTATCAGAAATATCATTATATGAGGTTGCTAATATTAATGAAAAATTAAATGGAGAAATAAAACTCTATAGTAGATGGGTCCAAACTGATAAAGAACCATTTGTTGCTCCAAGTGGAGCTTTAGAGTTTGTTTCTATTAAGAAAAATCCACATTCAAGCGGAACAGGATTTGTATATCAACCTGAATTTCCTGCAGGTGCCAAATCAACATCAGTTACTGCTTATACTTGGAAAAGTAGTGACACCAAGGTTGCAAATATTAGTGCATATTCATCAATTTCAATAGCATCATCTGGTTATGCAATTATTACAGGTACATTAATTAGTGATCCAAGTTATGTTTTATATGCAGTAATTCAAACATCTGCTGATGGAGTTGTGAAAGCAACTCTTGAAGAAGCTAATGCCCCAAATTATGTTTATGCAACATTCAAATTAGATGAAAATACTGAAATTAAAAAGATAGTTACAAAAGGTGGTGCTGTGATAGCACCAACAGCAAAAGAAAAAGTTGGCCATGCCTTTAGTGGATGGATTGGTGAAAATGGAGAAGATGTTTATAATATAACTAAAGATACTACATTCTTACCAACTTATGTTAAGGCGACAAAATCATATTCGGGAAAAACAGTTAGTATATTAGGCGATAGCATTACTACTTATGCAGGTTATATTCCTGAGGGATTTGCTAATTTCTATCCTTACCCTACTGCTGGTTTTGGTGATATGAACCAAACATGGTGGATGAGGTTTATAAATTATACAGGAATGCATCTACTTGTAAACAATTCTTGGTCTGGAAGTGCTGTTGCTGGAACTGCAACTTCAGCTGCCCAAAACAATTCAAGATTAGAACATTTATATATTGGTGATGTTACACCAGACGTTATAGTAATCTTTATGGGTGCAAACGATGCTCCAAGTCAGTGGATAAATGTTAGTCAGTTTGATGCTGCATATGCTAAGATGTTAAGTAACATAAAAGAAAGATCACCTGAATCAGAAATAATATTATGTACTCTACCATCTCTACCTTTATTCTCGGAACAAGAACAAGCGGACTACAACGCTGTTATAAGGAAGTATGCAAACCAAAATAGTTTAAAAATATTAGATTTTGATAAGGCATTTACAAGAGGTGAAAGCTCAAACTATTTAGTTGACAGTGCTCATCCAAATAAAGAAGGTATGGAAAAGTTAGCAAATAAAGCTATTATGGATTTATATAAAGATATTCTTGTAGATTAAATATTTTACTTTTAGTTGCTTGAAAACGCTTAATTTGTTATAATTATTTCAGTGGAGGGAATTTATGGATTACCAAACATTGATGGGTTTTGTTCCATTACCTAATATCTTGGAATCGAAAAAAGTATTATTTGTTGGACCGCATCCTGATGATATTGAAATAGCATGTGGTGGCTTAGTTAGTGAACTTGTTGACTTAGGTGTAAAGGTTAAATTTTTAATAGTTACAGATGGTGGAAGCGGCTCTAATGATTCTACAAGTATTGAAAAGATTGTTCAAACAAGAAAAGATGAAAGTATAAAATCAGCAAAGTTTTTAAGAATTGATGGTATTGATATTTTAGATTTTCCAGATGGGGGGATCTATGATACTAATCTTATGGCAACTGAGATTGCAAAAAAGATACTAGATTTTAAACCAGATACAGTTCTCTGTCCAGATCCTTTGCTTGAGACAGAAATTCACCCTGATCACATTAATTGTGCTAGTGCTACTAAAAGAGCATTGATAATTTCTAGATTTAGAAATTCAGCAATTAGACATGGGATTGCTGTTGATAATGATTTTAAACCAGCAAAGGGAATGAATTTAGTGTATTATTATACTAATAGACACAATACAATAATTCCTGTTTCTCAAACAAATTTTGAGAAAAAGTTAGAATCTATAATGATTCATAAAAGTCAAATTGATTCTAGTTTTGAAGGAATAAAAATGTATTTATATTTTAAAGCAACAACTTTAGGGAAAGAAGTTGGTAGTAAATATGCGGAGGGATATTTTGCAATGTCACCTGTCCATCAGCATTGTTTCCTAGAAAAAATTTGAAAGTGGTAGAAGAAGATGAAATTAAATGTTAGAAAAACTATTTTTGTTGGAGTTGCATTTTTAATAATAAGTTTATTTTGGCAAGTCTATGATAATATAATTGCCAAGATGTTAATCAATACTTTTGGCTTAAATCAAACCTGGTCTGGAGTAGTAATGGCTTTAGATAATTTCTTAGCACTACTGTTACTACCTTTATTTGGTGCTTTATCAGATAGGACTAAGACTAGATTTGGTAAGAGAACTCCGTATATTTTCTTTGGTGTTATTATTGGTGCACTTATGTTAATTGGGGTTGCACTTGTAGATAATATGCAACTAAGTAAATTAGAAGAAGAAAACATACCTATTGTAGAAGTAAAAGTAAAAGATGATGATACTACTATTTATAGATTTGAATATAATGGAATGGTTACCATTGAATATTCTATGGAAGAAGCTCAACTAGCTCGAGCTCATGTAGTTTCTCAAGTAACACAGAAAAATATAACTAATCTTGTTTTATTTATTGTTGTATTATTCTTCGCAATTGTAGCAATGTCTACATTTAGGACACCGGCAGTTTCCTTAATGCCCGATGTCACCCCTAAACCTCTTAGGAGTAAAGCAAATGCTATTATTAATCTAATGGGGGCATTTGGGGGAGTTGTTGCACTTGGATTAATGACATTTTTAGCTAAGGATTTCCAAAGTTATTTAACACTGTTTGTTATTATAGCTGTAATTATGATAGTGTTATTAGGTGTCTTTTTAACAACCGTTAAAGAGCCTGAATTATTAAAACAAGTAAATGAAGAAATAGAAGAATATGGTATTGAACAAATTGAAGACGAAGAAATATCTAGTGCTGAGAAAATGCCTAAAGAAGTTAGAAAGAGTTTCTTGCTTATAATAGCATCAATAATCTTTTGGTTTATGGCATATAATGCAGCGACAACTAAGTTTTCTATCTATGCGCAAAACGTTCTTGAAATGGGATTTACACTTCCTTTATTAATTGCTAATGCAGCAGCTATTATTTGTTTTGTTCCAATAGGAATGATTGCTAGTAAAGTCGGTAGAAGAAAAACAATTTTAGTTGGTATAATAATTTTATTTGTTGCATTTATACTTGGTACAATTGCAACACCTAGTACGAAGATATTAATTTACTTTACAATGTCTTTAGCAGGAATTGGATGGGCTACAATTAATGTAAACTCATACCCAATGATTGTTGAGATGAGTAAAGGAGCTAATATAGGCAGATATACTGGTTATTATTATTCTGCTAGTATGGCTGCACAAATAGTTACTCCAATATTATCTGGAGTACTAATGGATTCGCTTGGAATGAGAGTATTATTCCCATACTCTGTTGTATTTTGTATAATTGCATTTGCAACAATGTTCTTCGTGAAGCATGGTGATTCAAAACCAATCCCTAAAGCAAAGTTAGAAGCTTTTGAAGATTTGGATTAGTTTTAGATCATATATTTATAAGGATAGGAGGAAAAATTGTGGAATTTGTAAAAGCTTATGATAAATTAAATGTTACCGTAAAATTAATTCTTACTATATTCTTTGACCCAATTATTGGGGGAATTTATAGAATATTAAAAGGAAGAATTATTTGGGGCATTATTTGGCTATTCGCAGGATTATTCATTGTTGGATGGGTAATCGATGTTGTAACTGTAATTCTACACAATAAATACACTTTCTTAGTATAATGTTTAAAAATTTTCAAGGAGAATTGATTTATCTTTTCTCCTTGTTTTCTTATTTTACTTTATAAATGTTCTAAAAAGATGTATAATAATAATACTATAATAAGAAAGTAGGAATATATATGAACAAGAAGAATTATACCTTAATGTGTGACTTTTATGAATTAACTATGATTAATGGTTATTTTGAGGCTAATATGGCTGATACTATTTGCTATTTTGATGTTTTCTATAGAACTATTCCAGATAGTGGTGGCTATGCGATTTTTTGCGGTCTTGAACAAGTTATAGATTATATTCAAAACTTACACTTTAGTGAGGAAGATATAAATTATTTGAAATCTAAAAATGTTTTCACAGAAGAATTTTTAGAATTTTTAAGAAACTATAAATTTAATGGCGATATATATTCTGTTAGAGAAGGAACACCTGTTTTTCCAAATTCTCCAATGATGACAATAAGAGCAAGAGCAATAGAAGCTCAATTTATAGAAACATATGTTTTATCAACAATTAATCATCAAAGTTTAATTGCAACTAAGACATCAAGAATAGTAAGGTCTGCGGGACCTAGACCAGTATCTGAATTTGGTGCTAGACGTGCACATGGACCAGATGCTGCTACTTTAGGTGCAAGGGCTGCTTATATTGCTGGAGCTGTTGGAACATCAAATACATTAGCTGATAGATTATATGGTGTACCTGCTATAGGAACAATGGCTCATTCATGGGTGCAAATGTTTCCTACTGAATTAGAAGCTTTCACAACCTACTGTAAACTATATCCAGATTCTGCACTAGTTTTAGTAGATACATATAATGTTATTAAAAGTGGTGTACCTAATGCGATTAAAGCATTTAATGAAGTATTAGTTCCTATGGGTAAACGTCCCCTAGGCATTAGACTTGATAGTGGAGATATTGCATACCAAAGTAAAGTTGCAAGAAAGATGCTAGATGAAGCTGGATTTAGTGATTGCAAGATTTTTGCTTCCAACTCATTAGATGAATACTTAATTAGAGATTTACTATTCCAAAATGCAAAGATTGATTCTTTTGGAGTTGGTGAGAGATTAATAACTTCTAAGAGTAGTCCAGTTTTTGATGGTGTATATAAATTAGTTGCAACTGAAGTAGATGGTAAAATAGTTCCGAAAATAAAAGTTAGTGAAAATGTAGGGAAAATAACAACTCCTCATTATAAAAAAGTATATAGATTATATGATAGAGATACTAATAAGGCAGAAGCAGATTTATTAACTGTTTATGATGAAGTTGTTGATGATAGTAAGGAGTATGAACTATTTGATCCAAATGCAACATGGAAACGCAAAGTCCTTACTAATTTTAGAAAAGAAGAGTTATTAGTTCCGATATTTAAATCAGGTAAGTTAGTTTATAAATTACCATCAATCAAAGAAATTAGAAAGTATTGCCAAGAACAAATGGATACTCTTTGGGATGAAGTTAAGAGATTAGAATTCCCTCATAAGTATTATGTTGACCTATCACAAAAACTTTGGGATATGAAATATGAATTATTAAATAAAGAAAAATAGAACCTCTCGGTTCTTTTTTTTAATGAAAATATTTTCTTTTAAAAAATTAAAATCCGTTCTATCATTATTTACTATTATTTGATATAATATATTTTGTTTGGAGGACTCAATATGAAATATAGTGGAACAATTGTAAGAGGAGTAAAAGCTCCTATTATCAGAAAGGGCGATAACATAGTAGATATCGTAAATAAGAGCCTAGAAAACATAGTACAGCATGAAAATGTAGGATTAAAAGATGGAGATATTATATGTGTTACAGAATCAGTTGTAGCAATTTCTCAAAATAATTATGCTACAATAGATGATATTGGAAAAAGCGTTGAAAAACATTTTAGCAATAGCGAAGTTGTTGGTTTAGTTTTTCCGATTTTAAGTAGAAATAGATTTTCTATTCTTCTAGAAGGAATTAGAAAAGGTGTAAAAAAATTAGTTGTACAATTATCATATCCTGCTGATGAAGTTGGAAATAAATTAGTTTCTGAAGACGATTTAATTGCTGCAAATGTTAACCCTTATTTAGATACTTTTACTACAAAAGAATTTAGAAAATTATTTAAAAACACAGTTCATGAATTTACTGGGGTTGACTATATTAAATATTATCAAGATATAATTGGAGAAGATTGTGATATTATATTCTCTAATGATCCAAACGCAATCTTAAAATATACTAATGATGTAATAGTGGCTAGTATTCATAGCCGTAAAAGAGTTAAAAATATCTTATTAAACAATGGTGCAAAAAAAGTTATTGGACTTGATGAGATATTAAATGAACCAATTAATGGCTCAGGTTATAATCCTGATTATGGATTATTAGGATCTAACCTAGCAACTGAATCATCAGTTAAACTTTTTCCAAGAGATGCACAAAGCATCGTTTTAAATATTCAAGATAAATTAAAACAAACATTTGGAGTTCAATTAGAAGTTATGATTTACGGTGATGGTGCTTTTAAAGATCCAAGAGGCGGAATTTGGGAACTAGCTGATCCTGTAGTATCTCCTGGTTTCACAAAAGGACTACTGGGCACACCAAATGAATTAAAACTTAAGTATTTAGCCAACAAAGTTAATGATGAAGAAGGAATGAAACAACTTATTAAAGCTAAGGATTCTAATCTTGTTGGGAAAAAAGAATCACTTGGTACAACTCCAAGGCAAATTGTTGATTTACTTGGAAGTTTAGCTGACCTTACAAGCGGATCTGGTGATAAAGGAACACCATTTGTTTTAATTCAAAATTATTTTTCTAATTATGCAACTGAATAAATAAAGGGGGACTTATGAAAAACAATAAACATTTAAATGACAATCCTAAACTTAGGAAAAAATTAAGAAGAATAGGCTTAACTCTAACACCTATTGGTGGGATTTGTATATTTATCGGTTTTATTGATATGTTTAGCGAAGGATTTCCTGAAATTTTTTGGATTAACTTTCTAGGAATATTTATTTTATTCCCTGGTTTGGTTTGTTTGAGCTATGGATATATGGGTAAAGTAGCAAGATATCAAGCACAAGAGATGGCACCTATTGCGAAAGACACTGTGAATTATATGCTAGATGGAACCAGAGATGAGCTATCAAAAACAATTGGTGCGGTTAAAGGTAATAATGATGTAATTGAATGTATGAGTTGTGGTGAGGATAATAGTAGTGATTCAGCATATTGTAATCATTGCGGACAGAAGTTATCTATTTCTTGTACAAACTGTAATACACAAAATGATGCTGATAGTAAGTATTGTAAAAAATGTGGTAGAGAGTTAGAGGTATAATATGCTTGTATTAACGGGGCCAAGCGCAAGTGGTAAAACAGAAATAGCAAAAATTTTAATCAATAAATATAATCTAAAGAAATTAGTAACATATACAACAAGACCACCTAGACTTGGTGAGGTTAATGGAGTAGATTATAATTTTATAAATGTTGAAGAATTTTTTAATTTGAAAAATAATAATGAATTTATAGAAACAACATATTATAATAATAATTACTATGGTAGTAGAAAATCAGATATAAGTTTTGAAAAAGTTGTTATATTGGATCCTTCTGGAGTAAATAAATTTAAACATCATTTAAAAGATAAATTGGTAATTGTTTTTTTAAACACTCCTGAAGAGCTAAGAATCGAAAGAATGACTAAACGTGGTGATTCAAAAGATTTAATTGAAATGAGAATTAAGAATGACCGTATAACTTTTTCAAATGAAGAATATGATTTTGTTGATTATACTTATAAAAATGAAATAATAGATTTAGAGGAATTAACTAAGGAAATTTATAATACATATTTAGATCATATAAGTAGAATAAAATAAGTTAACTTTACTCAAAAAAATATTCATTTTATGTTATAATAATATATAAGTAACAAAATAAATAAGGAGAATATAATGAATAACAAAGTACTTGTAGAGACATCTGCTCGTCATGTTCATATAACTGAAGAGCACTTAAAAGTCTTATTTGGGGAAGATGCAACCCTAACATTTAAAAAAGAATTATCACAACCAGGACAATTTGCGGCTGAAGAAAGAGTAACAATTGTTGGTCCTAAAAAATCACAACCTAATGTAACTATTTTAGGTCCGTGTAGAAAGAGCACACAAGTTGAATTATCTGCAACTGATGCTAGAAGTTTAGGATTTGAGATAGCTATTAGAGAGTCTGGAGATATTAAAGGTACGCCAGGATGTAAGATCGTTGGACCTAAAGGAGAAATTGAAATCTCTGAAGGCGTAATAGTTGCGAAAAGACATATCCATGTTACTCCAGAAGCAGCAAAAGAAATGGGTTTAGTTGATAAAGAAATAGTAAAGGTTGAAGTTGAAACAGATCATCGTTCAATTATATTTGGTGATGTTGTAATCCGCGTACGTGATGATTTTGCAACTGCAATGCACATCGATACAGATGAAGCAAATGCAGGTGGGATTGCACCAAATTCATATGGAAAAATTTTAAAATAAGTTAATTAAAGAATTCCTGAGATTTCTCAGGAATTCTAATTGACATATTATAAAAAAGTGGTATAATTATAAATGCAAATTTTTATGCACCCATAGCTCAGCTGGTAGAGCAATTGACTCTTAATCAATGGGTCCGGGGTTCGAGTCCCCGTGGGTGTACCAGTTTTAAATATTAGATTTATAAGAAATCAGGTTGTTATAAAACCTGTTTTTTGTTTCCGATTTTTTGTATCCAAT
>JBAYTA010000056.1:0-12291 GCA_041675865.1 Bacilli bacterium | reverse complement strand
TGATTCATTTGATGATTTCATGAATAAATTTAATAGGAGTGGCATTGATGAATGATATATTAGAATTGTTTGTTGAAGATGAAGTTGTAGAGTCATTCGAAAAAGGCATTGAAGTTAATAATTTTAGTTACTTAGTTAATAATTTATCTGTTAATCACGGGTATTTATTAACTTCTTTAGCGTTTAAAAAAACAAATAAATTTATTATTTATCTTGCGAGCAATTTATATAAAGCAAATCATTCTTATGATATGTTTTGTAATTTAGTAGGATATGAAAATGTTAATTTATATGTTGTAGATGAACTTGTATCAAGTGAATTAATAGCTGTAAGTAGCGATTTAAAAAATGAAAGACTTGATACATTTAAATCTATTTTTGATAATACTCCAAAAATCATCATAACACACCCACAAGCACTTTTAAGGCCTTTAATAAATAAAGAAGATTATTTTGGGTCTATTATTAATATAAAAGTTAATGATGCTTTAAATGTCGATGAGTTTATAAATAATTTAATTAAACTTGGATATAAGAAAAGGCCAACAACAGAATTACCCGGAGAATTTAGTGTCAGGGGGGAAATTATTGATGTGTTCTCAAATTACTATGATGAACCAATTAGAATAAATTTATTTGATATAGAAGTAGAAACAATTAAAACCTTTGATCCACAAACGCAAAGGAGTAATAAAAAAATAGATAGTGCAATTATATTTCCTATCAATGAATTAATTTATGATGAGAATAAAAAGAATGAAGTAATAAAAAAGATAAGATCAGTTAGTGCTGAAATCCCAAATTTTGTTCAAAGGGATTTACTTGATTTTGAAAATTATGAAAATCTAGAAAGAATCACAAAATATATTAAATATATAGATTCTAATCCAGCAACCTTGCTTGATTACATCGAAGATAAAATTGTTTTCTATAATGAGTTTTCGCAATTAAAGGATAATTATAATAATTTAATCCTTGATTTAGATAATTACATTGGAACATTAAATAAACCAGCAAAACTAGATTTATTTTTCTTTTTTGATTTTTATAATATTCTTCATAATGTTAATAATAAAGTTTTCACCTCTTTCGCAAAACAAAGTTTAAATAATATTAAATTAGATAAGATTTATTCTTTAGGCGGATATGGTGTAATAGATTACCAAAACGATATTAAAAATTTAATTGCAGATTTAAAAGCTAATAAAAACAAAACTTTTGTATTTGCGTTTAGAGAAGAAGAAAGATTAAATTTACTAAGAGAAATATTAGCTGATGGTGGTTTAGAAGTAAATTTTATAACTAGTTATAAGCAAATTAAAAAGAAATCTATAAATTTAATAAAGGTAGTTAATCCTATTAGTTATGGCTTTATTCATTCAAATTTTGAAGTTCTAACTGAAAGAGAAATATTTAAAAGTATAAAAATTCCTAAAGCAAAATTTAGAACATCTATGCAAACCAAACCAGTATCCTCAAAAGATGAATTACAAAGAGGAGATTATGTGGTTCATTATGATTATGGTATTGCTATTTATCTAGGAATTAAAACAGTTGAATTAAAAGATATAAAAAACGATTATATTTTATTAAAATTTGAAAATATTGAACTTTATATTCCTGTAGAAAAAATTAACTTGATAGAAAAGTATCAAGGAACTGAGGGAACTGTACCAAAACTTACGAATATTGGTAAAGGTGAATGGGATAAAAAGAAGAAACGAATAAAAGAAAAACTTGAAACAATTGCTGCAGATTTAATAAAAATTCAAGCAAGTAGGGAACAAAACAGAGGTGTAAAATATCCTAAAGATAATGACTATCAAAAGTTATTTGAAGATGATTTCATATATGAAGAAACAAAAGATCAAATAAAAGCTATCGAAGAAATAAAAAAAGATATGGAAGATGGTAAGATTATTGATCGCCTTATTTGCGGTGATGTGGGTTATGGTAAGACTGAGATAGCTATGCGAATAGCATTTAAGACTGTTTTTGAGAATAAACAGGTTGCATATCTTGCCCCTACAACTATTCTAACCCGTCAACATTACTATACTTTCAAAGAAAGATTTGAAAAATATGGAATTAAAGTTGAATTAATAAATAGATTAGTCTCAAGGAAAAAACAAGCTGAAATTATAGATAACTTAAGAAACGGAACAGTTGATATTGTAATAGGGACACATAGATTATTAAGTGAAGATATAGTTTTTAAGGATTTAGGATTATTAGTTGTAGATGAAGAACAAAGATTTGGTGTTGTTCATAAGGAAAAAATAAAAAAATTAAAAGAGAATGTTAATGTCTTAACCCTGACAGCAACTCCAATACCTAGAACCCTACAGATGTCTATAATGGGAGTAAGACAAATGAGTTTAATCGAAACTCCACCTAAAGATAGATATCCTATTCAGACCTATGTTCTAGAAGAAAATGATGCAATTATTAAAGAAGCTATTTATCGTGAATTAGCTAGAGATGGTCAAGTGTTTTATTTACATAATAGAATTGATGGCCTAGATAGATTACAAAGAAAGATCCAAAGGTTGGTTCCTGAAGCTAGAATTATTACTGCACACGGAAAGATGACAAAGAATGAATTAGAAAACTCTATTCAAGCTTTTATTGATAAAGATTATAATGTTCTTCTTTGTACAACAATTATCGAAACTGGAATTGACATTCCTAATACAAATACCTTAATAATAGATCGAGCAGATTATTTAGGTTTATCGCAAATATATCAAATTAGAGGTAGGGTTGGTAGAAGTGATCGCATTGCTTATGCTTATTTACTTTATGAAGAAGACAAAGTAATCACAGAAGATGCAACAAAACGACTAAATGCAATTAAAGAGTTTACTAATTTAGGTAGTGGTTATAAAATTGCAGTAAGAGATCTAGCAATTAGAGGTGCAGGCGATATTTTAGGTAAAGAACAATCTGGTTTTGTTGACGCAATTGGTCTTGATATGTATATGAAAATGCTAAATGAAGCTATTAAGAAAGTACAAGGTATACCAGAAGAAAAAGAAGAAGAAAATTATCGAATTGAAATTTCTAAACATGTAGATGAATCTTATGTAAGTGATGATGATATTAAGATTTTAATTCATAAAGAAATTCATAAAATAAAATCAAAAGAAGATAAAGAAGAAATCATTACTGAATTTAGTGATCGCTTTGGAAAATTAAATGAGGAAATTTTATTATACATAGAAGAAAGATATTTACAAAAACTATTAAAGAAATTTAAGATTCATAATGTTATGGAAAGTAATAATCTTGTGATGGCTATATTTAATAAAAAAACAAGTAAAGAAGTAAATGCAGAGAAATTATTCGTAAATGCAACTAATATTAGTAATCGCATTGACTTTGAATATAAAAATGAACAAATAATTATTAAAATCAAAAAAGAACCAAAAGATAAAACTTGGATTTATGTCTTAAGTAATTTACTTGACTCACTATTATAAAAAAATGGTATAAGTTATTTCAAATATTACCATAATATTATTAGTGAGGTGACACAATGAAAGCAACAGGCGTAGTAAGACGGATTGATGATTTAGGTAGAATTGTTATCCCCAAAGAAATTAGGAAAAGTTTGAGAATTAGAGAAGGCGATTCTTTAGAAATCTATACTGATGGTAGTGATTCGATTATTCTAAAGAAGTATTCACATGTAGAAAATATAAATAATTTTATAATTCAATATGTAGAAGCGGTATATTCATCAAGTAAAAGGGATATTATAGTAACTGATACAGAAAGAATTATCGCTGCTGCAGGTAATTTTAGGAAAGACATTATTGGTAAAAAAATAAGCAATAATTTAGATGATAAAATTCAAAAACGATCCTTACAAAAATTTGAAAAGGGCGAAAATTTGGAAGTTACTGATAATTTTATAGTAAATCAAGCAGCTGTCTTAAAGCCAATTTCTGTTTATGGCGATATCATTGGTGCTGCAATAGTTATTGGAGAAAATACAACAGGAGAAATCGAAAGATCATTAGTTGAAATAACCTCGATTTTTATTGGAAAGTATTTAGAATCTTAAAGCCACTGCAAAAAGCGGTGGCTTTATTAAATGTTTATGGAAAAAAACGGTTACTAACTTATTGAAGTATAGAATAAATAGTGTTATAATAAGAATAACAATTAAAGAGGAGGAACTTATGAGCAAGATAGCAATAGTCTCTGATGTTAATGCAGGGCTTGATTATATAGGCTATGATCCAGAAATTCCGGTGTTAAGATCAATTATTAATTTTGAAAATGAACATTTAGTTGATGGTATTGATATCAAAGCAGATGAATTTTATAAAAGATTAACTACATCTGATTTTATCCCTTCTACTTCAGCGCCTACTGTTGGTGAGGCAATGGACTTAATTGAAAAGTTAATAGAAGAAAATTATACTGATATGATTATGTATTCTATTTCTTATAAACTAAGTTCTATCGGCCAAATGGTTGAAACTCTAATTGATGAATATAAAGACAAAATCAATATTCATGTTATTGACACTAAAACAGCTACTTATTTGCAAGGATATATTGCAGTAAGAGCAAAAGAAATGGTTAAGGAAGGTAAGAGTGTAGAAGAAATTCTAGAATATTCAAATTACTTAATTGATAATATGCATGCTTACTTTGTTGTTGATAACCTATCTTATTTAGTTAAAAATGGTCGCCTTAGTGGCGCGGCTGGTTTTATGGGTAATTTACTTAAAATAAAACCTGTATTGGAAATAACTGATGATGGACGTATCGTTAGTAAACTAAAGGTAAAAACACATAGGAAAGCAGTGGAGACTGCAATTGATTTATTTACACAAGAATTATCTAGCGCAAAAGATGCTAAAATACTTGTGGTTCATTCACAATTAGAAGAAAAAGCAAAGGAATTAAAAGAATTCTTTGAAGAAAAATTTAAGTTCAAAACTAGCGTCGAAATTCATATGATTACTCCAGCTGTTGGTGCTCACATCGGCAGCGGTATTATTGGGTTTGGTTACTTTATCCTAGAAAAGTAAATTTAATTGTTTAAAATATTTATATAAAAAATAAGGAGGAATATTTTATGGCTTTAGTAAATATGAAAGCTATGCTTAATAAAGCAAAAGATGAGCAATATGCTGTTGGTCAATTCAATATTAACAATCTTGAATGGACTAAAACAATATTAACTGTATCTGAAGAAATGAATTCACCAGTAATTTTAGGTGTTTCTGAAGGTGCTGCAAAATATATGGGTGGATTCAAAACAGTTGTTGGTATGGTTAAAGGATTAATCGAAGATTTAAAAATTACTGTAGATGTTGCAATTCACTTAGATCACGGAACTTCATTTGAAAGTTGTAAAAAAGCAATTGATGCTGGATTTACATCAGTTATGATTGATGGTTCTCATTCTCCAATTGAAGAAAATATTCGCATTACTAAAGAAGTAGTTGAATATGCTCATGCAAGAGGAGTAAGTGTAGAAGCTGAAGTTGGAACAGTTGGTGGAGAAGAAGATGGAATAATTGGTGGAATTAAATATGCAGATTTAGACGAATGTGTTAAATTAGTTAACGAAACAAATATTGATACATTAGCACCTGCTTTAGGAAGTGTGCATGGACCATATAAAGGTGAACCTGTTTTAGGTTTCAAAGAAATGGAAGAAATTAAAAATGCAACTAATAAACCATTAGTACTACATGGTGGAACTGGTATTCCAGATGAAAAAATTAAGAGAGCTATTGAACTTGGAACTTCAAAAATCAATGTAAATACTGAATGTCAACTTGCATTTGCACGTGAACTAAGAAAATTAATCGCAAACGATTCTAAAGTATATGATCCAAGAAAGATCATTGGACCTGCAACTAAAGGTATCGCAGATGCTGTTAGAGAAAAAATTACAGTATTTGGCTCAAAAGAAAAAGCTGTAAAATAAGAAAACCAGTACTAAGGATAAAACCTTAGTATTTTTTCTCTAAAGGTATAAAAAATCATAAAATAAACATATACTTAATATTTTATAGTATATGGTGATGTTATGAAGTTTTTCTTTTTTAGATACTTTTACTTGATTACATTTTGTTTATCATTCTTTTTATTTTGGATTTTTGGAGATATTATATTCTTCTTAGTAGTATTAGCTGTTATAGGAGAATTTTTAATTCTTAGAAATATATATAGAATTCGATTCTTTATGATAGATATTATCCTTTTTTCTTGCTTTATAATGTTTTCAATTGTTTGTTTACTCTTTACATTATCCGTTACTTTTAAAATCTTTTTAATTGTTATAGGGATTTGGATGTGTTTTACTATCTTTTTCCATAAAAAATTTTAAAATACTTGGAAAAAATATAAAAATAAGTTATAATAATTTAATGTTTTGAGGTGATTATTATAATAACTTGTAAGGAGTGTAAAAAACTGATTCATTTTGATCAGAATAGATGTGATTCTTGTCTAAGCAAAAATCTCTTAAAAGTTCGAAAAAGAAAGTATTATTTTCAAGGACAAGCATTCTCCAAGAAAAGTTGGTATCAAAAAATGGGGAATTACCTAAACTTTGAAAAAGATACGGTAACACTAAGAAGAACCCCTGATGAAATCAGAATAGAGTATATTAGAGCTTTTGTTTTGAAAAACGTTAAAAGGACGACGTTTTCAATGCTTATTTTGCCTTGTAGTCTCTTTTTGGCTTTATCTTTAATACTTTTATGGGGAGGCAGGATTTTCCAAGCCAACGTAAATTTTCTTAATGAAGCTCAAACTTTATTTGCTAACTTTTTAGGATGGTTTTTTTTCTTGATGGGGTCAATTCTCTTGATTAAAATCATTGTTTTTCAAGATAAAGTGATAGTACTTGGAACGGGTAAAAGAACCAAATATAAACATATATCCAAAAAGCAATATCAAGGAATTTTAAATGTCTTTAAAAAAGAATGATTTTTTCTACTTTAAACCTATAAAAAGTGCTAGGATTAGTATTAGAGAATTAGATTATTCTGATGATTTTGCAATATTTGAATTATTTAGCAATCCAAATGTTACTAAATATTTGAGTTTCAATCATTTTTCAATGCTAGAAGATGCAAAATTATTAATTAAAAGAGCGATAAATCAATATAAAAATGAAAAGATTTTCTATTTGGGAATAATTCATAATGATGAGCAAAAATTAATTGGTTATATAGGCTTATCTAGATATGATTTATCGAAGACAACATGCCAAGTAGTGTATGCTTTAAATGAAAAATATTGGCATAAAGGTTTAATGGTAGATGCTTTAAAACTATTTATAAGTTATTTATTTAATGATTTAAATAAACAGATAATAATCGCAACCCATATTGATGTTAATAAAACTTCAGGCAGGGTGATGGAAAAAGCAGGGATGGAAAGGGATAGAAATTATGATCAACAAATGATCATAAAGGGTAAAACCGAAAAACTAATTGGATATTCTATAACAAAGGAGTAAATTATGAAAAAAATAGGATTATTAGTAATTGTATTATTAGGTATATTTGTACTTAGTGGCTGTACAGCTAAAGGAGAATTAGAAAGAGTTGATAATATTAAAAAAGAAGATATTTTCAACCAAGAAGAAGATATGTACTATGTATATTTCCACCGTATTGGCTGTGAAGATTGTGAGCAATCTGCACCAAGAGTAATCGAGTACTCAATTATTAGAGAAGAAAAAGCTGGATGTAATGAAAAACGAAAAGTATATGCAGTTTTACTTTATACAAAAGATGAAAAACCTAAGGATAAAACTCATATATATAGAGAATATACAGGTGATGATGGCCAAGGAACTGATGGAAAATACTTTGTAAATGGTGTTACTAATTGGGAAGATTTATATATTGCATCAACATCTTCATTAATTGCTATAAACACAAACAGCCAAGGTGAGAAGGTAGCATCTTATATAGCACAAGGTGCTAATAGTGTAGTTAGTCATCTTTCTGCTCAATTAGGCGAATGTTATAGTTAAAAAGTTAGGAGAAAACTTTGAAAAGAAAAATTTGGATTACTATTACTATCATTTGGGTTGCTTTCATTTTTTATAACAGCACAAGGACTGGTTATGAGTCAAGCAATGCAAGTGGAATATTTGTAAATACCTTGAATTTTCTCTTAAATAAAATTAATATTAATATTGATTTAAATACCTTATCTTTAATTATAAGAAAAGGTGCACATTTTTTTGAATATTTTATATTAGCTATATTTTCATATAATATAGTTAAAACATATGATTATAAAAAAGGAAAGATACTATATGATAAAGTAAGTATCTTTTCTTACTTAATTGTTCTTATTTTTTGTGTTTTGATTGCTGCTTCTGATGAATTCGTTCAAGGATTTATTTCAGGAAGAGCAAGGTCGCTATTTGATGTAGTAATTGACTTTCTAGGTAGCTTTTTCGCAATATTTTCTATAATAATATTTAATCTAAAAAAAATAAAATCTACTCTTAACAATAAGCAAAATTTATGATATAATTAAGAATAGCAAAATAAGTGAAAGGATTTTATTATGAAAAAGTTTAAAATCGTATTTTTATTTATATTATCACTATTACTAATTGGTTGTACTGGTGATGATAATATAGAAATTTTTAAATTTGTAAATCTTGAACATGAAATTCATGTTGGTGAATCAATAAATTTACAATTAACAATGGGACAATATCCAGAAGATGCTGAAGTTAAATATACATTTTCTGAATCTGACATTATAAGTTTTGAAAATGGAGTTGCTTTAGGATTAAAAGAAGGTGAAGTTGAAGTCACTGCTACAGTAGACAACTTGCTTTTTGTAACAACAAAAGTTATTGTTTTAGGAAAAGAAGTTGATGGTCTACAAATAATTTCAGAAACAAACACTTTATATTTAGGTGAAGAGTTACAACTTTCTGTTAGAATATTCCCAGATGAGTTTTCAGATGAAGTTACATGGACTGTTGAAAACTTAAATAGTGATTATAGTGTAGCTGCAGAAATTACTCCTGAAGGCTTACTTAAAGCACTTCGTGGTGAAGCCGACCAAGCAGAAATTGATGCTGGTGGAGCTAAAGTTAGAGTTGTTGCAACTTCTACAGTTGATACTAAAGTAGTTGCGAAAAAAGATTTTTACATAAGATATAAAGAAGTGACTGTGCTTACATTAAGTGCTCCAGATGATAAAGTTGAATTCACATTTGAAGAACTTGATGGAGTTGAAAGTATAGAATTAGAAACTGGACACTTACCAACTAACTCATATCCAGTAATTAGCTATACATCAAGTGATGAAACAGTAGTTATGGTAGATGATGAAGGTGTTATTACTTTCCCTGAAACATTAAAAGAAGGTTCTGCTACAATTACGGTTACAACTTTGGATAATAAAACAGCATCACTTACAATAACAATCTTAGATTCAGATGAATCAGTTGAACCTGAAGAATAAAAGAAAAATACCGGCTCAAAAATGAGCCGGTTTAATAGTGCTTATTATAAATAAATTTTTGTTTATATGGTAAAATAGTAATGCTTATTAAAAATATCCTTAAAATCTAAGAATAAATTTGATAAAAATAAAAATAAAACTTAAAATGTATATATTAAAATATAGATTTTTATGATAAAATAAAGAAAAGGTGATTATATTATGTATGATGTAATCGTGATTGGTGGAGGACATGCCGGTGTAGAAGCATCCCTTGCCAGTGCTAGATTAAACAATAAAACATTACTAGTAATGGGTAATTTTGATCGCATAGCATCAATGCCTTGTAATCCTTCTATTGGAGGGCCAGCAAAAGGGATTGTAGTTAGAGAAATAGATGCTTTAGGTGGCGAAATGGCTAAAGTGAGCGACAAAACACTATTACAAATAAAAATGTTGAACTCCTCTAAGGGTCCTGCAGTTAGGGCTTTAAGAGCACAAATAGATAAAATTAAATATCCAAAAATGATGCAAGAAATAATTAGAAACCAAGCTGGCCTTGATACACTTGTGAAACTAGTTCATGAAATATTAGTTGAAAATGGTAAAGTAGTAGGTGTGAAAATGGAAGATGGTAGTATAATTAATTCGAAAACAGTTATTTTATGTACTGGAACATATCAATCTTCAAGGATTCTTGTTGGCCATTCTTATACTGAAAGTGGACCTGATAATGAAAAAACAACTTCAGAATTATCAAAATCATTAAAAAACTTAGGTTTTAGGTTAATGAGATTGAAAACAGGTACACCACCAAGAATTAAAAAGGATTCGATTGATTATTCAGTAATGATTCCTCAAGGTGGAGATAGCGAGTTTTTAAGATTTTCAGATGAAACAACAAGTGTAAGACCATTAGAAGAACAACTTGATTGTTATCTAACTTACACTAGTGAAGAAACCCATAAAATCATAAATGAGAATCTAGGATTATCAAGTATGTATGGCGGAATAGTAGAAGGTATTGGAACAAGATATTGTCCATCTATTGAAGATAAAATTGTTCGTTTTAGTGATAAAGAGCGCCATCAGATATTTGTTGAACCAGAAAGCGAAGATATTGATGAAATGTATATCCAAGGGATGTCTACATCAATGCCAAAAGAAGTTCAAGAAAGAATGATTAGAAGTGTTCCTGGTTTAGAAAATGCAGTATTTGCGAAATATGCATATGCTATAGAATATGATGCAATTGATCCACAACAACTAAAACATAATTTAGAAGCTAAACATATTGATGGACTGTTCTTTGCAGGCCAAGTCAATGGTACAAGCGGATATGAGGAAGCTGCATGTCAAGGACTAATTGCAGGTATTAATGCATCCCTTAAACTTCAAAATAAAGAACCATTAGTGTTAAAGAGAAATGAAGCATATATTGGAGTTTTAATAGATGATTTAATTACTAAAGGTGTAAGAGACCCATATAGATTATTAACATCTAGAGCTGAATATCGCTTATTATTAAGACATGATAATAGTGAAAATAGATTACTAAAGCATGGCTATGAAATTGGTTTAATTAGTGATGAACGATATAATAAGTTTTTAGAAAAAGAACAAAAAGTTGCTGAATTAATTGAAACTGTAAAGGAACTTAAATTAACTCCTAAACCAGAAATTAATAACTATTTACTTGAAAATAACAAATATGTTATTAATGAAAAAATAAGTGGTTATGAATTTTTAAAAAGACCAGATAATGAATTTGAAGATTTAGAATATTTATTAAATCTTAATTTAGGAGATAAAGCTGTAAAAGATTCTGCGCTTGTTCAAATTAAATATTCTGGTTATATTGAAAAAGCATATAAAGAAGCTAAAAAAATGGAGTTAATGGAAAACAGAAAAATCCCTGCTAATTTTGATTATGATTCTATTCATAATATTTCAAGTGAAGCAAAGGAAAAACTTAAAAAAGTTAGACCAGAAACCCTATCACAAGCTTCTAGAATTAGTGGCGTTAATCCCAGTGATATTGCAATAATTTTAGTATGGTTGGAAAAAACAAGATGATTTTAAATGAATTTAATTTAAACGAAAAACAAAATAAACAGTTTGCGTTATATTTAGATTTTTTGATATCGGAAAATAAGAAGTATAATCTAACAAGCATTGTTGAAAAAGATGAGATTTATATAAAACATTTTTATGATTCACTAAAATTGAAAGATGCTATAGATTTAGAGAAAGTTTCAAGTTTTTTAGATATTGGAAGTGGAGCAGGTTTTCCTGCTATCCCAATTAAAATCTTATTTCCTCATCTTTTGGTTACAATAATTGAACCTACTCTAAAAAGATGTAATTTTCTAAATGAATTAGTAAAATTACTTGAATTAGAAAATATTGAAATTATAAATGAACGTGCAGAAAACATCACGTTTATACAAAGAGAGGCTTTTGATATAGTAACTGCAAGGGCAGTTGCGAATTTAAATATACTTTTAGAATTAACAATACCTTATGTGAAAGTAGGCGGACATTTCTTAGCTTTAAAGGGGACTTCATATGAGGAAGAAATAAGTGGTGCTAAAAGTGCTTTTAAAATACTAAATTGTGAGGTCGTTGATATATATAAATATGACCTACCTATGGATTTAGGTAAAAGAGTGATTATAGATTTTTTAAAAAATAAGAAAACTAAATCCTTATATCCAAGGAAGTATGCGTTAATAAAGAAAAAACAATTATAGGTGGTGAGGAAATGGGAAAGGTGATTGCGATTGCAAATCAAAAGGGAGGAGTAGGGAAAACTACAACTTCAATCAATCT
>JBAYTA010000055.1:0-12385 GCA_041675865.1 Bacilli bacterium | reverse complement strand
ATGATAATACAGAATTAGTTGTTGTAGTTAGTGCAATGGGTAAATCTACTAATAGACTTTATGATGAAGCAAGGAAGATTACTCTCTTACCCAATAAGCGAGAATTAGATTTACTACTTTCAACTGGAGAACTTACGTCAATTTCTCTATTAAGTATAATTTTAAATGATTTAGGCTATAAAGCAATAAGTTTAACAGGAGAGCAAGCAAGAATTTATACAACTGGCGAATTTCAAAGTGCAAAAATTGAGAGAATTAATCCAGAAGTTATAATAAAACACTTAAAAGAAAAGAAAATAGTAGTTGTTGCGGGATATCAAGGAGTAAACGAATTTGGGGAAGTTACAACTTTAGGTAGAGAAGGATCAGATACAAGTGCTGTTACTCTAGCTCATTATTTAAACTGTCCTTGTGAGATTTATTCTGATGTTGATGGGGTGTATGAAGTAGATCCAAGAATTTTAAATAATACAAATAAACATGAGTATTTATCTTATAATGACCTTTTCTTGCTTTCTTATCATGGCGCAAAAGTTATTGCAACAAGTGCAATTGAATATGCATCTTTAAATAAAGTACCTCTATATCTAGCTTCCACATTTAACGAAGAGTTAAAGGGTACAATTATTTGTGATAATCAGGTAAATAAAGATTTCTTAGGGATTGTAGTGCAACCTAATATTAGAATCTTGAATTTAATAAACGGCTTACCATTAAATACTTTAAGTAAATTTCATGATTATGGATTTAAAATAGATGTATTAAGTAATAATTTAATTGCAATTGCAAGTGATGATATTATTTTATTAGAAGAAGTAATTAATAACGAATTAGAAGAAGATGAATATGAAGAAGAATATGTTGATTATAATCTTGCGAAAGTGAGCATTATTGGGAATTTATTTACTGAATATTTGAATTGTAATAAGATTTTAGATGATTTAAATGATGATTTAGTAAATGTAGCCCTAACTATGCATAATAATAATCGTTTTTCAATATTTATTAATGTAGATGATACACTTCAAAGTGTAAGAAAAATAATGAATACGATTAAAGGGAAAATAATAAATGAAAAATAAACCTAATCTTGCTATAGTAGGTGCAACTGGTTTAGTTGGCTTAACTATTCTTAAAGTTTTAGAAGAGGAAAATTTAGAATTTGAAAATATCTTTTTATTTGCTTCAAAGAAATCTAGGGGAAAATTATTAAAATTTCAAGGGAAAAACTTAGAAGTAGAGGTTTTAAATGAGAAATCATTTAATAGAGAAATTGATGTTGCTTTATTTGTTTCAAATAAAGATGTAAGTAAAGTTTTTATTCCTCTTGCACTTAGAAAAGGAATAAAAGTAATTGATAATTCAAGTTTTTCTAGAAATGATCCAAATATACCTTTAATAGTATCTGGAGTAAATGATAATTTAATAACTAAAGATGATTATATTATTTCAAATCCTAATTGCAGTACAATTCAAAGTATTTTAGCACTACATAAAATTAATGAAAAATATAAAATTAAAAGAATAGTCTATAGTACTTATCAAGCTGTTAGTGGTTCTGGTTATAATGGTGTTTTAGATTTACTAAATACTGAAGAAGGTAAACCAAATAAGTTTTATAGTGATCCAATTGCCAATAATTTAATTCCTTCTATTGGAGATATTGGTTTAGATGGATATTCATTAGAAGAACTTAAAATGATTAATGAAACAAAAAGAATTTTTATGGATCCAAATTTAGAAGTTACTGCAACATGTGTAAGAGTACCTGTTGTAAATTCACATTCGATTAGTATAAATATAGAATGTGAAAAGAAAATTGATTTAAAAGAATTAATTAGTGAACTTAAACTTTTAGAGTATTTAAGTATTTATGAAAATGATTATCCTACTCCAAGATTAGTAAGTGGAAGTAATTTAGTGCATATTGGTCGGTTAAGGGCTGATAAGAGTGTTGAAAATGGTATGAATTTATGGGTTGTTGCAGATAACTTAAGGGTTGGTGCTGCTACAAATGCTGTTAGGATTTTAAAGAAGTTACTGAAAGGAGATAGTTATGATCTTTAAAGGTTTAGGAGTTGCATTAGTTACTCCTTTTATTAATAATGAAGTCAATTATGAAATGCTCAAAGAGTTAATTGAAATGCAAATTGCTGCAAATGTTGATAGTATAATTATTTTAGGAACTACAGGTGAAAATGTAACTTTAAGTTTAGATGAAAAACATAAAGTGATAGATTTTAGTATTGATTGTATTAACGGAAGAGTTCCTGTAATTATTGGTACAGGTGGACCAAATACATTAGAAGTTATTGAAATATCTAATTATGCAAAAACAAAAGGAGCTAATGGATTATTAATAGTAACACCATATTATAATAAACCAACTCAAGCAGGTCTTTACCAACATTATTTAGAAATAACTAAAAATGTTGATTTACCAATAATTTTATACAATGTTCCAAGTAGAACTGGGGTTAATTTGAATAGTGAGACTGTTATTGAATTAGCAAAAATTGAAAATATAGTTGGGATTAAAGAAGCAAGTGGCGATTTACTCCAAATAATAAAAATTATTAATGACACTGATAAGAACTTTTATGTTTATTCTGGAAATGATGATCAAACCTTAGATATTTTAAAACTAGGAGGGATGGGAGTTATTTCTGTAACTGCTAATTTAGTTCCTAGAATGTTTAAAACTATTATTGACTTATATTTTTCAAATGAACTAGAAAAAGCAGAAAAAGAATTTTCACTATTAAGAAATTTAAACCAAATCTTATTTATTGAACCAAATCCTGTACCAATAAAAGCGGCTCTAAATTTAATTGGGATTGATGTTGGTGGAGTAAGGCTTCCTTTAGTAGAATTAAGTAATAAAAATAAGAATGTTTTAAAGCTTTGTTTAGATGAATTAGGGCTTGAGATGAAGACATGAGAGTTTTAATTTATGGTATTACGGGTAAAATGGGTAGAAGTGTTGCTTCAGAAATAAAAAAGCATAGTTGCTTTGAGTTAATAGGTGGAATATCTAGAAATAAAGCAACTTTAGATAATATGTTCATTTTTAATTCATTAGATGATGTAGATGCTGTAGATTTAATAATTGACTTTTCTCATTATTCTAATCTGAAAAAAATTATAGATTACTCTGTATTAAAAAAAGTTGCATTAGTACTTGGTACTACTGGGTATAGTGAAGCAGACTTCTTATCTATTAAAGATGCTTCAAGGCATATTCCTATAATTTATTCTGAGAATTTCTCATTAGGAATTAATACAATTATTAATTCTTTAAATATTTATTTAAAAAATTTAAAAGATTTTGAAATTGAAATATTAGAAAAACATCATAAAGAAAAACTTGATGCCCCTAGTGGAACAGCAAAAAGATTAATTAGGGAAATTAAAAAATTTCGAGGTGAAGAAATAAAAGCACATTGCATTAGAAGTTCTAATATTGGTGGTGAGCATTCCATATTTTTCTTTGGGGAAGATGAAGAAATTGAAATTAAACATAAAATAACTTCCAAACTTGTTTTTGCTAGAGGTGCAATAAAAGCAGCAAAGTATATAATGAATAAACAATATGGCTTATATACTATATTTGACTTAGGAGAAGATGAAAAATGAATACCTTAGAAATAATAAATTTTATAAAAAACTCTAAAAAGTCTACGCACACAATAGCATATATTAATGGTTTACTTAAAAATGTAGATGAAAGTTTGTTTTTATTAAGAATGGATGAAGCATCAATTTTAGTTGGGGAACTAGATTTAATAAAAAAAGTTCTTGAAGAAAATAAAAATAATATAAGTAGTTTTTATCTTGAACTGGACAGAAGAAATTCAAAAGTTCCTTTGCTTGATTATACAAAAGTAAATGCTAGAATTGAACCAGGTGCTTATATAAGAGATCATGTAGTTATTGAAGATGGTGCTGTTATTATGATGGGTGCTGTTATTAATATTGGTGCAAAAATAGGAAGAGATACTATGATTGATATGAATGCAGTTATTGGCGGAAGAGCAGAAATAGGTGCTAGATGTCATATAGGTGCAGGAAGTGTAATTGCTGGTGTTATTGAACCTGCAAGTAGTACACCTGTAATAATAGAAGATGATGTTTTAATAGGAGCTAATGCAGTTGTATTAGAAGGAGTTAGAGTAGGAAAAGGTGCAATTGTTGGTGCGGGAAGTATAGTTACAAAAGATGTGGAAGCAAATACAATTGTAGTAGGTTCTCCTGCAAGATTTGTAAGATTCAAAGATGAAATTATTAGTAAAAAGAGTGAGATTGTTGAAGACTTGCGAAAATGATTTATTAGTTAATATTTATCAAAAATATCCTTTAGAAGTAAAAAGAGCTAAAGGAATGTATCTATATACTAAACAAGGAAAGTATTTAGATTTATTTTCTTCTTTAGGTGTTAATGCTTTAGGACATCGAAACAAGAAAGTTATTAAAGCTATTAAAAGAAAATTAAAAGAAAACTTACACCTTTCAAATTATTTTAATTCTAAAGAAGCACAAAAACTTGCAAATCTCTTAGTTACTTCAAGTTTTCCCGCAAAAGTATTTTATACTAATTCTGGTACAGAAAGTAATGAAGCTGCCCTTAAATGGGTTAGAGCATATGGGAAAGCCACTAACAAAGCCGAAATTATTTCTTTAATAGATTCATTTCATGGTAGAACCTTTGGAGCAATGAGTTTAACCGGTCAACCACTAAAAAGTACAAAGTTTAAACCATTACTTGATGGTATTAAACATATAAAGAGAAATGATTTAGCAGTTTTAAAAGAAAGTATTAATGAAAATACTTCTGCAGTTTTTATAGAATTAATTCAAGGTGAAGGAGGAGTTAATCCGCTTTCTAAAGAATATGTTGTTGAGCTTATTAAATTAAGAGAAAAGTATAAGTTTTTAATTGTAGTTGATGAAGTACAAACTGGCTTACTAAGAACAGGTTTACTGTTTTGTTATATGCATTATAAATTTACTCCAGATATAATAACACTAGCAAAGAGTATTGGAGGAGGCATACCTCTAGGAGCAGTCTTAGTTAGCAACAATTTGTGTAATCTTTTAAGTACTGGTGATCATGGAACAACATTTGGGGGGAATCCAGTTAGTTGTGCTGCAGGTTATGTTGTTTTAAAAGAACTCACTAAATTTAAATATTATCATCATGTAAATTTAATGAGTGTTTATTTATTCTATAAACTTAATAATTTAAAAGATAAATATCCTAACATAATTAAAGATGTTAGAGGTAAGGGTTTAATGATTGGAATTGAAATAGAAAAACATAGCTTATTAATAAAAGAAGAATTTTTTAAATCAAAAATCTTGATTAATATTACAAATCACCATATAATAAGATTACTACCAGCATTAATAATTAAGAAAAAACAGATAGACTTATTTATTAGTGAACTGGATAGAATTTTAGTTTACTTAAGAGGATTAAAATGTTAGATATTAATAAATATACAGAATTAGTAAAAAAATATCGCCGAGATTTACATAAAATACCTGAAATAGGATTTGATTTATTTAAAACATTTGCTTATGTGAAAGCAGAGTTAGAGAAATTAGAAATCGAATATGAAGTAGTTGCGAAAACTGGAATAATTGGTTATTTAAAAGGTGAAGATAAAGAGGCTATTGCTTTTCGTGCGGATATGGATGCTTTAAATGTTTTTGAAGAAACTAATGTTGATTTTAATTCCACACATGAAGGTAAAATGCATGCATGTGGTCATGATGGTCATATGGCTATGCTTTTAGCTTATGCAAACTTTTTAGTAGAAAAAAGAAATGAATTAAAAAAATCAGTTGTTTTAATCTTCCAACCAGCAGAAGAAGGACCTGGTGGAGCAGTTGAAATAATAAAAGCAGGTGTTTTTAAAAAATATAATATTAAAAAAATCTTTGGAATTCACTTATATCCAGAAATAGAAGAAGGTATATATGGGTTAAGAAAAGGACCAATGCTATCTCAAAATGCAGAATTTGATTGCGAGGTTATTGGAAAGAGTGCACATGGTGCTCTACCTCATCTTGGAGTAGATGCAATTTTAGCTGCTAGTCACTTAATCTCATCATATCAATCTATAATAAGTAGAACTGTTAATCCTTTAAGTACAAATGTAATCACTATTGGAACAATTAAAGGTGGAGAAGCAAGAAATATTATTGCGAAAAAGGTAAACTTTAGTGGCACTTTAAGATCATTTTCTGAAGAAGATTATAAATTTATTAAAAATAAAATTAATGCATTAAACAAAGCAACTGAAACTGGTTTTGATGTTGAAGTGAAAATGAATATGATAGATTATTATAAGACAGTTGATAATGATGAAGAATTGGTTGATAATACAATTTCTAACTTGAAAGAAGATGATTATTTAATCATTGATCCAATTATGGCTTCTGAAGACTTTTCCTTTTACCAAAGAGAAGTTCCTGGATTATTTGTAATGTTAGGTACAAGAAACAAAAAGTTAGATTATATTTATCCGCTTCATCATGCATGTTTTAACTTTAGAGAAGAAGTCTTAGTTAAAGGTGTAGAGTTATATATTCTTCAGGCTAAGATTCATAATATATTATAGATCCTGATTATTCAGGATTTTTTTATATTTAAAAACATATAAAAAAATGCAATAGTATATTGCAAGTTGTAATAAGAAGTTGTTTTTAAAAATAGATTGTGATATGATATTTTTAAGGTGAGGTAAACATGAAATCAGTAAAGAACACATTAAGATTGTGTATGACAGTATTTAAAATGGAACCTTTTTTTATTTTTTATGGAATCGTAAATATACTTATTTCAGTATTTCATTTAGTATTTCCAATCGCAATAGTTGGAGTTATAGTTTATTATTATGAACAAGGAGCTGATATACTAACGATATTTTATATTTGTAGTGCATTTGCTTTAAGTTTTTATTTAATAAACATTACAAATTTTTTACTTAATAAATACTATAATCGTAAATACAGAGTATTTGCAGCTAAATATGGAAAAATGATTTTTGAAAAACTAAAGGTTATTGACTATGAAATGTATCAATCATCGAGTTTCTTGAATGATTATACAAAAGCTCTTGATAATGGGGTAGGAACATTATTAAACTCATGGTGGGATATTATTACAATTGTTGGGGAACTTTTATCAGTTGCAACAGTTTTCACAATCTTCTCATTATTAAATCCATTAATTATAGTTTATGCTGTGGTTGTTGGGGTTTTGTTTTTCTTTTGTGGGAAGTATAATGCGAAAATATCTTGGAGTTATGGAGAAGAAAATAAGCAAAATTATCGCCATCGTGGCTATATTAAAAGGATGTTTTATTTAAAAGATGCATCTGAAGATATAAGGACTTCAAATTTAAAAGATTTATTACTAGATATTAATGATGGTGTTGGTGATAAAGTAATAAAGAGCACAGATAAACTTTTATCAAAAAGAGGAACTGTAAGTGTTATTGCAAACTTTCTTACAAATTCTATTTATCCTGTTGCTTTAGCTTTTGTTGCTTATGTGTATTTAGATACAACAGATTTAGCAGCCTTTGCAGCTTTAATTGTAGCCGCAGGAAGTTTAAGTGAGAATGTTACTTATTTATCTAATTCATTTGCTTCTTTAGAAAGAGATTCGATTGAAGGCAAGACAATATTTAGAATATTAGACTTAAGTGGAAACCTTGAAGTAAGTGGAGTAAAGGAATGCGTTGACTTTGAGGAGATTAAAGTTGAAGATTTAAGTTTTGCTTATGGAGAAAAGAAAGTTTTAGAAGATATTAATTTTAGAATTAAAAAAGGTGATAAGATAGCAATTGTTGGTGAAAATGGTGCTGGAAAGACTACTTTTGTGAAAATATTGCTTAGACTATATGATCCAAACACAGGAACAATTAAATTTAATAATGATGAATATACTAATTTAATACCTTCTAGTTTAAGAAAAAGAATTGGTGCAGTCTTCCAAGAATATGAAGCATATGCTTTTAGTATTGCTGAAAACATCTTATTAAGAAAAGTAGAGACAAAAGAAGATGAAGATTTAGTAATTAATGCCTTAAGGTTTAGTGGTTTATATGATCACGTTATGAGTCTTCCTAATGGTATTCATACGATTGTTACTAAAGAGTTTTCTGAAGATGGAATTGTTTTAAGTGGTGGACAAAGACAAAAATTAGCAATTGCAAGAACATTTGCAGAAGATTATGATCTAATTATCCTTGATGAACCAAGTAGTGCGCTTGATCCTTTGGCTGAAGCTGATATGTATAATAAAATAATGAAATTAGGACAAGATAAAACTTTAATTTTTATTTCACACCGCCTTTCTACAACTATGAAAGCAGATAGAATTTATTTATTTGATAATGGAAAAGTGGTAGAAGAAGGTACACATCATGAATTAATGAATATTGAAGATGGGAAGTATCGTTATATGTTCAATATCCAAGCTAAGAATTATTTAGAGGGGAGTGAAGTATAATGAAAATAATCAAAAATAATTTAATAATGATTAAATATGTTATTAAACTTTGTCCATTGTATGTCTTAGTATCTATTCTTTTTATTTTAGCTTCTAGTGTTTCAAGTTTAGCTGATGTTATGATTATTGAAAGAGTAACTGAGTTAATTGTAAAAGTTGATGTGGTTTATGGTGATATTGTTTACCAAATAGTTTTATTTGTTATAGTTACAACAATTTGTTTAATTATTACAAGACTTTATTATGGTTATTTAGTTCCAAGATTTAGACATCAATGGGTTAAAAAAATCCAACATATCATGTTTGAAAAAGCATCTAGGCTAGATATGCAAGTATTTGATAATCCTAAAGAATATGATTTATTTAATAGAGCTTTAAGAGAAGGAGATATTAAAGGTATTAATACATTTGATACTTTTGTTAGATTTTTAAGAAGTATATTTATATTACTTACACTGGGTACATATTTAGTTTATAGTGATGTATTTTTACTTTTAATTATTTTTGTTCAAGTTGTTTTAACAACCATCATTCAAGCAAGAATACCTAAACTTTGGTATAGAGCATCTAAAGCAAGTGAAACAGATTATAGAAAACTAGGTTATTATACAAGAGTCTTCTATCTAGAAAAATATACTTGCGATATAAAAACAACTAGGGTTAGTGATCTACTTATTGATAAACATCAAGAAACATGGAAATCAATCCAAAAAACATATCGTCCAGTCGAACATAAGTCATTCGTTTACAGTGCAGTTGAAGATATTATTTATCAAGTATCTAGATATTATGGTGGATTCTTTTATTTGATGAGTAAAGTATATAATAATCCTGCCTTTACAATTGCAAAGTTTAGTGGCAGTATTAATGCAGTTTTAAGATTTACAAATAATATTTATGGAGCAATTGGTAATTTTGTATCACTTAGGGAAAATGCAATGTATATTGATGATTTCCTATGGTTAATGAACTATGAACCGCAAATTGAGTTAAGTGGTGGAAAATTAGTAGATTTAAAACATCCTGTAATTAAGATTGAAAATTTATCATTTAAATATCCAAATCAAGAAGACTATGCTTTAAAAAATGTTAATTTTTCAATCCTACCAAAAGAAAAAATTGCCATAATTGGATATAATGGAGCAGGCAAGACTACATTAATAAAACTATTACTTAAATTTTATAATGTAGATGATGGTAAGATATTTATGGATAATGAAGATTATCTCAATTTAGATGAAAGAGATATTAGAAGTAAATATGTTTCCATATTTCAAAACTTTCAAATTTATTCAGTAAGTGTATTAGAAAATGTTTTATTTAGAAAAAGACTTAGTCCAAATGATGATGAAATTGTTTGGAATGCATTAGAAAAATCTGGTTTAGCTGATAAAATTAGGGAACAAAAAGATGGACTTGATACAGTTCTTACAAAAGAATTTACTAATGATGGCCTCTCTCTATCTGGGGGAGAAAAGCAAAAACTTGCTATTGCAAGAATATTTGCTTCTAGTTCGCCAATAATCATACTTGATGAACCAACAAGTTCACTAGATCCAGTTTCTGAATATGATATTAATAAGAAGATTTTAGAACTTTGTATTGATAAAACAGTTATTTTAATTTCTCATAGACTTTCTACAGTTGTAGATGCGAAGAAGATTTATATGTTTGATAGTGGCGAAATTATTGAAATTGGCGATCATAAGAGTTTAATGAAACAAAAAGGTAAATATTATGAAATGTTTACAACACAAGCAAAGATGTATTTAGAAAAATAGTAAGAATATAAAAGATTTGCAAATATTTAACTGCGAATCTTTTATTATTATTACTTTAATTTAAGCATATAATTTGTTATAATTATAAAAGTGAAATATAGGTGAATTATGAGAGATAAATTTTTTGATTTTTTAAAAGGAATTATAGTAGGAATTGCAAATATCCTCCCTGGATTTAGTGGTGGGGTTATGGCTGTTTCCTTTAATGTATATGATAAATTGATTTATGCCTTAACAAACTTCTATAAAAAGCCAATTCAAGTCTTTAAAGATATATGGGGACTAGCTCTAGGAATAGGTTTTGGGATTTTAATATCTATATTTGGAATTAAGTTATTTTTAGATAATTTTCCGATTCCAACAATATTTTTCTTTACAGGATTAATAGTTGGTTCAATTCCTAATATTTACGATAGAGTTGATGCGAAAAGAATTAATTGGAAAAAGGTTTTATCATTTTTATTTGGATTTGGATTAATTACAGCTTTATTGATCTTTTCAATTACTTATAATGAAACAAATACAGGTGTTGTTATTGGTTCTGTAAGTGTAAAAGATATTATAATTTTATTCTTTGTAGGTATAATAGCTGCAGCTACAATGATAATTCCTGGTGTTAGTGGATCATTAATATTACTTGCAATTGGTTATTATAATTATATTATTGATTTCACAACTTCCTTTATTAAATCAGTTTTCAGTATAGATTTTAATGGAATATTCTCTAATCTATTATTAGTTATTGCTTTAGGTCTTGGAATTGTTGTTGGAATGTTGAGCCTAGCAAAAATTGTGGAAAAATTAATAGATAAGCATCCAAAGCTATTTTACTCTGTTGTACTTGGGCTTTTAATTGCTTCACCATTTGCAATAATTTACCAAATGTATATAGAGTATAAAGAAATTATTCAAGATTCTTTAATTAGACATTGGATATTTGGAATCTTGTTCTTGATAATTGGTGTTGTAACATCTATTTATATTACGAAATCAGAAAACAAAAATAAGCTAGAAAAATAATATATTCATATTTTATGTATAAAGTTAAATAAAATGCTAAAATTTAAGTAAACAATATTTAAGAGGTACAGTTATGTTAACAATAATAAATAAAAAAACAGATCCAAGATACAATTTAGCTCTAGAAGAGTATGTTCTAAAGAACCTACCTAATGATAATGATTATTTATTTTTATGGCAAAATGAACCTGCTATTATTATAGGTAGGAATCAAAATACAATTGAAGAAATTAATACTAATTATGTAGAAGAACATAATATTCATGTTGTAAGAAGAATCTCTGGTGGGGGAGCTGTTTATCATGATTTTGGGAATCTAAACTATACTTTTGTTACTACAAACTCTAGAGACAATTTAAATAATTTTAGAAAGTTTACTGAACCAGTTATAAAAGCATTAAATAGTCTTGGAGTTGATGCACAGTTTGCTGGTAGAAATGATATTTTAATTGATGGTAAAAAGTTTTCTGGTAATGCACAAACATATTATAAAGATCGTATGTATCATCATGGAACAATCTTATTTGATGCAGACCTTGATATGGTAGCAAAAGTACTACAAGTAAAATTAGAAAAAATTGAATCTAAAGGGATTAAATCAAATCGTAGTAGAGTAACAAATATTCTTCCATTTTTAAAGAAGAAGATGACTACAAAAGAGTTTCAAGATTATTTACTAAAATTTATTTTAGAAACAGATGACATTGAATCAAAGACATATCATTTAACAGAAGAAGATTATCAAAAAATAGATAAACTAATGAAAGAAAAATATTCCACTTGGGAGTGGAACTATGGGGAAAACCCTGATTTTGCAATTCAAAAGGAAAAACGATTTGCAGGTGGTAAGGTTAGTTTCAATATTGATGTAAGTGAAAATTTAATTAAGAATGTGAAAATATTTGGGGATTTCTTTGGAAGAACTGAAATTTCTAAATTAGAGAATGTATTGGTTGGTGTTAAATTCCAAAGAAAAGATGTTCTTGAATTATTAGGAAATATTGATATTGAAGAATATTTCTATAATATAACTAAAGAAGATATTATTTCTTTATTATTT
>JBAYTA010000054.1:0-12593 GCA_041675865.1 Bacilli bacterium | reverse complement strand
GCATAGTAGTCTGGTTCTTCATCATCAGAGCTATATTGCGGGCATCTCATTATTAAATCAAATGCAAATATTTTAATCTTGGGATTATTCTTTTTTATTTCCCTTAAAATCTGAATCCTATTTATAAGTTCAGCTTCATTTTTCACATGAAGACGAGAAGGAACAATTCCACCATATAGAAGCATATCCATACTTACTACTAATCCGTAAGCATCTAGTGTTTCTTTACTTAAAAATTCATCTATAGCTTTTAAATTTGCTGGAATTTTCTTCTTTCCTAAAATAGATAAGTCACAAGTAACAATATCTATATCAGTTTCTTTAAATATTTTCCTTCCAAACTCATAATTACATGGTCTTTCATCAAGAGGTAATAATACTACCTTTTGCTTCATTTCTTTTCCTCCCAAACACGCCACCATAAATTCCCTCGACGTGCAGCAACTAAATTTTTGTATTCTTCTAAGGCAAGAATATTTTTAGCTTTAATTAAATAGTCAAGAACCTCAATTCCTAGTCGCTCTTTTGCTTCTAATTTTTTTAGTAGATTATCTTTTTTATAATCATTATTTATTATACTTCTAACTAATTCCACTTCAACTAGTGCCCAGTCAAGCCAAGACATAATTTCTTTTATTAATGGATCATTTTTTGCTTTTAAATTATTTACTGCAACTTCTAAATTTGCATAGTATTTAAGAATTGGTTCATAATCTTCTTTTTCAATTAAATAATAAAATTCATTATTTCTGTAATGATCTAATACTGTAGCTCTTGAAGCATCAAAGAATACTTTTATATCTGGTAAAAGATTTGAAAATTCATATTCTAAGATCTCTTCATAGACACTCTCTTGATTATAACCAAATGAGTTCCATGCATAATATGCGATTGAAATAATACCTACTTTTGATGCCAACCATTGATTCATCGGATTCGTAATATAGCCGTCTACATAACTGCTCATCCTTTTTGCTCTATTTTGAATAGGACCAGTAAATAATCTACTTGGAAGAAAATCATTAACAGGATGGTTTTCCCAGATAAATAGTGGATGATCAAAATCTTCTCTAACTTTTTTTATAGTTGCCTCATCAATAACCTCAGCACAAACAGCGTCTCCAGTAAAGAATATTGCAACATCCTTGTCTAATTCTTTTGCCAAGTCGTGACGATAAATACCATCATGGTTTTGATGATATTCAGTCGGACACATAACTAATTTATGTTTATATACTTTTTCACTTAAATAGCGATTAACTCTATTAACTATATAAGCATGGGCAATTCCCGGTCTACCAAATCGTTCTTTATTTTTACCCTTTAACTTATAATCAATATCATCCATTAAAATACCAAAGTATTTTACACCTTTATCTATTACTTGATCTAGTTTTCTAAATAACATTAAGAAATTATCTTCACTAGAATAATCAAAATCTATTCCTGGACTTATTGTATAAAAGAAATCGATATCTAATAAAGTACATTTATCTTTAATATCTAAAAGCTGATTTAATTCTTTTTCTGGATATAGTTCTCTCCATAATTTTCTATGATATTCATCGTCTTTAGGAGCGTAAATATAAGTATTTAATCTATACTTATTCATTAAATCTACTTCATCGAGTCTTTCTTCATGAGTCCAAGGTTTACCATAAAAGCCTTCAATAATTCCTCTAATCTTAAAACTTGGATAATCATCTATTTTAATGATTGGTAAATATACATTATTCTCTTTTATGATTATTAAACTGCCCAAAAGACTAAGCGCGTAGCGGATACCTCGCCTAGTTGATGAAGCTATTCTAATATTTTTCTTGTAATCTATTTCTAGATGATAAGCATCTTCTTCTAATGTACGATCATAACTCACAAATAAAGTTGCAGGTTCTAATCCATTTAAGTCTATTTTAGATTTATCTAGCATTACATCATAATCATAAAACATTTGAAATGTAATAGTTCTTGAATTAAAAATCAAAGGTAATCTAGAACTATTTGGAAATCTTACATAACTATTCATAAAATAATAGTCTTTAATATATAGGGGTAGCTTAATCATATTTTCTCCTAAAGCCTTTTCATCTTTATTATACTCTTTTTATCTTGTATAGTCAACTTAATCGTTTTTTGAAAATAAATTTAAAGTTCAAGCACATTTTCTGGCCAGCTTAACTCTATTCCTGCTTGAATAAGTTTAGCCTGGAAAGATTTAATTAAATCTTGATCTTTATAAACTTCTTGCGGGTTCATATTTAATCTTAAACAATAAGCTGCAAAATAACCAGCAACTTCACCAACATTCCATTCAACAGGATGAAGTCTAAAGCAACCATTTGTTATATGAGTTGTTCCTATATTCTTACATGCTGGAAGTAGATTTTTTGTTTTGATTGGAATAAGCGATCCAAGAGGTATTTCAAATGGTAAACAATGTTCAAAGAAGAATGTCTTTGAAACAGTAGTCATATGAATATCAATATGATAACTACCAATTCCAACAGAATCATATACTCTTGGTAAAACTTTATTTTTATTTAAACTAATATCTTGTTCCTTAATAGTGTGGAGTGCTTTAATTCTTCTTGACTCTCTAATATATGGAGCCATTGCAAGTCCGTCATTTGTACCAACAACATCTCCTCTAAGTTTAATTTCTGGATAACCAAATTTTCCTCCTTCTCTTGGAGCTTCAGTTTGGAGCCAGTAAATAACGCTTAGAGTTAATTCTCTAGCCATTTCTAAATGTTCTTTTGCATCTTCACTTTCATAGATATTACCGAAAGTATAATCATTTTGAGGCCAGTTTAATAAAGTAACATCGTTTTTATTAAAACCATTTAAGAAATAATCACTATTAATTATTTTTCTATAATTAAAGAAATGGGCACCATCATGTCCAAATAATGAAGCTCTTCTCATACCACCATCTTTAGACAAAGGGTATTCCCAACTAAGAGCTTTATAATCGCAGCCAATATCAACCTTATGCGAATTAAAATAATCATACATTTTAGGCTTTTCAATTACATGATTTTCCCCTTTAGCAAACTCAACTGCTGCAACCCAAGTAACAGGTTGCATATCTAGAGGGCAAGCAACTTCTTTCGCGTGTGGCTCATTAGTTTCAGCCTTACTCTCAGCACCTGTTACATATTCAGTATTTGTAAGTGGCAGTAAAGATCCTACATCAGTTGCATCCAAAAAGAACTTTCCAATTAGAGTTAACTTTTCAGCAGTTTTATTATTTTGGATAACAACAGACTGAACTTCATCATCCACAACTTCTGCAGAGATAGCTTTAGTTTCTAAAAATAATTCAAGTTGACCACTTTTTAAATATTCACTAATCATTTCTTCAAAAATCTTATGGGCAACTTTAGGTTCAGCTGTTATTCTACTTACCCAACCTCCTCCAGGATTAAAGTTTGGTTTGCTTGAAACCTCTTCTTTAAAATGAGGATGATTTTTATAATGTTCTCTTATTTTATTTCTAAACTCACGATAAGTTCTAGTACAACCAAATTCTTCAATCCACTTATGCTCATCACTTGGAACTGCTTGATTAGTTAATTGTCCACCAATCCAAGCAGTTTCTTCAGTCAAAGCAACTTTTAAATTTGATTTTAATAGAGATAATGAAGCTAAAACTCCACCTATACTCCCGCCTACTACGACTACATCATACTTCTTTATATTCATAATTTACTCTCATATTTTTTAATAAATTCAAATTTTTTAACCATGTGTTCCTTGTCATATCCACCATGACCATAACCATCATATTTAATAAATTCTTTATAAGCTGGAATTTGTCTATAAGCTTGATAGAAAAACTCAGGAGGACAAACTTGATCGATACTTCCAACTGAAGCAAGGACAGGACAGTTTATTTCTCTTGCAAGATGAACAATATCAAAATAACTTAATGTTTTAAATATTTGTTTCTCTAGTATTGGTTTATCTCTTAGAAGCTTATTTAATCCGGCATAATTTCCATAAGAACCTTCTACTCTTCCAACTAAGTAACAACCACTTGGAATATCTGCTAAGCAAAGTGCTACTTTATTTGACTTTGAAGAAGCAAATAATGCTAACTCTGCACCTTTAGATCCCCCAGTTACATAAATTGGTTTGTTGTCTAACTCTTTAAATTCATTTATTAATTCAAGAAGCATTAGCGCATCTTGAAACAAATATTTACTATAGTAAATAGATTCATCATGGACATTATATGCACTTAAACCATATTCTTTATACTCATACTGATTATTATCAATTGACTTACCACCTTGTAGTCTGGAATCCATACCTAAAACAGAGTATCCTTCATTTAACCAGTAACTTAAAATTTCTTGATAGCCAGCAGTTTGAATTACTGCACCAAGACCATGATATAAAACTATTAATGGTGCTTTTTTATTAGTCGCCTCATTTAAAAATAAACTTGCATATATTTTCGCATCACCAAGGCTATCAAAGTAAAACTCTATTTTTTTACCATAAGTTGTTTTTTCTTTAGAGATTATATCAATCTTTTTAGGAAATGACTTCACTTCTTCTAGCCATAAATCCCATTTTTCATAATAATCACTTTGCATATATAAAGATACTGGCTTTAGATATTTATCCATTGTTTTATCCTCTCACATATTAATCATAAACTTAATCATTTAAACCATAATATTTTTTAATGTCTTTTGCAGCCCTATTACCTAAAAGTAACATTCCACTTGCGTTTGGATGTAGTGCATCTGATGTACTCGTACTATGATTTTCATCTGTAATTGCTTTATCAAATTCAATTAATGGTATATTTCTTGCATTTGCAATATCTCGAATTATATTATTAAACGCCATCCATCTAGTTCTAAAATTAACTGCATAATTACTTCCTGGTGAATGGATTGTAGAAATGAAGACATCAACATTTGGATATACTTCATAAATACGATTAAGCATAACATTATACGCATTTCTAAATTCACTCTCAGTAACAGTGGTTACATAATCATTTGTACCCATATAAATAACAATGATATCAGGATTACCATTTTTACCTAAATCATTTATTCTAGAATAATTCATTCCTGCTGTAATATCAGCTTCATTTCCACCATTATAAACCTTTGCTCCACCTCGAGAATTATTTAAACCTAGGTTTGTTTCGGTTTTACTTAACATTGTGTACCACCAAGTTTGATTAAAGTTCAAAACATCAGTATTTGGATTCGGATAATAGTATTCGTATTGTCCCTGGAAGGAACTCGTTAGTGGGCTTCCGGGTTTATAATATGTAGTTATACTATCTCCTAGTAAGGATATTACTTTACCATTTAATTTAAATGGTTCTTCACTAAATCTTGGATAGATTGTTGAATCTTTTGTTATTGGTTTAGAGAAATCAAATAATTCACCATCACTTTTCCCTGTATACCAACCTAAAAACTTATAGTACATACCATCTGCTCTTTCTATTTTTGGTGTTCTTGGCATCGATGGAAGTTTTCCTTCATCAACCATTACTTGCTCACTTACTTCTTCCAAATTTGCTTTATAGATTGTTAGAGTATTGTATTTCACAAGCTTATATTCAGCTTTAAAACTTATATCACCTACTAACTTTTCAATATCCTTACCCCATGATAAAAAGTCATATCTTGACCCCAAAGGTGCTTCTCTTGTACCTAATACTGGAGGAATAATAAGGCTACCATAGTATGTATTTACTTCTTTTAAAAGAGTGTCATCATAATCATAGAATTTATAAGTATATTTATTAATTGTTTGATTATAAGTAGGATACACTTTTAAATCAGCTTGAACATTTGAATAATCCTTATTCCAACCTGTAAATTCATATGAAAATTCTGCTGTGTTTTCAATTATAGGGTCAGCAGGTGCTGTTGCATCTTTGCCAACAGTTACTTCTTCTGTTTTTATCACCTTACCACTACCATCATAAAAAGTAACAGTGAATTTAGGTTCGCTTGATCCACACCCAGTAAATACTATTAAAAAAGTTAATAATAAAAAAATAATAAGTTTTGTTTTTTTCATTTCCATCCCTCATATTAAAATATATTTATCTTGTATAGACATTATATAATTTTTTTTATAATAATACAAGTAGTAAATTAAAATTGATGTAAAATAATTATGACTTTTGAGAATTAATGTTGTATAATAGCATCAAAGTTATATTTTATGGAGGAAATTGTGGAAGCAAAAATTATTAAAGGTACTTGGTTTGAATTTGAACACCATAGTACTATTGAAGGTACTTATTGGAATGATTCGCTTTATCAATTCAGTGAAGCAAATTGGCGTAATAAGATCAAAGAAATAAAGGAATTAGGAATGGAATATATAGTTCTACTTGCTTCATCCTTAAATAATGAAGCATATTTTAATTCTACTGTATATCCAAAAAGCAAACATAAAACTACAAATTTAATTGAAACATTACTAGATGAAGCAGAAAAGCTAGAATTAAAAGTTTTTCTAAGTGCAGGTTATTATGGAAAGTGGCAAAATCCTTACAATAATATGATTGATGAATCTGTAACCAAAAGAGCATTCACTGCTATAAAAGAATTATATGAAAAGTTTAATTCTTATAAAAGTTTTTATGGTTGGTATTTGCCTGATGAAACTGCTATTAATCCTTATTTTCAAGAAGCATTTATTAATTATGTAAATAAATATAGTGACTATTTTAAAATTTTAGATAAAACCAAAAAAGTATTAATAGCACCATATGGTACAAGACTCTTAAGCACAGATGAGTATTTTATTAACCAACTAAAAAACTTAAAAGTAGATTTTATCGCTTATCAAGATGAAGTTGGTGTAGAAAAATCCACTACAGAAGAAACAGGTGAATTTTATAGAAAATTAAAAATTGCCCATGATAAAGCTAATGGTCCAGCTTTATGGGCAGATGTTGAATTATTTGAGTTTGAAGGTGAAGTCTATAATAGTCCTCTCCTTCCCGCTTCTTTTGAAAGAGTATCTAAACAACTAGAACAAGTATCACCATATGTAGAAACAATATTGGTTTACCAATATATTGGCTTAATGAATAAAGATAATTCAAATATTATCCTAGGAAATAAGGAAAAGAGTGTTAAACTCTATAATGATTATAAAAAATTTTTAAATAATTTTAAAATCAGATAAAGAAAAACAACCAAAAAGTGGTTGTTTTTTACTATTATTTTAAGAAAACTTTTTCTTTCAAGCTGCTAGTTAGTATTTTTTTGTTTATAAATATCGCAACTAATAAAACTAAATATGCAACTATTGTAAAACCAAAGAAGTAAGTTATCAAATAAGGAATATATCCAAGACTTTCATTAATAATGCTTAAAACTGGTAGATGCGTATCATAATATGGACTTATAAAGAACATATTAAATGTTCCATCAACATTAACTAATGCTATATTCATTACAAATGCAATCAATCCTAATACACCAAAAACCAATGCAGCTCTAAATATTTCTTTTCTTTGAAATGGAATTTGGTTAGTTGCTAAAAGCGTAATTCCAACCACCACCATTAAGCCATGATGAACCATTGTTTGAATTGAAATTCCAAGTGTATTTATAAATACATCACTAGGATATATCATAACAGCTAGCCCTGCAAATACATTATATGTACCAAGGAAAGATATAATATTCTTCCTCATATTTCCATCTTTTAAAAATGAAGCAAGAAACATCAAATACATGGGAACAGAACAAAATTGAAACGGGAATGCATACCATTGGTAATCCCAAATTGAACCCTCAATTGTGAAAACAAATTGCTTATAAACTTCAAATATCAACATTATCACAGCAGTTGTTCTCAAAAATTTATTTATTTCAATATTTGTTGCTCCTTTAAATCTTTTAATACAAATAATGGTTATTACAGCTATAATAATTAAAAACATAATATGAAACCAACCATATATTGTTGGAACTTGATTCATTTCATAACTTAAAAATTCAATTACACTTTCAAAAAAGTTTAATTGCTCTAAAAATACCATTTCTTCTATTTCCTTTTCTTCTCTAATTAAACACTATTTCTATTTGTGCTCCATCATTTGTTATATTTAATATCTTAATATTAAAGTTTACTAATGATCCGTTTGCAAGTCTATAATTTGATGCTAGCCCAAATTCATTACCTGCTTGGAATAAATCAGAATCTTCTGCTTCAAAATATTGTTCAATGCTATTATTATTATCTGCTTCTATAATCTTTAGGATTTTTTTACTTGTATAAGAGTTATCATATAAAAATAAATTTCCATCAGTTTGATCAGGATTTAAACTAGCATTTACATGTATTATCCTTACTCCACTAATAGAATATAATCCATTATGTCCTGCATGGGCTTCATTTAAACCAGTTGGAGTATAAAACTCAATAAGGAAGTATTCATCAAAATAGGAATTATTCCAAGCTGATGACACTAAGATAACATCTTTTGATTCAGTAAAACTATTTATTGTAACAGTAGTTGATTTACCACTTACAACTAATGGAGTAACCCAATCTAACATAATTTTTGAAAATGAATTATGATCTCCTACAGTATAATCCATCATATCTGCTCCACCTAATCCACCACCTGGTCCAAAGTCCTCTTCATAATCATAATAATCATATAAACCTAACATATGTCCAGTCTCATGAATATAAGTTGATGCATTAATTTCTATATACTCATCAGTATATTCACCATATGTGAAGGCTTCATCCATAAACTCAATACCTGACCACATATAATAATTAGCTTCAACACCATCATATAATTCATAATCTTCTGTATAGTATTGGTAAACATAAGCCCACCATAAATCACTATCATTATCTGAGCCCGTTTCTTCACCATACCAAGTAGGTGCAGCATATATAAAATATAACCCATCAATATAGCCATCATCATTATTATCATATAAACTATAGTCTATTAAATCATCATAATATTCAAGTGCAGCCTTAATTATGTCATAGTCTGCATCAATCCCATCATTATAACGTTTTGCATAATAAGTGGATAATTTATTTGTTTGGTAAGGACTTAATATTTCTCCAGTGAAATTAAACTTTCCATATGATGACTTATGATAATACGACTGAACACTTTCCCAACCAGTATCTTCACTAGTTCCAAAGAATGCAAGCTCTAACCTATCTAGATCTTCACTATCAAAATTATAATCTATAAAACTAATAGGGATAATTAAAACATTAGCATATCCAGCTGGACTTATTCCCGATGTTAGAAACTCATCTAGTTCATCTTTTAAAAATCTCATATCTTCTGACTTTGGAAAATATGGATCAATTGGATCTGTTACTGTACCACCATCATAATATATTAACTCTACTTGGTCAGGTGAAAATACTTGTAATTGAAATTTATTAAAATAAGAACTTACAACATTACTTAAATTTAATTTATCACCAATTGTCATTCCAAAAAGTTTATTAGCTATTTCATTAATGTAATATGTACTAGTATGTTTACTAATAATTATTTCCATCGTATTATTGCTACTATCTTTTACAGTAATAAAAATATCTTTGCCACTTTTTATAGTATCATAATCTACAATCTCTAAATCATCAATATTATAAAGGGTTGATTGTTTATCAATTTCATCTAAATAGATAATATCTAATGCATTAGGTAAAGCTACATTTGTGTCTAATTCAACAATATCATTTATGCTTGTTAACTCATGTAAACCATTAAATGTAGTCTTAGTTCCAGTTACCCTAATTTTATCTCCTAAATAATATCCATTTCCTAAGCGATATAAATAGATACCATGACTTCCATCATGGAGATAATAATTCTCACCAACTTCACCTATTATAATCCCTTCAACGGTTACAACTTGATTATCACTTGCAGCAAGGGCATTACTTATTGGATAATTTTGACTTTCTAATTTTAATACTGTTACAAATATCTCTTTTGTTACTTCAATATTTTCAAAACTTAAAACTATAATTATCTTTACTTCTTTATCTTCACTACCTCTAAAAACAACACCAGTATTCGATATTACATTCAAATTAGTAGATTCATAACTAATACTAACTCCATCCTTATTATTAATTAATAATAAATCTGATTTTAAGTTACCCAAATCTATTCCGGTAAAAAGACTAGTATAAACATTATTAATAACTAAAAGAGGATCTTTTAAAACTTTTATAGTAATAGTTTTCTCTAATATTTCATCATCATATGTTAGAACAACTTCAACACTTACTTCTTTATCTTCAAGCGATCGTGTAACTTTACCAGTATTTGAAATAATACTAAGATCTTTAGAATTATAACTAATACTTATGCCATCAACTATTGTTTTAAAATCTAAATCAGCTACTACTTTTGTAAGATCAATGTCTTTAAATAAATAATTATATACTTGTTCTAAAGTAATACTATTGTCTTTTAAAACAACAACTTCAACTTTTTTAACCACTTCAATATCGCCAGAACTTAAAGTCACATTAACATCAGTCTTTAAATCAACTGCACTTCTCTTAATATTACCTTCATTAGTAATTACATCAGTATCCAAAGATTCATAAGTTATACTTACACCATCAACTAAGGTTTTAAAATCTAAGTCCTTAGTAGTAGTTATAGAATCTTCTCCTAAAAATAATTTATTATAGACTTCTTCAATTAATAAATTATGGTCTTTTAGAACAATAATATTTACTTTTTTCTTAACAACTTCACTATCTTGTTTTAAAGTAATCTTGATAGTTACTACTTCATCTCTAGAACTTCTACTCACTCTACCTTCATTAGATATTACATCTTGGTTATTAGAGTTATATGTTATTTCTACTCCCTCTAGACTCTTTGGAAATGATAAATCGCTGTCTACTGCAGCGAGATCTACATTATCAAAAAGTTCAGTATAAACTTGTTCTATTTTACTATCACTTTCAATACATCCTGTAAAAATAAAAATGCCTAATAAAAAGAAAACAAAAACAATTAATTTTTTTGTTTTAAACATCTGTCTCCTCAATTTTTGTATCTTTATAATTAAATATAATATCATAATTTGTTGAAATAAGCAAAGAAAATCAAAATAAAAACATAGCAAATATGCTATGTATTAAAAATCAAATTTAATATTCATATAATCTTAAAGCAATTCCAAGAACAATTAATATCGTTAATAAAATTGCATGAAAATCTTCTTCTAACATTACACCTTCAGTTATAGATTCTTCAAAATCTTCATATAAATACCAACCTTCAAAATGATAATTTTCAAGTTCAAGTTCTGGTAAATATAGTTCTTGATTATATAAAAGCGACTTTTTCGGAACAACTATTTCACTATTAGTATGGTAGTAAACATAATTAGAAATTGCCTTCCACTTTGCATACAGAGTAATATTATTTTCAATTTTTGTCTCATCACTAAAAATAAATTGCTCTTTATTATCTAAACCTTTATACCAGCCTACAAATTTATACCCAGTTTTTTAGGGTTTGGATAATAGCTTACACTGGTGTTTACATCATACTGAATACTATCATTAAAATCTACACCAAAAGAATCAAATGTAATAATGTTATAGACTTTAAGAATAATTGCCTTTGTTTCAATATTTTCTTGAACATCATCAAAATGCCTAATGCAACCAACAAAGAAGCATCCTTCTTCAAGTTCTACAGTGGGAGCAGTTGCACTACTTCCCTTTTCAACCGTCTCTTCTTTTAAAAGTTTTTCTTCTAAATAAAAATAAACTTTGAAAGTTTCTTGTTCTTCATCCTTACATCCTACTAAAGATATAATAAAAACTAACATAGCAATAAAAGATAATAAAATATTTCTTTTAGAAATAAACCCTCCATTTTATAATTAAAAACAATAACTAATTTTACTATCCGAATTAATCTCAATCAAATTGTAGCATAATCTAAAAAATATAACAATAAAATCTTATTTATAAATTTAAATAATAAAATATAGTCATACAATTATATAAACAATTTAATATGGTTATTTTTTAATTTTTAAACGCTACTTTAATTGTTTAAACATTTTTGATATAATATCAATATACAAATAGAGGTACAAAAAAATGATTAGTTTTAAAAATGATTATAGTGAAGTTGCTCATAAAGATATTTTAGACTTACTTAATAAAGTAAGCCTTGAACAAAATAATGGCTATGGTTTAGATAAGCACTCTGAAAAAGCGAAAAAGTTGATTCAAGCAGAGTTAAAAAATGATACATGTGATATTCATTTTCTAGTAGGTGGAACAAGTTGTAACAAAATTGCAATCTCTCATATTCTAAGGCCACATCAAGCAGTGATTAGTGTTGCTAGCGGACATATTAATGTCCATGAAACTGGAGCTATAGAAGCAACAGGTCACAAAATATTGACCGTTAAAGGAATTGACGGAAAAATTACTAAAGATGAAATCATCGATGTTGTTCGAACACATACTGATGAGCATATGGTTATGCCAAAATTAGTATATATTTCAAATTCTACTGAAATTGGAACTATCTATAGTAAGAAGGAACT